>NZ_JBLKCZ010000059.1:0-5245 GCF_047530595.1 Enterobacter sp. 01-M-02-SI-ECC | reverse complement strand
AACGGCCATCAACATCGAATACATGAAAGCCAGCATCCGTGCCAGGGTGGAGCACCCGTTTCGCATCATCAAGCGGCAGTTCGGCTTCGTGAAAGCCAGTAAGGGGTTTGAGGTCCAATGGAACGAAAACGTACGCTAAGGATATATATTATTGATTTATTATAAAATATGAGAAAGTTCCTTTTCAGGAACCCTCTCATATGATGTACCTGATGCTATTTTCTTCGTTTCTTTTGAGTGCTTTTAATGGCCATATATGATGTTTCATATAGAGTTAAAAGTTTCCCCATCTGACTATCTATAGCGTCATGCTTCTCAGGGTTTCTTAATTTTTGCAACAATTTAGATATGTATTTCGCAGGTAATTTTATTATTAATGAATTATGAGATTGATACATTTCTTTTGTCCAATCCAAATCTCTCCCTGATTTCAATGCCTCACTTTCTTCTCTATTAATAATAAACCCTAATTTTCCATACGGACCTGTTAAATATGATTGTAATTGTCTGTACTCAGATGGACCTAATTCTTCAAAATTTTTTGCATCAAAAACAACTTGTCTTGTTTTATAGTCTTCTAATACACGCTTCCAAAAATCTGATTTTCCACCATTGGTACCTATAATATCTCTTCTCTGAACCGCGTTACCGTTTGGATGCGGTTTTATATCTGTCAGGTGGGATGCAAATACAATTCTTAGTGCGTCTAAGCACCATTGCTCAAATTCATTAGCCCCTTCATTTCCTGTCGGTATTTGATCCAGATGAGTGGTTATTTGACCTATTGTTTTATTTCTAATGGCTGAATTATCGGAAACAACATTGATATCATATTCGTCATTTATTTCCTCAGCTTCCTCTGGAGCAAGAGCGTTGCGATTTAAATTCAAACCAAGCCAATAACATGGATGAATTAATAGTTTTTCACTGCTTTCAAAACCTTTGTCTGGGGTTCGTCCATCATGGCAAAATGAATAGGATGAAGTGTTTTTATCACGTATACCCACAAATCCTACGCTATACAAACTTTGGAGGATCCCACTAGCTTTTAGTAATTGTATTTCAGAGATTATTTTTGGGTCTTCATTTTCTTCTATTGATTCGAAAGATGCTTCTATTTTTTTTAAGCAAGTGTAGACTGTTAATTCAGGTTCAATACTACGGAATGCACTAGTTATAACTTGTATTGAAGGGAAAATCTTCTGGTACTCCTTCCAAAGATCTTCAAGCCTGGCCATGGAAATTGACTTGGCTGCATATTCTAGATCAGTGTTAATAATGGTTTCTCGATTCTCTCTAAATGCGGAGAAAAAAGCTTCATTTAACAATGACAGTAAGTCTCTGGGACGGTAAAGGGTAAATTGCAAGCATCGCTTAAAACCATTCCTTCCTTTGAGGTCATCGGCTGTACACCTATCCCAAACCCGTTGATCTTTCTCAATATCTAGATTAAATGCCACTTTCATTCTTTTAGCCGATAGCATTAAGAGTTGTGCCCAATCCCAATGCAGCCTTATGACTTGCCCCTCTATATTTCTTGAGTAGTCAGGATCTTCCTTTGATAGCGATCTAAATATATTATCCCTTAAAAAAATGATTGGGCGAATGCATTTTGCTTTTTGATTTAATTCGATTGAGGCATATGCCAGACCAGCTATGATTCCTATTCCTATATTATCCGGTTCATATGCTTCATCTAGCTTATCCATCAAAATGACAACTTTCCTGTCTGAGCGTTCAAGAAGTGAAACTATATTGCCTTCGATTTCTGAAATATTCAAATTAAATTGAAGGTCACCAATTGATTCTTCAGGATTGTTTTCATCTAAATATTCTTTTGCTACAATCCTACACTTTCTTAAAATATCACCTTGTGCAGCATTCCATTTCTTTAAATGCTCATTCAACAATGTTTCTGTCGAAATTTGAGATGATAATTTATAATGAGAAGATATATATGATGCTATCTCCATTAACATAGCATATCGCCATAATAACCTTGTTGCTGCCCTGGCTAAATTGAATGAGCCTGTAAATGGCTTCAACATTGATCTAAAGCCAATTATTTGCGTGTCGTCTGGTGAAAAACTTAGGATTAATATTTTTTTATCTTTCTTCCAATGCTCATTTAGCTGAATGAATAAAGCACTTTTACCAGTCCCTCGTCTGCCTACAACAATAGTTCGGTCATCTGTTTCAATTAAAGTTCTAAAGTCAGCAGTTTCGATGAAAGCACTGCTCAACATTTTCTTATCATTTTCTGCTGTTGTATCGCCAAACGGATTAGACTTTGAAGTAATATTAAATTCCATATTCAACCTTTTATATTAGTTGCTTTCATTTATTACTTTATATACTGTTGAACGAGCAATATTCATTGTTTTTGATATGTGTGAGGCTCCTAAACCTTGTTTCCACATATTTAATATCGCACCTCTGTTTATTTTTCTTTTTCTACCGAACACAACTCCCTTTGCCATTGCTTCTTGGCGACCTTCATTTGTTCGTTCTAATATTCTTTGACGTTCGGCTTGAGCTACAGCAGACAGAATAGTGACCACCATTTTTCCCATGTCACCATCAGTACTGATTCCGTCATCGATAAACCGGACAGCTACGCCCTGAGCGTCGAATGCTTTAATTAACTGGATCATATCGGCAGTGTCACGGCCAAGACGGTCGAGCTTCTTCACCAGAATGGCGTCACCATCCTCCACCTTCATACGCAGCAGATCAAGCCCCGGACGATCAACCGAACTGCCGGATGCCTTATCAGTAAAGATACGATTTGCTTTCACTCCTGCTTCTTTGAGCGCACTGATCTGAATATCGAGCGACTGCTGACTAGTTGATACCCGTGCGTAACCAAAAAGGCGCATAAAAATGTATCCTAAATCAAATATCGGACAACAGGTGTCTGTTATAACAAAAAATCGATTTAATAGACACATAAACAATACCATTTTAGTATGTCCGATAATTTATAATATTTCGGACGGTTGCGAAATTGTTAATTCATGACCATCAGGCAGGGAGGCCGGTATGCCCGTCGATTTTCTGACCACTGAGCAGGAACTGAATTATGGTCGCTATGTTGCAGAACCCAATGACGTGCAGCTGGCGCGCTATTTTCATCTTGATGAGCGGGATCTTGCCTTCATTAACCAGCGGCGGGGAAGGCATAACCGGCTGGGAATTGCGCTTCAGCTCACCACCGCCCGTTTTCTGGGCACCTTTCTGACAGACTTAACCCGGGTTCTGCCAGGTGTTCAGCAATTTGTCGCGGTGCAGCTTAATATTCGCCGTCCAGAAGTCCTTACCCGCTACGCAGAACGGGTTACCACCCTCAGAGAGCATACTGCGCTGATTAAGGAATATTACGGTTACCATGAATTTGGCGATTTCCCCTGGTCTTTCCGCCTGAAGCGCCTGCTGTACACCCGCGCATGGCTCAGTAATGAGCGACCCGGCCTTATGTTTGATTTTGCCACCGCGTGGCTGCTTCAGAATAAGGTCCTGCTGCCCGGAGCAACCACACTTGTACGTCTCGTCAGTGAAATACGCGAACGGGCAAATCAGCGGCTGTGGAAGAAACTGGCCGCGTTGCCGGACAGCTGGCAGACCGCCCGCGTGACGGAGCTTCTGGACATTCCTGAGGGGCAGCGTACTTCACCGCTGGAGCAACTGAAAAAGGGACCGGTCACCGTCAGCGGCCCGGCATTTACCGAAGCGCTGGAGCGGTATATCCGGCTGCGAAACCTGGAATTTTCCCGACTGAATTTTACCGGTCTGCCTGCTATACAACTGCGTAATTTGGCCCGTTACGCAGGCATGGCGTCGGTAAAATATATCGCGCGAATGCCACAGCAGAGAAAACTGGCCGTACTCACAGCATTCGTTAAAGCGCAGGAGACTGCGGCGCTGGATGAGGCCGTTGATGTGCTCGATATGCTGATACTGGATATCACTCGTGCGGCGAAGAAAACGGGGCAGAAAAAACGGCTCAGGACGCTTAAAGATCTTGATCGTGCTGCGCTAATATTGGCGCGGGCATGTTCATTGTTGCTGGATGAACAGGCTGACGATGCTGAACTGAGGGAGACCATATTCAACAGCATACCGAAAAGCAGGCTGGCAGAATCCGTCTGCAAGGTAAATGAGCTGGCCCGGCCTCAGAACAACAATTTCCATGACGAAATGGTGGAGCAGTACGGGCGGGTAAAGCGCTTTCTTCCGGCGGTATTGCGCGACCTGCATTTCCAGGCAGCGCCAGCCGGAGAACATACGTTGTCCGCCATTCATTATCTGACCGAACTGAACTGCTCGAAAAAGCGCATCCTGGACAATGCGCCTGAACATATTATTACCGGCCCCTGGAAACGCCTGGTATACGATGCGGAGGGCCGGATACAGCGTGCCGGTTACTCGCTTTGTCTGCTGGAGCGCCTTCAGGATGCACTACGTCGAAGGGACATCTGGCTCGAAAACAGCGATCGCTGGGGAAATCCCCGCGAGAAGCTGTTGCAGGGGGAAGAATGGCAGGCTCAGCGGGTCCCCGTTTGCCGGGCGCTGGGACATCCCACTGATGGACATAAAGGCGTGCAACAGTTGGCGGTCCAGCTAGATGAAACCTGGAAAACCGTCGCATCCCGCTTTGAAGGAAATGCGGAGGTTCATATTTGCCATGACGGTAAACATCCTTCCCTGACTATCAGCAGCCTGGAGAAACTGGAGGAGCCAACATCGTTGCATCGTCTCAACAGTCGGGTAAGGCTGCTACTCCCGCCAGTAGATTTGACGGAACTGTTGCTTGAAATAGATGCCAGAACGGGATTTACACGTGAGTTTACGCATGTCAGTGAATCCGGGGCCCGGGCACAGGATCTGCACATCAGCCTGTGCGCGGTCCTGATGGCAGAGGCCTGCAATATCGGGCTGGAACCGCTGATAAAGCACAATATACCGGCGCTGACGCGCCACCGGCTTAGCTGGGTAAAACAGAATTACCTCCGGGCAGAAACGCTGGTCAGCGCCAATGCCCGCCTGGTTGATTTTCAGTCCACACTGGAGCTTGCTGGCCGCTGGGGTGGTGGCGAAGTGGCTTCAGCTGATGGCATGCGCTTTGTCACGCCGGTGAAAACCGTCAATTCAGGACCTAACAGAAAATATTTTGGTTCCGGACGTGGCATCACCTGGTACAACTTCGTCTCTGATCAGTACTCTGGATTCCACGGCATCGTTGTCC
>NZ_JBLKCZ010000058.1:0-5508 GCF_047530595.1 Enterobacter sp. 01-M-02-SI-ECC | reverse complement strand
GCCCTGAACCAGTCACGAGCGCTAGCGGAGTGTATACTGGCTTACTATGTTGGCACGGATGAGGGTGTCAGTGAAGTGCTTCATGTGGCAGGAGAAAAAAGGCGGCACCGGTGCGTCAGCAGAATATGTGATACAGGATATATTCCGCTTCCTCGCTCACTGACTCGCTGCGCTCGGTCGTTCGGCTGCGGCGAGCGGAAATGGCTTACGAACGGGGCGGAAATTTCCTGGAGGATGCCAGGAAGAAGCTTAACAGGGAAGCGAGAAGGCCACGGCAAAGCCGTTTTTCCATAGGCTCCGCCCCCCTGACAAGCATCACGAAATCTGACGCTCAAATCAGTGGTGGCGAAACCCGACAGGACTATAAAGATACCAGGCGTTTCCCCCTGGTGGCTCCCTCGTGCGCTCTCCTGTTCCTGCCTTTCGGTTTACCGGTGTCACTCCGCTGTTATGGCCGCGTTTATCTCATTCCACGCCTGACACTCAGTTCCGGGAAGGCAGTTCGCTCCAAGCTGGACTGTATGCACGAACCCCCCGTTCAGTCCGACCGCAGCGTCTTATCCGGTAACTATCGACTTGAGTCCAACCCGGAAAGACACAACAAAACGCCACTGGCTGCGGCCATTGGTAAGAGGGTGTACAAGAGATTACTGATGCAGAGTTCTTGAAGTCAGAGCCATACTGAGGCTAAACTGGAAGGACAGAATTTGGTTTCAGCGGTCTTGTACACCCTGTTACCACGGTTCAGAAGTTCCCCAACTTACTGAACCCTCGAAAAAACCGCCTCCCCAGGCGGTTTTTTCGTTTCGAACATAAGATACGCTTTGTCGATTTAATCAGTCAAGGAAGAACCCTGAAAGCCTCAATCGCTTACAGAATTATTCTTGTTAGAGACATGTTTCTGCACCGTATCAACACCAGTACACAAAACAGCTGCAAACAGGAACCATCCCCACCCATCTAGGCCACGAACAGCAAGAACCCCAGCAATGACTACACAAAGCAAAGGGAACAACAAAATCATAAAGGCTCTCATAAATCCTCCAGAGGTACTTATTTTTGAATAAAGTCCCTAATCCATCCATATTGCCACTAGGATGGATTAGTAACTTACTTATTGATTACTAATGGTAATCTTCAAGATCAACGTCTAAGACGTTTGGTTCTTCCACCTTGAAAACCACCCTCCAGTTTCCGTTAACCTCTACGGAAAACTCACCTTTACGTTCACCTTTTAGGGGGTGACACCCCAGCGCCCTTACATCCACAATATCTTGAAGACATGTTGCGGTGCTTAGCGTAGTCAATATCATGCGAAGTTTTTTCGCTAAGTGAGGCTGAATTCCGGCGGTGTTACCGTTTTCAGCAAAACTCCGAAGCCCTTTATGCTTTATGTTTTTTATCATCAATCATCTCCATAAAATTTTCGTCGATATCTATCTCTATAAACAGAAAACAATTTGACAGCGTCCATTTGAACCCCTTGCATTATTAAAATAATTGACGTAACTTTGTCTCTGAGGTCGATTACCTCGTTTGACTTCCAAGAGCGCTAACCGTACAATATGGCGCCTTGAAAAAGTCGGTAAAGACACCATATCAGCGGTAGCTTTCTGCTCCACCGAGCATCCTAAAGCTTACTGCTTTTTTTGTCAATAACAGACACTTGCGTATTGTGCAATGCGCAACGCGAAAGAAACAAAATGTTTTGTGTAATCAAATACAAAACCAATAGAGGAAGGCATGATAAATCTTTACGATCCTGTACACCCCGGTGAATTCATCAGGGAAATGTTCATGGAACCGTTCGAAATACCTGCCGCAGAGTTAGCTGATAAGCTTGAAGTATCACAATCTGCATTAAGTAGATTGCTCAATGGAAAAACTGATCTTAGTTATGAGATGGCTCTTCGACTATCTAAAGTTATAGGCCGCTCTGCAGAGTCGTGGGTTAATATGCAGGCTCAGTACAGCCTCTCGAAAAGTCGTAAGACTTTATCCGAGACGCTAGAACACCTTCATCCGATGTTTCCATAAGTAAAAGCCCGCTCGTGCGGGCTTTTTGCCGTAAAACCCCCGCATACCTACCTTTAGTTTGATTTTTAGTTCAGTTCTTAGATCTTGAAATGATTGTTGTTTGAACACCAATAAGATGCCCATACAAGGCTCTAAAAAGGAGAACAAAATGGCAATTTATGTAGGACCACATGGCAAAATAGGTCGTGATGGTGGCTCATTCCAAGAATGTGACATCAACACAAACACTCATACTGTTACCCGCAAATATGGACGATACTGCACCATTCGCGATAATGAGTTCGCACCACCAACGAGCGCACCTGGCAGGTACTGGCTACAGATCTACCGAACCCCAGACAACACTGAGTAACAGAAGCGCCAGTAACGACAAAGCCCGCATAAGCGGGCTTTGTCTCTTACAAAATTCCTCGTCGTCGCAATTCAGCTTCTATCGCCTCACATGCGGCATCCACAATCTCCGTGTTGTAGTACCTGGACATGCCACTGCTAATGATATCGTCCATTAGGGCACGGTTATGAGCTAAGGTACGTCGTAAGTATTCAGGGGTATGTTGCTCCATCGGATTCTCCTTTTCATGACTGAGCATTATTGCTTACCTGTATTTATCCCCGTCAGTGCTGGTCACGTTGAAAAGCCCTAAAAAACCACTTTTTTAGCTGCCTTAATCATTGAAAAATGGCACTTAAATCCACATCTATCGCGCTGGGGAAATCGCCCGCACACAGCCACTGATAAAATAAAAGTGAGATAAAATGGATCCAATGGATAAGATTTGCGATGTTTGTGCCCTCCCTGCCAGCGCCTGTACCTGTGGCTTCTGCGATGACTGCAACGAGAAGCTGGCAGACTGCGTCTGTGAGCGCTGCAGCGATTGTGGAAATTTAGATGAGCACTGTAGCTGCTCACGTTGCGACGAGTGCGGTGAAAAACTGGATGAGTGCATATGTGAGGAGTGCGAAGAATGTCTCCGCAGTCCACATGATTGTATCTGCGAAAACTGACCTAAGGCCGAATTCTCTTTCAAGAGCGACCGGGACGGTCGCTCTTATTTACCATAACATCCGTTGCCCGCACCGCTGAAACGGGGTTGGCTGCGTTTCCGGTGCCAGACGCGAGAAAGTGGCGACAGACATAACGAAAAAACACCAGAAACGCAGCCGCTGAATATTACACTGGTGCATAGTCATGCAGCCAGATGCATGGATGTTAAAGTCACACTAAAATCCGCGCCAATGCCTTAAAAACCGACAAATGCTTCTCCAGCCAGTCCCACAGCTCCGCCGCCAGATACAGGCAGTTAAGCAATGATTCAATAAGATTTAACAGCTTCATTTCCCGCTCCTGAATAAGTCGTGACCTTTTTGATCACGAACCTATTTAGCGGGAGAAGTAAGAGCCCCTCTTCGTGCGGGTTGTCAGCTGCCTGGATGGTTTAAAGTGTCGGCCCGCGGTAGGTTTTCTGCGGCTGGCGCTCCAGCTCCAGTGTTTTCTGATACTCATTCTCCCTGTGCCGGAGCTCGATGGCATTCAGTTCCCGGACAAGCGGCGCAGCTGCTCGCTTAAACTCAGCACCTGCGTGCTCAAGTCCGACACGCGCTCGTTCAGCACCGCGTTCTCCCGTTGCATAAGCCCACACATGCTCCGCCATTCCGCGAAGGCGCTCTCCCATTCGTCCAGCCTTTGCGAGTAGTCCTGCTGTAGCTGCTCTAATGCGCTCAGCAACTGCTTTTCCAGCTCTGTCATTTTCCGCTACTCCTGTTTCAGGCGGATCCATGTCGTCCCGTCGTAGGGGATGGCTTCGGTTTGCATCCCCGGCGGCAGGATAAGAAACCTCCGGCCGTCGCTGCTCTCCTGATAGCGCACTCCCCACGTCCGGGCGGTCATTTTCGCCAGGGTATCTTCCTGCTGACGAAGATGCGTGTAATTGTTGGTTATCTGCTGCCCCTGCCACCACAGAATGCTCCCGCTCGTGCCGATCAGCAGCGCTGACACCATCAGGATGGTGAGCCATGTCCGCCCGGCAGTCCGCAGTACGCTCCGCCGGTTTTTCTCCATCGCCTCGCTCATACTCTGCTCGTGGGCGAGGATGGCGTCGCTGATTCTCCTCGCGCTTGCGCTCAGTTCCGCTCTGACAGACTGCTCGTGCTCGCTGAATGCGGCTTTCAGCATCTCGCCGGTACTCTGCTGCTGCGCTTTCGATTGCTGCTCTAAGTCCTTCGCCAGCGTTAAAAGACTGCTCATAGATGGCTCCCTTCAGTCGGATGTTTCGCCCCCCGTCCGGGTCGGCAATGCTGATACTGCTTTTCGTTGTGCGCACCACCTCAAAACCTGACTGTTCCAGCGCCTCAGTGACGTCCTGACGGGTTTTCAGCTCGCCGGACGAAGCAAGGGTCAGCAGTCCGCGCGTGATGGCTTCTGCGGCCTCCTGCTTCGTTTTCGGCAGTCCGGACGGCGTGACCAGCGCCCGGCGGTTTTCCGGCGCGTTCGGGTCATGCAGCCCCAGTCTGCCGTTCACGATGGTCTGCCAGGCATCGATGCGCGGCCGGTCGGCGCGGTCGTAGTACGGCTGGAGCCGCCTGCCGGTCAGCAGCTCGGTATTGGGGATCAGAAAGTTCAGCTCCAGACGCCCCTTGTCCGCGTGCTCCACCCACAGAATGCTGTACTGATCTTTATCGAGTCCGGGCATCAGAACCCGCTCGAAGCTGGCCATCAGTTTTTCCCGCTGGCCGGGAGGCAGATCGGCCTCCGCAAACGACAGGACGCCGGAGGTGTATTTCTTAACGTAAGGCGACGCGTCAATCAGCTCCCGGACTTCTTCCGGCTTCCCCTGCAGGACGGTGGCGCCTTCACGCTGCCGGTCTTTACCCAGCAGATAGTCCACCGGCCCGGCGCCACCGCCGCGGCCGCGCGGATGAAATTTAACGATCATCGTCCGTTCCTTTCTCAAGAACGGCGTGCCGCAGCCGCTCAAGGCCGGCATCGATGGCCATCAGCGCCGCCACAATCTGTACCCTGTCATGGCCGGTGCCGCCGCCGGCGTTAACACGGCGGGCTATCTGGTTCAGGTTATTGCCCATGCCGGCAAGCTGGCGCAGCAGCGCCGGCGAGAGTGAGGGGAGCTTTCCGGAACGTGCCGGCTTTTCGTCCAGGCAGATCTGCCGCATCCACGCCGCCAGCTGCCTGCCGTCACAGCGCTCGAGCAGCCGCCGGTGCTCGTCCTCCGTCACCCACATGGTGAGCATCTTGCTCCGTTTCTCTGACAAACCGGCCTCCTGATAACGCCGGGACGGGCGGGAAAGCCTTTCCCGGTCGGCGCGGGGTTGGACAAGCCGCAGGCGCGTCAGGCTGTTGGCGGGTTTCGGGGCGCAGCCCTGAACCAGTCACGAGCGCTAGCGGAGTGTATACTGGCTTACTATGTTGGCACGGATGAGGGTGTCAGTGAAGTGCTTCATGTGGCAGGAGAAAAA
>NZ_JBLKCZ010000057.1:0-5629 GCF_047530595.1 Enterobacter sp. 01-M-02-SI-ECC | reverse complement strand
ATGATATGCCTCCCGGTAGTTTAAACGGACCAGTGAAGCTTACCATAGCGCGGACATCTGAATTGAGCCACAGGCGGACATTACTATTGAGCCATTACACATGTTAGTGCGCATAATCAGGATTATGTTAACCCAAAAACGTTTAATTGTAATGGATAGTCGAATTGGGTATACTTTCGGGAAGTACTTCAATTCATAATATACCCATGACTGAACTCGTTGAAAGTAAGCTGTGCCGAAAATGCAAGACTCTGAAGAGCTTGTTAGACTTCGGAATTGACCGTAAAAGTAAGGATGGCCATAAGACTCGCTGCCGCCAGTGCGTAGCTGGCGAAAACCGGTTGTATAAATTGAATAACCGCAATGTAGTCAATGCAGCCAAGAACCGGTATCGTCAACGCCATACCGCCGAAATGGCCGACTATATGCGTTTGTATCGTGCCAGGGTCCGTGGAAGCCAGCTGGCTGACCGCCACCGTCAGCACCTGGAGTTTCACAAAGAAGTGAATATTCAGCTTCAATTTAGGCTCGGAGCCATCATGGCCTCTCAGTTACTTCAGAATGACAAAACTATAGAGATTGAAAAGTTACTTTTAAAGTACCTTAAATCGCCTGAATCTGCTTCCGGAAGAAAGGCTCTTAATGAAGCTAGGGGAATCGCTTTCAGAGCGAAAATATCATATGAGGCGTTCAATACTCTTTTGAATACATTGAACAGATCACGAATTTAGATGCCCCGTTAGTATAAATCGTGTTTCTAAAGGCTTTCGTATGTTTAAAAAAGGAAAAAGCTTAATAGCTTTTAGTGATTAAAATTACTATGCAGGCGAAATAAATGAGCAGATTTTATGATTTCAATGCGTTAGAACTAATGGAAATGGCCCCCATATCTATCTTCAGTCGTAACAAAAATACTGAGATTTTCCTGGATGATCAATTATTAGAGCAGGAACGTCGCCATTGCCTGTCGGTTCATATTTTTTGCAGAAAGCTCGAAAGATTTGAAGAAGAATTTAACAGCAATAAAAGTTCCAGAAATCGCTTGGTTAAGTTCCTTGAATCACAAGAATGCGATTTTATCTATGATATAGCTAAAGAGTGGTCATCTTACAATTTCCAAAAAGTTCCTCAAAGCACAACTTATACGTACTTGAAAACACTTGTCGAACACATCAACGAACTCAAAAGTAAGTTTGGCATTATGAGTTATGCCACTTATCACAACAATTACATTCATAACTTAATTACGACAATCAATGAAAACCTCGTAAATATTAATTATGATTTATCCCTTATTACATCAACAAAGCGAAATTGGAATCTTTATCGAACTGAATTCGGACTAATTCTAGCGAACGGGATTAGGAAAGTATTACTTATTGATAAATTAGAACATTTGAAAAACAAAGATCTTAAGCCGGGACTTATTTTCTTCATTACAACGCCAGTGTCACAAGATGTCTTGCAGGATTTATTTTCACGTCACCAGCCTTACATTATGATTTATAGGAATGAAAAAGGCATTATAAAAACAGTTGAACCACTTCATCTGCTTACCGATGCTCTTTATGAAATCATTTCACTGGCTTCAAACATTAAAAATAAAGACTCAATGTTCTTTGAACCTAAAAATAAGTTAACCTCTATTATTGAAGAATTGTTTGAGCTCCAGAACCTTTTTGAAGAATACATGCGCCAGAGTTTTATGCAGGTCAGATTAAGTGAAAGAAACACACAATATATATATAATAAAATCAGATCACTTAAACATCAAGCCAATCATCTTGAGTTTGGAAATACAGAAAAAATACGGACGCTCGCTTTTAAACTAGGTGTATTAGCTGATTCATTTAATAATTACGATGTTAAAAGCAAGACAATCGACCTTCTGCCTAATACTATTTTCACTGGCATTCAGAACATTACCAGCAACAGTAATTTGTATCGTGTGAAAAACGACATTCTGTTTTATGAAAATAACCTTACAGCATCATTATTAACCTGGTTGAAAGCAAGCCTTGAACTTAAAAAGTTTATGGTGGTCCAGGAAGATCAGATCGCAAACGGGCGAAGTGATATTTCTATTTTCTCTTCAGGTGTGAGAGTTTGCATTATCGAATCCAAGTTAATACAAGAACATTCCACCGAAGTGCCAATAAAATCTGTAATAACAAAAGGAATATTTCAACTTTATACAAAGTATTCAGACTCTGTTGCTCAGTCATTTATCGTTCCGCCTGACCTATATCTGGTGTTATTCTGCTTTGACCATAAATTTGTGAATATTCGTAAACACACTGAATCAGCGCTTGAAGACTACCAAAAAGAAAACAGAAATATTAAACTTGAAATGATGCACAGCACCCATCATCAAACCATACGCTTTAGCTTGCGAGAGTCTGGCGGAATATTTGCGGATAAAGTCGTTTATATTAACTTAACTATAGCAAATCTCAGGACAAAGGATAAAAATTGAGAGACACAATGGTAACAGTGAATAACACACCTATACATCTCTCTGACCTTAATGATGCCTTTTTAGCGGTAGACAGTGCAAAGCTGGAATGCGATGGGCATACTTTAATGCTCAGCCATGCCTTGATGGAGGCTAAGATCCCACATCTTCGCTTCCTTGGGAAAGTTACCGTTAAGGGATGTGATTTTGTGCTCTCCCCCCACTTATGGTTGCAAATCGACGGCTTCACGGTGGACTACCGCCTCCGGATGTGGATTAACCTTTTCTGTGGCCCAGATAAAGCCTCAGGGGCGCCCCATGGCATTTTCAGCAGCCTTCATTACCCGAAGCATCATTATGAACCACTGAGGCCAGCACCGTGTAATCTACTAGCCCCAAATCTGCTCGATTTAATTACCGATGGATTCGCCTCAAAAATCTGCATCCCGGAATCTACGTTGGCATGGTATTCGACAGGACAAATGAAATAATGTTATCCGGTAAATAGTAGATAACTCCGGTCGTTAGGAAAATTGGCTTTGATAGGGTTACTTCAGTTCTTTTAGCCACGACTTTCTTTCAAAGGATGAATGTGAAAATATTCCCGTTTGAGGTTCAAAACTCTATAGCCGTTTTGAACCATCTCAGATTGTAATTTTACCATCGAGCTCTTACTGGCGAAGGTTCCAATGGTGAATGCGGTAAATCTGCTTAACGGAACCATTCCGGATGTCGCATACGATCAGCTTTAATAACTTGCGTGTTCAATTCAATGACTTCCGTCGGTGTTAAAATTAAGGCATCTGGATTCGAAATTAATGGTCGTAGAACCACCTCCCCTTTTTTATCATCTTTAGAACCGTAGATATTAATTAGAAAATGCATGCGTTGATTTAATTCTGATTGACTTACCCATTGCCTAAAAGTCATCGTTTGCTTTACATAATTAATAATAAGAGGGGCCAATTCAGTTTCTTCCGTTTGTGACAAAGCCTTTTTATTTGACATTTTCTTAAGGATTTTACCTAGCTTTGCCACACACATATGAATGCTTAACGATGTGGAAATTTTAGTGGTGTTAAAATCCTCCTGTGAAATGGAAATCAATCCAACATACTGTTTATAACAATCGTAGACATAAATAAAGTGTGATGTAAATGGGGTTGAATGATTAAAAACCCCCAAATTCCAGCCATATTGCTCTACTGTTAAAGAACTAAAATCTTTGTCGTTAATGCTCATTTATACTCCTAAGCGTCATAATTTGATTGAACTAGATTGTACGAAAGCTGAGTTCTAACCTTTGTTTTTATTTCCAAACAAATATACCACATCCTATATCCATCTCTAATAACCTCAACAACACAATTTCTGAGTTTAATTATTTTCATGAAATCAATAATTATGGTTTGTTACCTAGTAGTTAAAGATGGTTGGACGACTTCATGAAATTTTAGAAGCCTTCTGTCCGAACTGAAAACCCTTGCGACTCAGAATAGATTCATGTTAAAACTCGATAATGTACTTTCACAAATTTTCGTATTTTCCTTATTCGAAAGGTTTTTATTGATCTGTGTGAATCAAGTGCTTTGTTCAAGGTACTTGTTACCTGATACTAAAATTATTTTAAACGGGATTCTAGCCTTACCATTGTTCTGTTTACCGGAGACATTATTCGTGACTGACAAGACATCTATTTTAGTTCTTACGCCAATCCTGGAGCTTGCAGAAGAAGCCCATAAGTCCTTAAAAGAGAACCTTAAGGAAATTGGAACAAGTGACACAACCGGAACATGCATGTTCGCATGTATATTGGTTTGTAAATTTGCACGACTCAGAGGCATGGTCGCAAGTATACGCGGCGGGAATGGTACAGATAATGGAGGTCTTTTCAATGAGTATGGAGGACATGGCCACTACTGGTGTGAGCTGAGTGCTGGAGGAATGACTTTTTATATCGATATTGCTGCCGAGCAGTTTGGATACCCTTCTTTCATTGTCAAAAATGCCAATGACGTGTCGGACTTTCCGCGATATATCCCCGGCAACCAAGCTACAGTAGATGAACACGTGAGGCTTGCGTACACTGAAGGGATTCAATAGCCCTGCATTTTGTACCAGTTAATGTCAGTGCAATTCTTACTGTCCCATACAGTTTATGATGCCGCTGAACTTCCGCGCAAAGTTCCTCAAATGGATGAGCGGGATTGAAAATAAAGAGATTTAAAAGCGGGTAATTGAGTTATAAAGGAATGTTATTTATGCATTCTTGAACCAAATACACCGCTTCAGAATGGATCGCCGTAATCTTACATTGTAGGACTTTTCTTCCAGCTACCAATTTGTTCATGAATCTGTCTTTCAATTCTTTCCACGTGAGCATATAGCTCAGTGTAACCAGGCAGATTTTTGCCAATATCACCTTCCCACTGACGCGTTAGCAGGCTGACTTTATCTTTAAGCGTGGATAGCTGATTGAGTTGCTTTTTGGCAATCACAATCTCTTCCGAGTATAAATTTTTCTTAGCCATAACAGTACCATACTTCATAAAATTTAACTTAGGTAACGACGGCTATCTTTTAACACAATTCATCAGTATTGCAACATCTAAGTACATTTTAATCATATGCAAATTATGGATTGGCCAGTATCCAGCACTGTCCCCGTGATGTATTCATGTTAGCATATCTCCCGCTGCGCTTACTTACCTTTGGAAAGTTACTTTTTTCCGAAGCACCTGCTAATAAGATACCGTCATAGTGTTATGCATAAAGTTATATTTATTGTTCAGTATGATTTATTTATTTCCATACTGAACTTTTAGCTTAATGTTGCTCACTTAGCTTCGGGCTCTGATGACGTAACGCTTTACACCTTCAGGCGGTTCGGGCCAATCTGAATTTTCTCGGGACTGATAATTACGGTTTCTGTATTTGATAAATGCCTCAGCCTGCTCGATATTATCCAGCCTATACTGAAGGAATTTAAATGCGTCATGAGGCATATTCCCTGTAAGATCTTCAGCAGTATATGAATCACCCGTCACATCATACCAGTGACAAAGTACCACTTTCTGATCTTGACCCGCCATTTCCGGACAGCTTTTGTATCTTAAGTTAACGATGCCCGCTGCCGCCGGTATTCTCTCGGAGAGTGATATCCCAGCGCACTAT
>NZ_JBLKCZ010000056.1:0-5772 GCF_047530595.1 Enterobacter sp. 01-M-02-SI-ECC | reverse complement strand
CGCGAGAGAACTCACCAGGGAGATGGACAACCATCACCACAGGAGAAAACCAGGATGCACACACGAAACGTCAACGTCAAAACCGCCGCTCAAGAATCTTCCAGGAAGATGGGGGAAGAACAAAACCCTGTTTCTGTCGCACGGGAGTGGGTGGCTCAGGCCACTTCGCTGAAAGCGGGGGTCACCGTCACTCTGTCCGATGTGTCCCGGTACGGCGACGTTCAGGTGGAGATCCGCACCAACGGAACGCTTAACTGGCACGCCTGGTCGTTTGAACCGGATTTTCTTTTGGAACTGAAACGCAACCTGCAATACGTGCAGCTTTAACCGTAGGCCGGATGTCCGGCCTTAACCCAGAGAAGGAGGAAACATGCAGAACCTTAACACCCGTCCGGCGACCCGTAAGGTCGGGCAGAGCACCGAAATCGTGAAGCTGCTGCGCATTCAGGCCAGCGACACCCACGTGGTCGAGTTTGACAACGTGGACACACGTTTTAACGACTGCAACAACTGGCAGGTGATGGCAGGAGGGAAACGCGTCCTGTACAGCAACCGCATGTATGAGCGTTTTTCAGATGTGAAATCGGGGATCGTGGCAACGATCAACGTATGTGAAAACAGCGGCAGCGTAACGGATAAAGCGATGCTGGAAGGGGCAAAAGTCATGATGCAGGTTCTTGATGGCTATCCGTCCTTTGCTGCACTGGCAGCACATCCGAAACGCATCACTGATTAATCGAGTGCCGTGACCGGATAGCCCTCCGGCCACGGCTAACCACAACTATCACTGAGAGGTAAAAATCATGGTCGCCACCAATACTACGGCAAAAAAGACAGCCAAGACCACCCGTCAGACAAAATCTGCGGAAAAAATCGCGCAGTCTACCGAGCAGAAGCTCGTCCAGCTGCTCGCTGATACGCCCGTACAAATCTTCCCGTACTCCCGCCTGTCACACACTGGCTTAAACACGCGCATCATTCCGCATACCGATCGGGAAGTGGAAGAGATGGCAGACAGCATTCAGGCAATGGGCATCCTCCAGAACCTGATCGGTGCAGAACTGCCGGACGGTACGATCGGCATTGTCGGCGGGGAAGGTCGCCGCAGAGGCACAGGCATTCTGGTTATGCGCGGTGTGCTCGATGCAGACACACCGTTTGTTCCGGTGAAAGTCCTGCCCGTGGAGATGGCGGTGGCGGCCTCGATGATCGAGAATGGTCGACGTAAAAACATGCATCCCGCCGAGCAGATTATCGGTTTTCGTACCCTTCAGCAGGAAGGTAAAACGGCTTCTCAGATCGGCGCACTGATGGGTTATCACCCGCGCCACGTTCAGCGCTGCCTGAAGCTGGCGAATCTTGCCCCCTCCCTGCTGGATGCGCTGGCGCGGGATGAAATCTCTCTTGAACAGTGTGAAGTCCTGACACTTGCTGATACCCATGAGCGTCAGGAGCAGGTCTGGAAAGAGGCTGTTGAAAAGTGGCGCGATCCTGCCGTACAGACCCTGCGCAAAATGGTGACCGACGACAAGATGGCCATCAGTCACCCGATGTTTGAGTATGTGGGCGAGGAAGCCTATACCGCCGCTGGCGGTACGCTGACCGCCGACCTGTTCAGCGACAAGGACAGCACCTTTGCCGATGCGGCGCTGGTGAAATCTCTGCTGGCTGGCAAGCTCACCGTGCTCGCCGCCCGCGTTAAGCAGGAGCAGGGCTGGGGCTGGGCTGAGTATCGTATGACGGAACTCAGCTTCAGCGGTGAGGACGGTGAACTTTACCGTTTTGCCATGCCGAAAGCTGTCCTGACGGAAGAAGAACAGAAGCGCGTCAGCGAGCTGGAAGAACAAAGGGACGCCACTGAAACCTGCGATGACGAATACGAGCTTCAGCAGCAGATCGATGACATTTACTGCGAGGCGGAGTACCGCGAAGCCACGCCGGAATTTCGCGCCGCCCACGGTATCTGGGTGTCATGGGATGGTAACAATTTTCGGGTTCAGCCAGGTATCCGCAAGCTGACCGACGAAGACCGGGCAGCTGAAGAACAGGCGCGTCAGGAACGTGAAAAGAACGTGATCAGATACACCACGCCTGACATTCCCGCAGACGCCTATCCGGCAACGCTGGTTAAGGCCATGTCAGCCGAACGTACTCTCGCCGTTCAGGCCGAACTGGCGGGTCGTCCTGACGTATCGGTGGCGCTCCTGACGTGGACGCTGTGTCTTGCGCTCTTTGAACGCACCCACGGCAAGCGCAGCCAAGCGCAGCCAACCGCTGAAAGCCTCCGTGTCCTCGAATCAGTATCACCTTGCATCACTGGCTCCATCCGGTGACGAAGGGAAGGCGCTGACGGCGCTCAATGCACAGAAAAAAGCGCTTCAGGCAACGCTGCCAGAAAACTGGCATCTCGATTTCACCTGGCTGCTGTCATGGTCAGCAGAGCAGATAAACACCCTGCTGGGATTCTGTGCGGCACACGGTATCAACGGTATTCAGGAGCGTATGTACAACCATACGCAGAAAAGCGAACTGGACGGGCTGGAAGCGGCGCTGGACTTTGACCTGCGCAAATGGTGGCAGCCGGATGCTGAGAGCTACTTCGGTAAGCTCACGATCTCCCAGATTGGCAAAGCCTATGAAGAAGCCGGACTGAGTACCCGCGCCGGAGAGATTGTGAAGCTCAAGCGCCGCGATGCGGCAAAGGCCGCCGAACAGGATCTGAATGCTCAGGGCTGGCTGCCTGACTGGATGGTGCGCACAGCGCCAGCCGCTGGGGCTGAAGAAGCCACCGAAACCGACGCAGATACCACTGACCACGCTGCTTAATACCGGAGGCCGCCGCCTTCGGGCGGCGGGAACAGACATGACCATGCAATATGACCTGAACCGAATCAACACCCTGACCGCATCCGACCTGGAGTTTATCCGTCATCAGGGCGAGGACGCGCGCCGCGCCCTCAGCGATGCCGTGACCGGCCTCCTGTCGACACCTGAAGGATGGCGCGTCTGCGCCGAGTTCCGCAGCGAGTTCGGCGGCTTCTTCCCCGTCCAGTGCCGCTTCAGCGCGGACGGCAGTGATGACTGGCATCTGTGCGTGTGCAGCCCCGGCGAAGTCTCGCCGTACTGGCTTCTGGTGCTGCTGTCCTCCGGCGGTGACGTGGTGCGTACCCTTTACCAGAGCGACACGCTCCAGCCTGATCGGATAAACCAGATGGTCGCGCAGCTGGCAGGTATGCGCCGCTTTAACTGCACTGCCAGCACCGTGGTGAAGTTGATGAATGTGGAGGTGACAGCATGATCCCGTCCTCACACGCGCTCGTTTCCCTGAAGCCCGCCCGTCAGGCTGCAATACAGGCTATCAGCCATGTTGAGTCTGCCCGCGAACGCGGCGCACGGCTGCCCGCCATGCCGTATGTCCGTACCTTTCTGCGCCTTCTCACGGGTAGCGGACGTCTCAACGCCACGGTGGCCAATAAAATACCCGGCCTGCACTGGGTGCCAAATAACCGTCATTCAAACCTGAAACAGGTCGAGGAGGCACTTAACACGATGATCGCCACCAGTGGCGAAGCCTGCCCGCTGCCGCTCACGATTGACGTACAGGCCGAACTGTTTCCTGAAGTCATGCACACCCGCACGGGTCGACGGCTGCACAGGTCCGGCATTAAGACCACGCGCCAGCTGCGCCGCCAGTCTCGTGAGTACGAACAGCGCTGGAAACTGCGCCAGAACCTGCTGGAGCAGGCAAAAATCGACCTGAATTTTCAGTCACCGGAAACCGTCTGCACCTGGTACACCCGGTGGAGCGACGAGTTTGACGCGGCAGAGCTTGCCGGACCGTTCTGGCGCTGGCAGTCGCGGTTCGCGTCGCTGAAGGAACTTGACTGGCTTCGCATCAGCGGCGAGCCACTGTATACAGTGATGTATGAAATCCCGTTTATTGTCCGGGAAACACCTGAGCATGTTCGTGTCGCTGAACGCTGGCAGGTGCCAAATAAGCTGGCTGACCGGAGCGGTGTATGAAGTGGCGCTATTCCCTGCGCTGGAAGTTGCCGCACAAGCCCTGCCCAGGTCCACTGGAGCTGGTTTCAGTTGTCGTGGAGGCAGGGCAGGCGGCACCTGAGGAGGTGATGGCACGCTGGGTTGCTGGCTCAGGTTACGCTGTATGCGTGGATTTTCTCGGTCAGAAACAGCTCCAGCGCTGGAGCGATGAACGAAAAGCAGCGGTGAGAAGGCGCAACATGCAGGCACGGATCAATCGTGTTGCCCCTTTGTTTGCCGATGAGTTAATCGAGCGTGAGCTGGCTGCACGTCCGACATATTTCAATGGCAAGTCCACCCGATGAATCAGATACAATGCTGTCTGACGGCTCAGATGGCCAAATACAAGGAAAGCGGGAATATGAGGTACTTTTTAATCGTTATATTATTGTATACGCTGTTCTTTTTAATCGTCAGGCATGCTGCCCCAGAATGGGAAGGCACGACAGGTTATTATGCTGGTCTGTTCATTTGCAGTATGTTAGCGATGGTCATCACATGGCGTGATACGCCAGGCTGGTTCGATAAAGTCCTGCTCGGCGTAATGAAATACGGCGTTCTGAGTGCCGGGATTATCTTCTTTGTCTGGGGCGTCGGGTACAAGCTGGCATTCTGGGGGCAAGGTAATTCTGATTCCGTATTTGTAAGTGCGGGGGACGTGATTCTGCCTAATCTTGCGCTGGTCACGGGCGTAGTGATCGCGGGATGGGGATACCTGAGATATTTCAGGCGATAAGCAGCATAAAGCGTGGATATACCTGGTAAGAAATAGCACCTGCCCGGTATAATCGACGTGGCGCTTGAGGCTTTTTGCCTCATGACGTGAAGGTGGTTTGTTACCGTGTTGTGTGGCAGAAAGCAGAAAGCCCCGAGTAATTTTTCAATTAACCCGAGGCCCACTGCATGTCTGATCAACAACAGTATGGCCGCTTACCTGCCGAAAGGCAAGGAGAAGTCAGCTATGAAACTGCCGCGAAGTACTGTTATCTGGTGCGTATTAATCGTGTGTTTAACACTCTTAATATTCACATTCCTCACCCGAAAATCGCTCTGCGAAATCCGGTTGAAGGACGGAGAGCGGGAGGTCGCTGCCGTTCTGGCCTACGAATCCGGTAAGTAAGCTACCTGAAGGCGGGGGAAACCCCGCCTTTTCAGGAGCTGAGTTGCCACGACATGCCTGAAGCGCCTTTATGAAGGGGTTGCCGGTTTACCGGTAGCCCCTTTTTCCATCCCGAAGGGTGCAGTCGCATGCATGAACAACCCGGAAGGTCTGTTCCCCTGCGGGGAACGGGGGAAGGGGGACGCGCCTCCGGCGCTGCCCCTCGGCTCCCTCCGTCTTGTCAAAACGCCTGCCCTTCCTGCCTGATTTTGCTGAAGTCAGAGCGCCATGAGTTACCTGCCTGTACCTGGCTTCAGCCTGGTTTTCCCTGTGTTCTTCATCCCGGGCGTCATATCCGTCGTCCTGCTGGTTATCTTTCTCCGCTGCAGCTCCGTGGCCATAACCCGAAAACAGGGCAGGGCGATGGCCCCCTTCGGCTCCCGGCCAGCACTGCTGTCCGGTCGTCGAGCCCCACTCCGCCAGGGCGGCTGCTGCGCACCCGCCGGGCTCCGCCGAACCCCTTCGGGTTTCGGGCTGACGCTAGGGTCTGATGGCGAAGGTCAAAGGCTGCGGCTTCTCCGGCCGTGCCGTCCGGAACGCCTTCACCGCGCCGGCTGATGCCGTCGCTTTAA
>NZ_JBLKCZ010000055.1:0-5955 GCF_047530595.1 Enterobacter sp. 01-M-02-SI-ECC | reverse complement strand
GTATGATAATTGGTAGGAGACATTTTTAATATAATGTAAAACGGTATTGTTTAAGTGCGCTTAATATGCATTTAAGTTAGGGTAACGTTTTTGATATAAGATATATTATATCACTTGTACAATAAAATATATTCTTATGCGGGGTTAAAATTCTGCTATCGCGCGAAAATAATAGCGTTAAGGAAAGGGTAAAATAACCTGATTCATTCCCATTGGGGCTACGACATCAGCATGATTTTGCGACAACAAAAAAATTACGGGGAGAATGAATAAAAAGCGTCAGTCGGGCGTTTACTGACGTCACTTCCTACTTACCCTGGAGCTTTATATGAACACGTCCTCGTTCCGTTTGATCCCGATGCTGATTTTTTCCCTGCTGTCCCCCCTGGCGCTGGCAATGGGCAATAATAGTACCGAGAGCAAAACGCCCGATTGTCCTTCCGGACAGGTGTATGACAGCGCCACCCAGAAATGCGTGCCGGACAAGAGCAGCAGCCTCAGCGACCAGGACAAAACCAACTATGCGTACCATCTCGCGAAGAAAGGCGAGTACCAGGCGGCGCTCAACCTGCTTGATTCGCTGAAAAATGGCAATACGGCTGAAGCGTGGAACTATCGCGGGTTCGCCACGCGCAAGCTTGGCCGCACGGACGAAGGGATTGGTTACTACCAGCGCGCGCTGGCTATCGCACCGGATTATGCCAAAGCCCGGGAATATCTCGGTGAAGCGTGGATGGTAAAAGGACGTCCTGACCTCGCGAAAGAACAGCTGAAGGTGATTGCCGGTATTTGTGGCCAGTCCTGCGAGGAGTACCGTGACCTGCAGGCCGCTATCAACGGACATCCGGAATCCTGATTTTCTCGTGGAGGGAAAAGACATCGCTACCAGTGAGGTTCGTCAACAGTTAGCCGCACACCTGCCGCGTCTCTGGCGCTATGGGCTGGTGCTGTCGCGAAACAGGGATATCGCCGAAGAGCTGGTTCAGTCCACCTGCGTGCGTGCACTTGAACGGAGCAGCCAGTATACGCCGGGCACGCGCATCGACAGGTGGCTGTTCTCGATACTTCACTCTATCTGGATCTCTGAGCTTCGGGCCCGACACGTGCGTCAGGGGCAGGGATTTGTGGCCAGCGACGAGCTTCTGGCGCCGGATACCCGCGAACAGGATGAGACGCGCCTGCATTACATGAAGGTGATGCAGCGCGTTAACGCGCTGCCTGAAGCCCAGCGCAACGCGGTATTTTTGGTTTATGTCGAAGGCTTTACCTACCAGGAGGCGGCGGAGACCCTGGCGGTGCCTATCGGTACCGTAATGAGCCGGCTGGCGACGGCGCGGGCTCGGCTTGCCAGGTCCGCTGACGCACTGCCTCCGGTAAAGGAGAAACGCTCTTGAACTCGCACCGTTTTGCACCGCCCTATAACGACGACGCTATCGTGGCATGGATAGATGGCGAGATGTGCCGCGCCGACGCGCAGCAATTTGAAGAACAGTTGAAAAGGGACGAACGCCTCTCCGGGCGAACCGCCGAACTGATGAAAAGCAGCCAGGATTTCGCCGGGGCGTTTGCCCCCCTGCTGGATGAGGCACCTCTGGAGACAATGCAGGCGCGTCTGGCGGCGCTTCCCGATCCACAATCCTCCACGCCGGCTGGCGTCAGCAGGCGGGCGCTGATTGCCGCATCGGTCAGCTTTTTGATGGTCGGATCCGGGCTGGGCTATCTGCTTCGGCCCGCTTCCGCGCCAGCGGATGAGAATGCCCATATTCGCGACCTCGAAGCGCAATATATGTCCCTGTACAGCGTCGAGACGCTGCTGGATATGGACAGCGCAACGCCGGTCCTGCTGCGCGGGCTGGAACGGGCCGCGCAGGACATCGGCATCAAGCTGCGCATGTCGCAGCTTGTCCTGCAGGGAGCAGAGCTGAAAATGGTGCGAATGCTGCGCTATGAAACCACCTCGATCGCGCAGATTGCCTGGATCAACGCCGACTACGGCCCGATGGCGCTCTGTATCTCTCCTGTAGATGAGAAGACGATGGCCGCTCTGCGCCAGGAGCAGCGGCACGGCATGAACCTGGCGTGGTGGCAGGAGGCGGGCTACCAGTTTGTCCTGATTGGCCGCAACCCGCCGTCTCACCTGCGGGGAAACGCGGAGCAGCTACAGCGGCTCATCTCAGGATGACGGCACGTCGTTTGTCTTAATCGCAATCGCGATGGCAATACGATCGTCCACGACCAGCGCAAACTTATCCATCCCGTAGGACGCGCGCGAGATCGCCGTCGTGGCAACCAGCGTGAGGGCCTGCGTGTGTGGGTCTTTCACGACGGCCTCCAGGATCACCGGGCGGGCAATGTTACGTACGGTTAGCGTGCCGAACACCCTGAACCGCCCGTTGCCCTGGGCGACCACGCGAGAGCTGATGAACTCGATAGTCGGGTAGCGCTCGGATTCAAAAAACATGTCGCTTTTCAGCTGCCAGGTGAGCAGCTTGTTTGAGGCTACGAGAGTCGCTACGGGAATGGTGACGTGAATATGGTCGTCGACGTCATTTTCCGGGTTGAGCGTCACGGCGCCCGTCACGCCGCTGAACGTCGCCCAGGAGAGGATACCGCCGAAGGCGCGCCACGATAGCCGAATATCGGTGTTATCGGTGTCGATAATGTAGCTCTTCGGGGCAGCCATCGCCCACGGACAAACCAAAACAAGCACTATTACCAGGCGTCGCAGCATCTCAGGATCTCTTTTAGGGGGGCAGGGAGTAAACGCGTCACCCCCGGGATCTATTCGGCTTTTATGCGTCAGGCTGTTTTAACGATATCCACCGAGATTTCGACGGCGGTAACCGGGCCCCGGTTTTCCATCCAGTGGACCGTATTATGGTCTTCCGGCCAGCCGACGCCGGGACCGTAATCGGTGGCGATACCGTTACGATGATCGGTGATGGTCCCCTCAAGGATAAAAACAGTACCGGGGCGATCGATATGATCGTGCACCGGACCAAAGACCGCGCCGGGGGCGAGCGTCACCCTGCGCATGCGAAGCCGACGCCCGTCCATGCCTGCGATCTCCGGGCCCAAATCGACAATGGAGAGTATTTCAACGGTAACGCCCTGGGTTTCTGGTGCGGTGTCTTTGTGGCTCATGACGGTGCCCTCCTGAGACAAGTTTAGCCTTCAGGGAGCAGGGCGGGAGGGAATAAAAAAGGCCGCTTGCGCGGCCTTTCGAAGGAATTACTCAGTGACTTTCTTTTCCAGCTCGCTGGCACCTTCTTTGGTTTTGTTCCAGCCTTTCTCAGCGCCTTCTTTGGTGGCATCCCACCCTTTCTCGGTGCCTTCTTTGGTTTTATGCCAGGCTTTCTGGGAATCTTCGCTGACCTTGCTGCCCAGGCTCTCGCTTTTACCTTCCGCAGCATGCTTCTGTTTCAGCTTCAGCTCTTCACCTTTGTTCTGCTCTTCGTGCAGTTTTTGCTTCGCCTCGTTGGCGTTTGCGTTCGCCGCAGCGACGGTATCGTCAGTTGCATGTGTGGTCGCAGCAAATACTGGGGAAGCCAGCAGAACGGCAGATAATGCGATAATTGTTTTTTTCATAATATCCTCATTTAACGTTATCGGTTATGAGCGTGATTTAGCATGGCACAGGCGAAGCGGGATGGCTTTAGGAAAAAACTGTAATGAGATCAATGTGCCCTGATGAGGGATATTTCGCCTGAGGATTATCCAAAGGATAAAACGCCTATTTCCGCGAGGGCTGCGAGGGTCAGGAGAATAAAGATAATGACGGTTATGGGTCTGTACATGATGGGGTTCCTTCCGGGTTGAGCGGCTATTCCGTAGCGCTGGGTGGTGTGGGTAATTTTGCACAGGAGAAGGGGGAAGGGGGTTGATGTTTGTCAAAGGGATGGATGGAACTGTTGGAATGGGGCGCAAAAAAGCCCGCAGGGCTTGCGCCGTGCGGGCTCTTAGGACTTCATCGGATGACTCTGGTAATCACCGATGGAGAATTTTGGGCTGGCGTCCCTGTGATTGGGTATTCAAACCATTGATTTTTATATTAATTTTTTATTTATATTCTATTGGTGGTTCTAAAAAGGAACCATAAATCTTAATGGTATGAGTTCTCACGATTAGCTGATTGGCAAATTGTATCAAAAGATAACAAATCCTCAGTTCAGCTACCAACTGGAGTTGAACTGCGTAAGCAGGATCTGCTTTCCACCGATTAGTGTATACGGTAGTTTTTAAGCATAACTGAATTGTACCCGTAGGGCAGTACCAGCATAGGTGGAGAATGGATTTTGAACAACTGGTCACTAGAGCATACAAAAGAAATCAAAGCTTGGCTTAACATAGATAACTATCGCAAGTTTGAAGATCTCTCATTGATACACTTCTATCACGAGTTATGGGCCCGGAATCTGTTCTTTAAGGAGTACCGGGAAGAGTTTGAGAGCAGAACTCTTATGGGTTACTTCTCAAAGATTTTCACCGGTAACCCTTTTTTGATTCCAGAAGGGCAACTTGGATACATGACTCCTGCCAACAAACTTTTTCAGCCCCCCCATTTTTTTCTAACAACTCTTGATCGCCTTGCTGAAACGAGCATTATTGCTATGCAACGCGGAGGTTTTGTTTGGCATGAAGGTAACAATTATTCTATAAACGCAGAGCTTCGAGAGGAATCACTTTCAGACATTATGCCAGATCAGTTTACACGAACAGTCATGATCGAGATTGATTTGGCAAGTGGCACAGACGAAGAGATTGCAGAGTCGCTTAAAGCTGCATTACCGCAATGGCGTAAAATTAAGGGTATTGATGAAAACCCATTGGAATCTGTTCGTTTTGGATACGGAACTATCAAGAAACTCATCAGTTATCGAGTAATACCTATGTTAGATATCTTGGTGTGGGCAGCCGTTAAAAAAATCCGTGTTTCTGACGACAGGTTATCCAGACTACTATATACAGATGATGACGAAGAAAGCGAAATGAGGCAGTCCAGCCAAATCAAAGATACCGACAGGCCTTTGGCCCTTAAATCCTGCACAACTGACTTTATACGACAATTCCTTTACTTCATGAACAAAAATAGCCATTTGAAGCAAATGAAAGTCTCAGATGTAATGAAACTATCGGATTGAAAAATGACACCCATAATTCTTAGGTGTATTGAAAAATATTTTCATTTCTGATGTGGATAATTTGTAAAAAGGTCGATGACATTCATTAAAATTATTTTACAATTGAGCTTTTTGACTATTGTTTGATGGTTTTTTTTTAAGTATATTGATTGTGCCTTGGGGTGAGATTTATATAAATAAAAATGAAATAACAGCGAATATATTAACTTGGAATGACGAATGAAATTTATATTCATTCTTGTCATTAACCAACTATTAGGATGACGGCATGTCTCTTTACTCATGTTAAGGTGATTATGATAATTTATCAAAAGCATCTTTTACAGGATGCTTTTCTTTGTATTTCCAATATAAATCCTTGCATTTTATTGTGAAACACATTAAGAAGTTAATGTATCTAAACATCACCAGGAAGGATAAAAAATGAGTGAGTCTCTTAAAATATTAAACAACATTCGTACACTTCGCGCTCGGTCTCGTGAGTTTTCTCTTGAAAATCTTGAAGAAATGCTGGAGAAACTGACTACGGTGGTTGAAGATCGTCGGCAAGAAGAAGTTACATTTCTGAAAGATAAGGAAGAACGACAGGCCAAGCTCGAAGCTTTTCGTCAGCAACTCCTTGAGGATGGCATTGATCCAGCAGAATTGCTTTCTGGTCTGAGTTCTTCTTCTAAGCCAAAATCCAGCCGTGAACCACGACCGGCTAAATACAAATTGACCTGCCCCCACGATTAGATACAACACTCAGTTAGTAACGTCGGAATCTTCATTCTCAGAATGACCCTTTCTCCAGCCCGCTGCAAATTCAGACGGT
>NZ_JBLKCZ010000054.1:0-6324 GCF_047530595.1 Enterobacter sp. 01-M-02-SI-ECC | reverse complement strand
AGAAATGCCTCGACTTCGCTGCTGCCCAAGGTTGCCGGGTGACGCACACCGTGGAAACGGATGAAGGCACGAACCCAGTGGACATAAGCCTGTTCGGTTCGTAAACTGTAATGCAAGTAGCGTATGCGCTCACGCAACTGGTCCAGAACCTTGACCGAACGCAGCGGTGGTAACGGCGCAGTGGCGGTTTTCATGGCTTGTTATGACTGTTTTTTTGTACAGTCTATGCCTCGGGCATCCAAGCAGCAAGCGCGTTACGCCGTGGGTCGATGTTTGATGTTATGGAGCAGCAACGATGTTACGCAGCAGGGCAGTCGCCCTAAAACAAAGTTAACCCAGGATGAGAACCTTGAAAGTATCATTGATGGCTGCGAAAGCGAAAAACGGCGTGATTGGTTGCGGTCCAGACATACCCTGGTCCGCGAAAGGGGAGCAGCTACTTTTTAAAGCATTGACCTACAATCAGTGGCTTCTGGTGGGTCGCAAGACGTTTGAATCTATGGGCGCACTCCCCAATAGGAAATACGCGGTCGTTACCCGCTCAGGTTGGACATCAAATGATGACAATGTAGTTGTATTTCAGTCAATCGAAGAGGCCATGGACAGGCTAGCTGAATTCACCGGTCACGTTATAGTGTCTGGTGGCGGAGAAATTTACCGAGAAACATTACCCATGGCCTCTACGCTCCACTTATCGACGATCGACATCGAGCCAGAGGGGGATGTTTTCTTCCCGAGTATTCCAAATACCTTCGAAGTTGTTTTTGAGCAACACTTTACTTCAAACATTAACTATTGCTATCAAATTTGGAAAAAGGGTTAACAAAGCTATGCAATCGACGGCAAAAAGCTTCGTTCGCTTCGCGCACTACGCCTTTTCCGCGATTGATAGCGACGTTATGTGAATATTGAAATGAGCATTCCAAAGAAAGGAAGTAGAAAAATTATCGTGGGCGAAAATGAGTTTTTGTGGCTCATTAGGTCAAAACTCACATATTCGCAGGACTGTTTAGGTACAGAAATGACTGCGGTCGTTGAACCGGATGCCGGTCCTCACTGATGAAGAAGTGAACACCGTACGGGAATCGTGCCGGCAGCTTGGAGCTATCGGCCGGAACCTCAACCAGGTGGCCAGGGCCTTGAACATCGAGTTCAGGGAAAGTGACAAGCTCAAGCAAGAGGCCATCGAAAAACTGGCCGAACGGATCGACCAGCATTTGGACCATGTGTCTGAGCTGTTCGATAAGACCTGGAGCCGGTGGCACGATTGTCATTTTCAGAAGACGACTGCACCAGTTGATTGGGCGTAATGGCTGTTGTGCAGCCAGCTCCTGACAGTTCAATATCAGAAGTGATCTGCACCAATCTCGACTATGCTCAATACTCGTGTGGGCTCTGTTGCAAAAATCGTGAAGCTTGAGCATGCTTGGCGGAGATTGGACGGACGGAACGATGACGGATTTCAAGTGGCGCCATTTCCAGGGTGATGTGATCCTGTGGGCGGTGCGCTGGTATTGTCGCTATCCGATCAGCTATCGCGACCTTGAGGAAATGCTGGCGGAACGCGGCATTTCGGTCGACCATACGACGATCTATCGCTGGGTCCAGTGCTACGCCCCGGAGATGGAGAAGCGGCTGCGCTGGTTCTGGCGGCGTGGCTTTGATCCGAGCTGGCGCCTGGATGAAACCTACGTCAAGGTGCGGGGCAAGTGGACCTACCTGTACCGGGCAGTCGACAAGCGGGGCGACACGATCGATTTCTACCTGTCGCCGACCCGCAGCGCCAAGGCAGCGAAGCGGTTCCTGGGCAAGGCCCTGCGAGGCCTGAAGCACTGGGAAAAGCCTGCCACGCTCAATACCGACAAAGCGCCGAGCTATGGTGCAGCGATCACCGAATTGAAGCGCGAAGGAAAGCTGGACCGGGAGACGGCCCACCGGCAGGTGAAGTATCTCAATAACGTGATCGAGGCCGATCACGGAAAGCTCAAGATACTGATCAAGCCGGTGCGCGGTTTCAAATCGATCCCCACGGCCTATGCCACGATCAAGGGATTCGAAGTCATGCGAGCCCTGCGCAAAGGACAGGCTCGCCCCTGGTGCCTGCAGCCCGGCATCAGGGGCGAGGTGCGCCTTGTGGAGAGAGCTTTTGGCATTGGGCCCTCGGCGCTGACGGAGGCCATGGGCATGCTCAACCACCATTTCGCAGCAGCCGCCTGATCGGCGCAGAGCGACAGCCTACCTCTGACTGCCGCCAATCTTTGCAACAGAGCCTCCGTCGCCATGCTCACCTCGCTTTGGTGCACACGAGTATTGAGCATAGTCGAGATTGGTGCAGATCACTTCTGATATTGAACTGTCAGGAGCTGGCTGCACAACAGCCATTACGCCCAATCAACTGGTGCAGTCGTCTTCTGAAAATGACACTGTTTGTATATAATCATGAAAAAATGGTGAGTAGAGTTTCAGGGTAACAGGGGATGCTTATGTCGGTTTTCCACAACTGGCTACTTGAGATCGCATGTGAGAATTACTTCGTCTACATCAAACGCCTTTCCGCCAACGATACCGGCGCAACAGGTGGTCACCAGGTAGGGCTTTATATCCCTTCAGGTATCGTTGAAAAACTCTTTCCGTCTATCAACCATACCCGTGAACTGAACCCTTCGGTTTTTCTCACCGCACATGTGTCATCGCATGATTGCCCTGACAGCGAAGCCAGGGCAATTTATTATAACAGCCGTCATTTTGGTAAAACCCGGAATGAAAAAAGGATTACCCGCTGGGGTAGAGGCAGCCCACTTCAGGATCCTGAAAATACAGGGGCTCTGACGCTCCTGGCTTTCAAGCTTGATGAGCAAGGGGGGGACTGTAAGGAAGTAAATATTTGGGTATGCGCCAGCACTGATGAAGAGGACGTCATTGAGACCGCTATTGGTGAAGTTATACCCGGAGCGCTTATATCCGGCCCCGCAGGACAGATTCTAGGCGGACTATCTCTACAGCAAGCGCCAGTAAATCATAAATATATTCTACCTGAAGACTGGCACCTGCGCTTTCCGTCGGGAAGTGAAATTATTCAGTATGCAGCCAGCCATTATGTGAAAAATTCCCTTGATCCGGATGAGCAACTTCTTGACCGCCGGCGCGTGGAGTACGACATATTTCTATTGGTTGAGGAACTGCATGTTCTGGATATCATCCGGAAAGGATTTGGCTCTGTGGATGAATTTATTGCGCTGGCCAATTCTGTCAGCAATCGCCGTAAATCCAGAGCCGGGAAGTCGCTGGAACTGCACCTGGAGCATCTATTCATTGAGCACGGCCTGCGACACTTTGCGACGCAGGCCATCACAGAAGGTAATAAAAAACCCGATTTCCTTTTCCCTTCCGCAGGGGCTTACCACGATACTGAGTTTCCCGTAGAAAATCTGCGCATGCTGGCAGTCAAGACTACCTGTAAGGATCGCTGGCGTCAGATACTGAATGAGGCCGATAAAATTCATCAGGTGCATCTGTTTACACTCCAGGAGGGAGTTTCTCTGGCTCAATATCGGGAGATGCGGGAGTCGGGTGTCAGATTGGTCGTGCCATCATCTCTGCACAAAAAATACCCGGAGGCGGTGAGAGCTGAGCTAATGACGCTAGGTGCGTTTATTGCTGAGCTGACAGGGCTTTACGCAGATATTCCATAGATTATCTCCCGGCATAAATACCGGGAGGAGCGATCAGATTCGTTCAACCTTGCACGAATCGGCATTAACCGCTTTCAGGATATAAGGTTCAAGCAGTTTGGCTACGGCTTCAAACACGGGCACCACTACGGAGTTACCGAACTGCCTGTACGACTGAGTGTCTGACACAGGAATGCGAAAAGGCCTGCCATCTACTTTTTCAAAACCCATAAGGCGCGCGCACTCTCGCGGAGTCAGCCTGCGGGGCCGATGCGCCTGATTTTCTTCGTTCGCGAAGTCTGTTTCACCTGTGGCCATATCCCAGCCACGGTCTATCAGAATTTCAGACCCGTCTTTGTGATAGCGAGCAGAAAGCGTACGGGCAATGCTTTCTTTATTTTCAGGATTAACGAGGCCAAAACCGAATCCGTTACCCTTAGCTGCGTGCTTTTTGGCGTAGTTATAGAGATACTCCCAGAGTTTCGGCGTCAGTATATATTTGCTGTCAACCACGGGTTCCAGCAGTTCGCCAAATGACGGACGCTGTTCCGGATAAAAACGACTAATATCGCGCAGGGTAAAGCCCTGGTGAATGTTCAGATCACGGCGGAAACCGACCAAAACGATACGTTCTCGGTGCTGAGGTAAAAAGTGCTTTCCGTCGATAACTTTAGGATCGTTTTTGCCCATCTCAGCTGCATCCGCAACTTCATAGCCCAGTTCGTCGAGGGTATCCATGATGACTTTAAAGGTTTTACCCTTGTCATGGCTCTTCAGGTTTTTAACGTTTTCAAGAACAAAGATGGCAGGTTTTTTTGCGCGGATAATACGCGCCACATCGAAGAAAAGCGTTCCCTGAGCCTCACATTCGAAACCATGCGCGCGCCCGAGCGAGTTTTTCTTGCTTACGCCCGCAAGGCTAAACGGTTGACAGGGGAAACCTGCTAGAAGTACATCATGATCCGGCACATGCTCATTAATGTAAGCATAGGCATCGTTTTCAGGTACTTCAGGTTTATCACTGAGCGTGACTTCACGAATATCGAGATTGAAAGTGTGTTCCTGAGCATCGTTAAACCAGTTAGCTTTATATGTGCGCACAGCCTCTTTATTCCATTCACTGGTAAAAACGCACTGGCCACCGATGGTTTCGAAGCCCTTCCGTATACCTCCAATCCCAGCAAACAGGTCAATAAACCGGAAGGCATAGTCAGGGTGATGTGCAGGCGCTTCCGGAAGCATTTTTCGTAGAAGTTCCTCTTCGGCTAACGTCAGCGTCTTAGGTGAGCACTTACCATTAATCCAGCGATTAAGAGTCTCGCGACTCCACTCATTTTTACCAACTTTTCTAAGCAGTTCAGCCACGTACTTCTGGTCATAGATTTCCAGCACCTGCCCGAGCAGCTTTTTATCATTTTCCTGTCGCAGTTGTTCTTCCGCTTCTGCTTTCTCAAGCAGATCCTGCGCCAGTAATTCAAATTCAGACATATTGCCTCCATTGGGTCTTATGGGTGAAACTGTATCACTCATTTGACCCAGATTGAATGTTTTTATCTGGATATTTAAACAGGTTTATTGTTAGGTAACGCACGTTGGCCACGCTGGAGCGTCTTCTGGGCCTGCTGTCGGCCTTTGAGGTCGTGGTATGGATGACGGATGGCTGGCCGCTGTATGAACCCCGCCTGAAGGGAAAGCTGCACGTTATCAGCAAGCGTTACACTCAGCGCATTGAGCGACATAACCTGAATCTGAGACAACATCTGGCAAGGCTGGGACGGAAGTCACTGTCGTTCTCAAAATCGGTGGAGCTGCATGACAAGGTCATCGGGCATTATCTGAACATAAAACACTATCAGTAAGTTGGAGTCATTACCGGTTCTCTTTGTCTTTTAGTGATTCTATAAACCTCATTACGTCTGAATATAAAAATCTATTATTTGATTTATGTGGCTCATGAGGTTGTGGGATGGTCTTGTTTTTGAATGTGCCAGTTTTCTTAATGGCAAAGATTAACTCACCTTCTGTTATTCCTAACATTTCAGCAAATGTTTTTGCTTCTATAGTTACTGACTTCATTTAATTAACTCTCATGGTATCGATTTTCTTTACCGGCATCTTTAACAATGGTGCTCGTTTCTAGTGTTGCTGCGGTACGCTTCATCATCGTCTGCGGGGCGGTTGCGATAGTGAAGGAGCTGCCGGGCGTGAGCAAATCTATCAGGCGCTGGCCGCTGATAATCTCCATCCGTTCACTGGCAATACTGACAGATTTTGAACCTGCGCCGGTTTTCCCGGTATGGCAAAACAGACCGCGACAGTTATGACGTTTAAGCAACTTCTCGAACTCCTGTACGTGCTGTAAAGCAATATGGCCGCGATAGCGTTTAGCCTGAATAAGATAGCGATATTTTCCTATTATTACCTGGCCGTCAATGCCTCCATCGCCGGTATAGCGTTTGTTTCTGATGGTTCTGAAGCCATGCGCTTCAAATCCTTCCAGCAACAGTTCTTCAAACACAAAAGGATCAATTTTCCTCAGGTAGTTAATTTTTTGGGCACTGTTGCAAAGTTAGCGATGAGGCAGCCTTTTGTCTTATTCAAAGGCCTTACATTTCAAAAACTCTGCTTACCAGGCGCATTTCGCCCAGGGGAT
>NZ_JBLKCZ010000053.1:0-6385 GCF_047530595.1 Enterobacter sp. 01-M-02-SI-ECC | reverse complement strand
ATTGGGCTGGGCGCACATTCTACTGACTGGCGAATATCTTTGGCCCAAGGAACCGAAAGCTTAGGGTGTCATTTCGCCCTCAGCCGGAACCGACCCCAAGCAAGCCAACTTGTCGTCAAAATCGGTGTTGCAAAAACGGGAGTGACCATAGATTCCGTTTTCCAAGCGGACCCCAATTAACACTTGCCAACCTATCTACTGGTTGGTAGATTTGATTTTAACAACACGACACACAAACAAAAACACACAACAGAACATCAGGAGCGTCATCATGAAAAACATCATCAAAACCACCCTTGCCATCATCGCCCTGTCCGCCAGCGCACTGAGCTATGCCGCCAGCCCGCAAATGGTTTCCCGCAGCGAAGCAGCATCGCTGCAAAAAATTGGGGTGGTCTCTTCCGGTGGCTTCACCACCCTGGATGACCTGGTGGCCTCACTGGATATGAAAGCCGCTGATGCCGGGGCCACACACTACCGCATCACCAGTGCCACCGGTATGAATAAACTTTCCGGTACCGCTGTCCTGTATCGTTGAATACCCGTTACCCTCGCAACTGCGCCCGGAACCCTTCTGGTTTCCGGGCGCAGTTGTGTCTGAATAACAGGCACCCGCAGGTGCCAGGAGAACATTATGTCCACCCATGACAGTCTGATTGAACTGACTGATACCCTTATCCAGCAGAACGGCTACCAGGGCTTCAGCTATGCTGATCTCGCTGACGGTCTGGGAATACGGAAGGCCAGTATCCATTACCATTTTCAGACCAAAACCGACCTCGGGCTTGCCTATTGTGAATACAAGGAGGCCAGCCTGCTGAAACTGGAAGCTGCCCTGTTACAGCTGCCACCGGGTAAAGCCCGTCTGCAGGGTTATATGGACGCATTTCTCAAATGCGCCGACAGCGGCCAGATGTGTGGCATTCACGCCATGCTGTCCGACAGCGCCCTGTTTGAAGAACCTCTTCAGAAAGCCACCTCACGACTGGCACAAACCGACCTGCGCATCCTGACCAGTGTGCTGGTTTCGGGTCGTGAAAGCGGTGAACTGGCTTTTACTGCTGAGCCGGCTGACGTGGCCATTATCATCGGCAGCGCCATTAAAGGGGCCCTGATGCTCAATCGGATCCCTCCTCATGATGCCTGTTCCCGCACCATGAGCGCGCTTATTCAGCTACTCTCCCGCCCGTAAAGCCACGCCTGTGGCTGCCCCGGTTTAACCGGGGCAGCCAGCACTCAAAAAAATCACCGCTGACAACGCCTGTATTCCGGGGGCCTCAGAAGACATTAAGACTTTCCTTGCGTTTAATTTCCAGTTACCCCTTGCCAATCTATCTACTGGTAGGTAGAATAAATATTAACAACACGACAACACAATAAAACAGACATGCAGGGGGCATCATTATGAAAGCACTTATCAACGACGTTATCGCTGTCTTCACCCGTAAAGCCCATGGACCGGTCATCATCAAATCCGATCTTACTGAGGAAGAAAAAGCAGCTCTGGTACCGGTCCGTACACTCTCTGTTGGCTGGGTGTCTTCCGTGGATGAGCTGGAGCGGGAGGTTATCCGCGAAGCCCTTGAACATGGCGCTGCCGCTTATCTGATTTCTGAGCTTGAGCAGGCCCGTTTCGTTCATGCCCGCGCCACGCTGTTTGCATAAACACAAAACGAAAATAAAAGGACACACACCATGAAAAATAACGTCGAGACACAACTGCGCCGGTTACTTCGTAAAACGTCAGGCCTGGACATTATGGTTCTGCGGCTGTCAGTGATTTTCATCTTCGCCCTGTTTGGCACCTACAAATGGTTTGCCTTCGAGGCCAATGCCCTTCACCACCTGCTGCCAGGCACCTGGCTCGGTGCGCTGTATCCGGCTCTCGGCGTTCAGGGGCTCAGCTACGCACTCGGCGTGGTGGAAAATATCACCCTTCTGGCCCTGATTGCCGGATTTTTCCGGCCGGCAGTGGGTGCAGCAGGCGCCCTGATGGTGGCAGGCACCGGCATCGTCACCCTGAGCCTTCTGCCGCAGCTGGGTCGCATTGACAGCTTCATTATCAAGGATGTTCTTCTGATTGGGGCTGGACTGGTGCTGTTGCGTCATGACCTGCGACGGACACTGATTAACCGGAGGGCGAAGCAACTCAGCGCCGTGCACAAACCCCGCTCGTCTGACGCATTGTCAGCCATGGGGTGACCCTGAATTACGCAGCAGCCTGATATTTCTGGCCAGCAAATATGACACCACTCCCGGGTTCATGGTGAGAGGCATGGAAGCCGCCTTTCGGGCGGGGATCACTCCCCGCTACTTTTTAGAGCGCTACCTGGAAAATAAGTCGCTCCCCGCCAACCCGGACTTTGAAAAACACTATCTGGATCTTATTCATGAGCAGGACCCGTCCCGGTGAGTGAGATTTGTCAGGAGAGCGATATGAACAAACCGTATAAAAAAGACCCACAGACCATTCAGGCACTGACGGAACTGCAGTTCAGCGTCACCCAGAAAAGCGCCACTGAGCGCCCGTTTACCGGAGAATATGACGACCACTTTGAGGACGGACTGTACGTGGATATCGTCTCCGGTGAGCCACTGTTCTCGTCGAAGGACAAATTTGATTCGGGCTGTGGCTGGCCGGCATTCAGCAAACCAGTGGAAAACAACGTCCACAACCTGAGCGACCTCAGTCATGGCATGGTGCGTACTGAAGTGCGTTCCCGTCACGGTGACAGCCATCTGGGACACGTCTTCCCTGACGGGCCACAGGATACCGGTGGATTACGTTACTGCATTAACTCGGCTTCACTGCGTTTTATCCCGAAAGGCGCTCTGGAAACAGAAGGATACGGTGAATTTCTTCCCCTGTTTGAGAAAGGAGATAAGCATGAAAACTGATGTGGCAATCCTTGCCGGTGGTTGTTTCTGGGGTGTCCAGGAGCTGATCCGCAAACTCAATGGCGTGGTCAGCACCGAAGTGGGCTATACCGGCGGACGTAATGATAACCCGACATACCAGCACCACCCAGGACATGCGGAGGCGGTGAAGGTGGTGTATTCCCCGGATAAACTGAGCTACCGAAAACTACTGGAATATTTCTTTAGTATTCACAACCCTACAACAATACTTCGTCAGGGTAATGACGTCGGCTCAAGCTACCGCTCAGCCATCTTTTTCACCACAGAGGAGCAAAAGCAGCAGGCAAACCAGCTTATCCGTGAAATAGATGATTCAGGAGTCTGGCCCGGAGTCGTGGTGACAGAAGTAGAGCAGGCCGGTGAGTTCTGGTCTGCAGAGCCAGAGCATCAGGATTACCTGCAGCATAATCCCGACGGCTATACCTGCCATTTTGAACGACCTGACTGGACGCTTCCGGGATAAGTCACCGTCGCAGACTCGCAGCATTCAGCCCCGCCCATGTGCGGGGCTTTTTTGTTCATATGCAGAAACGAGAATGGGATCACAAACAAATTTCTTTAGTCCATTTCTTGCATACAAAACAATCAACATCCTGATTTTAAGGGGCATATTAGAAAAAAGATGAGGATGATTAGGGTCAAAGGGACAAAGGGACAATGTTTAGAATTATGCTGACCGTTATCGCAGGATCGTTATTTTACGGACTCTCGGCCAGTCTGTGTTTTGCCGGGCTTTTTCGCATACACGCCCCCAGTGCCTGCACAGCCTTCTGTCTGACTTATAACCCAACAGCCGGCTATGTCATGCTGGTTACCGGTATGACACTGTTTATCGTATTTTTGCTCAGCCTTTTCCGGACAACAAAAGCCCCTATTTAACATAAAGGCTTCATTGTACGCACCGCTAAAACGCGCTCAGGGCGATTTCAGCGCGAAGCCGGTGAAAACCACAGCTTACCCGGCGAAAACCCCGCAAAACTTGCCTGATGAATTCTGATGGCATGAATGGCTATGCACCGGACTGCATGGCGGCCCGTTTCAGTGCGTTTACCACCTGAAACCGCCAAAAAGCGCCCTTTTGCGCGGGAAATCTCTCATTTTCTCCCTGGAATACTCACAACAATCATAATTACTAGTAATGTTTTCTGTGTGTACGACAACTCTGTAATGCCTGAGGAATTAATGACCGGTTCAAACAACAAGACACGCGATATCACTAGCAACCGCAAGTATCTGATCAAGAATGCACGCGGCCAGGCAGCCTATAAAGCACGTATGCGCGAGGCGGGTTATAAGCAAATTGCGGTATGGGTACGAGAAGATGTCAGAGAGGCAGGACGACAAGCCGGACTGGAATCTGACGCGCTGTTGTCAGGGGCTGCGCAGCATGATCCATTAGGCTGGATGGTCGGTTTTGCTGAGGGACTCAGGCAGCGAGAAAAAAAAGACAGCAACCCGCAGTAAGCCTGCAAGACAGCACGAATAACAGAGAACAGCCAGTACAAGGAAGTAACGCTTCGCGTACCGGATTCAGCATATTTTTCAGGGAGTGTCCCTGCTAAACTCCTTCATGTCGACGCATCAACCCCGGAGGCTCTGTAATGAGCAATACCACACACTACGAAAACGCCAACTTCTTGCGGGAACTGGCCGAAAGTCTGCCCCGCATACTGCCGGAAGGTGGCCCGGACAAGGCAGCACTGTTGCAGCGCCTGGCTAACGAAGAACTGGCACAGGCCGAGTATGAAGATCAGGTTCGCGCCAAAGTGACTGCAGCCCGCGCTGATACACGCCCGGGCATGACCACGGAACAACTCCGCCAGCGGCTGCATGGTCGCTATCAGGAACTGCGTGATGCCGTATGACGTGGAATGGAAGCAGGGAGCCATCGAGGACGTAACGGCACTGTTTGACTACATCGCGGAAAATTCATCTCTGTGGGATGCGCGGAACGTCACCGATCGCGTTCTTGCGGCCGCAGACAAGCTGGCAGACTTTCCGCGTCTCTACGAAGTGGACTCACGCTATGGCGAGGACGTTCGCCGGATAAGCCTGATGGGACAGCATGTCCTCTATGATGTGAATGACCCGGCGCAGAAAATCCGGGTTCTGGCCGTAGTCGGCCAGCGCCAGAATCCCCACTCCGTCCGCTGATAACGGGTGACGGGGGCGCAATTCATTGCGTGGCCGTCGCCGGTTGGACAAGCGCAGCGCGTCAGCGCTTCCCCCATTGCCACCACCGGCGCGGTGTCTCTGCTGTCTCCGTTTTGTGTTCCAGTAGTCTCATGGCCTGCATTTCCTGCCGCAGCCCGGCCACCTCTTCCCGCAGCGCTTTTATCTCCGCAATCAGCGCCTCTGATACCGTTTTTTCAGTCTCATCCGGCAGTCTCAACCCGTCCCGATCATGAGTCTCAATCAGTCTTAACTCACCGTACACCCGGATAAGCTCGCTGGTATCTACGACACGACCACCATCAGCCTCCGTCCGGTATGATACGCGGCCTTTAGCCATATCCCGATACAGGGAACTTCGGGCTTTTCCCGTCAGTTCCGTGGCCTGTCTCACCGTCACCCACGCCATTGTCTCACCCCGCTATTTTTGAGACAGTATACCCGACAGGCGCACACCATGCCCGGAAGGAAAGAAACATGACGAAACAGGAAAAAACCGCCCTCAACATGGCAAAATTCATCAGGGATCAGTCGCTGCTGTTGCTGGAAAAGCTGAACGAACTGGATATGGATACCGCGGCCGACATGTGCGAACGGCTGCACGAGGACGCGGAAACGCTCTGGCTGGCAATGCGGGACCAGCTCGGGGAGGAATAACAGCACCGACGCGGCCGGTGCTGTCTGCCGTCATTTCATCAGACGACGCAGGCAAAGAAGGGTACCACCGATCAGGATCGCCGCCGTGCCTCCCTGCCCGAAATGCAGGAACAACCAGTCACGGATCGCCGGGTTCCTCGCCAGAAACTGCACGAACCCGTAGAGCAGCAGAAACACCGGCAGCACGCGCCAGAACAATTTCAGCAGATGCGCGGCCAGCACACACAGCCCTCCGGCCATCGCCCCGACCATAAGCAGGGCCTCCCGGCCCACAACCGCAATCCGGTTTGTCATAAAACACCTCATAAATGAATGATTAACCTCAGACCATGACCATGAATTTGAAGCAGGCAAACAGCCGTTCCCGGTCCAGCTCTGCCGTTTTTCGGGCCTCGCCGGTCTGTGGGTTCACGATTTCATCCACCGCCAAAATTGCCCGTTGCACCCGGACGAGCGTCGGCCTGTCCGGGCAGATGTACCAGATTTCATCGATGCCGTTCGCCCGGCGGTTGAACAGATAGGGGTCGTCTCAGAAAACGAATCTATGGTCACTCCCGTTTTTGCAACACCGATTTTGACGACAAGTTGGCTTGCTTGAATCTATCCGGCGTCTGAATGGGATTTTATTCCCGCGCCT
>NZ_JBLKCZ010000052.1:0-6676 GCF_047530595.1 Enterobacter sp. 01-M-02-SI-ECC | reverse complement strand
TTGCCAATATAGATGATTGCAGAAAATATGTACGACTCAGGGTTGGTTACTCTACTATTCATATCACTAAAAAAAGGCTGTTAACTTAGGATTGCTAAGTATACAACAATGACAGATACTTAGAAAATCTAAGCATCCGAGGCCGATGAAGATGATTCAGTGTCAGAAAAAAACCCGATACCAGAACGACTTAAAGAAGCGAGATGCAGGGCGGGACTATCACAGCGCTCTCTGGGGCTACTTATTGGCTTTGATCCCGCATCGGCTAGTAGTCGTATGAATCACTATGAGAAAGGGCGCCATGTCCCCGACATTGATACGCTTCGACGGATGGCGGCAGAGTTAAACGTGCCGTTGAACTACTTTTTTTGTGATGATCAGACGACAGCAGAACTTGCATTACTCATATCCCGAATGACAGAGGAAGAGCGAAGTAAACTTATCGAAGCACTTAAAACGTCTTCAGGTGACAACACTGCTGACAAAAAATGATGTTGTACAAACGCCTGCTAAACTTTTTGAAGGTAACAAAAGTGCAGTGCAATAAACCAAGCAGGGCATTACAGTAGTAGACGCCCTCTGAGAAAATGGACTCTAATGAGTGGGCGTTGAAAGTTGCAATGCTCATCTTTCGAATAGAGCAAGGTGTTTATTCATGAGTTCGTAGTGCGAATATACCGCTATATCTATCATTGATCTTTTTTCCTTTTGTGTAATTCCATGATCAAATGCGGAGCAAGAAGGCTTTCTACCGGTATAACCGTATTGATTTTTACCGATTTGACAATTTCAATCAATGACAAGGTATTCTGTGCTAGTTGTTCGCGAAGCTCTTTATTCTCTTCCTGTAACTGCTGATTACGACCAAGCAAGGCCTGCCGAGTCTTACGGTTCACATACTGCTGTTTTTCTTTGGGACGAAGATTCAGAGGCGATAGTTGTTGATCGACATAGGCTGCAATAAGACGCCTTCGTTCAATGTTACTTAATGTACTTAAGCCACCATTAATGATTCCTTTTGATTTAAGTCTGGCATGTAAGTTTTTAGCTGAAATAGGCGATTTATCAAACCCTTCAATCAACATCAACTGGAGTTCATGCTCTATCTGAGTATCCAATTCTTTACCACGCATTAGTTTTCTTCCTCTTTGTTTTTATGGTGCTCAAGGGCAAATAATTGAGCTAAAGTACGAATTTCACCTTCCACCTTTATCTCTCCAGACAGAATCTCTTGAGCAGAGATAACTTGTAACAAGTTTGAGCGCCTGCGTAATTGATCGCTTAAGGCATCCAGGTGAGTTAGATTTTCTTCGATATTGCCTTGTATTAACTGGTTGTCTGGAAGGGCCGCGATATACTGTTCAAAAGCGAGCGAAGCCTCGTTTAATGCCCGACCTTTGACTGCAATAGTTGAGTATTCATCAATACGACCTGTCAACGTGAAATGCTCACAGGGCTTCAATGCTTGGCACTTCATTCGATAAGGGCATCCCCACAAGTTAACGTCTCTCATGCAGGAGCCCAGTTTTAATGGATGCAATACCGCATGCCTTTGTACCATCTCAGACGCTTGTAATGGCCCTTCATTTTTACTGATTTCCTCGAACGCAGCGGCTATGTCTTCGAATAATCCATCCCCTGACGACGCTTCAATGAAACTAGCAACATCGTTACGATCATCAAAGGTATGCAGGTTTGCCTTTATGTTGGTTTCCAGACTTTGGGTACTATTAAACGTCATTAAACCGCTTTGCTTTACCATATCGAGCGGTGAATCAACGTCAACAGCAGTAAATGCTGACTGCTCCGGTACGGTTGGAACTAAAGGGGTTAGAGAAGCTGCTTTTCGCCGTTCCTTGAGAGCCAGGTGCTGATAATGCTGATTTTGAGTAATATCAACACGCCCCATCAACATCGCTTGTAAGTGGTCTGAGATCTCTGCAATTGCGAGAAAAGTATTAATGTTGTGTCGAGGGATATGCGTGCGGAGCTGAGTAGGGCGGCCGTCATCTTCAAGCAACCTGTATTTGCTGAAAACAGATACATAGCCAGCAACGTTACCTAGAAATTTGTTTAGACCGTTATTATTTAGTGGTAGTGGCGTGGCTTTTAGTTGCAATACTCTCTTTAGAGTCAGTGATCCTTTGGGGAAAAGGAACAATAGCTCTTCATATTTAATCTCATATCTTTTGCCATTTTCTGCCCATGCATGAGTACAGGGAGTATTTGCACTGTTATCACCGAATTCACTTTTAAGAAAATGACTAAGATCAGACTTTGTAAAATATTTTTCTTTTTCATTACCTGATTTAAGGATGACTTTTGCCGGTATAAAGCCACGTTTCTCTAATGCTTTCGAAGCTTTATCACGTAAGCCTGCACGCCCCCGAAGCTCTGATGAGGACTGGACCATGTATTTTACAATATCATCAAGCTCAACGAGTTCACCGGTAATATCACTGATTGGCTTTGGTAAATAATCAGAAAATTTTTTTGATCGTAAATATTCGATATGTTTGCGAGACTCAGCTGTTAGTAACTTCACCGACTTAAATATATTTTCGACCAGAGGTACAGCTAAAGGCTCGACCCAATGCGTTCGTTCGCCAGCCCCCTTAACACCAACATAGCGTATGCCAAGAAAATAATCTGGCAATCCTTTATTCCGCAAACGTTTGCTGAAGTCAGAGTTAACTATATGTCGTTTGACCAAGGCATCCTGTCTGAGATTGAATGCCTCAACAGAACGGAATCCAGTGACGATCAGTAACAGAAGACAATTGAGGGCAATCTTTTCAGTACCGCTTTCAACTCGCTGGATTAACGACACGATATTGAGGAAACCTTTAATGGTAATCAGTGTATCTTCACCATCAGTGGAAGTATCATCCAGCTTGTCTTTTTCTTTTAGTGAGATTGTTTCCCGGGCTTTCCGGGTCAAATTAGTCTGATTGGTATAACAATCATCGGAAACATATTGCAATGTTACTAATGTGAAGGCGTGATGGTTTACTAATTTCTGAATCTTAACACAACGCCCCTTGTAGTTGGCTAGGTTGGTATCACCTGGCCGGGAAGCTGCACTCAGAGTATCCATTGCGCTACGTACGACATCTGTAGTCAGATAGATGGGATGTGTTTGCCCAGTTAACTTAATGAGAGCGCAGTACCATCGTTTCAAAATAATCAGCGTTGCGACAGCAACCGCAGAGGAAATACTGCGATTTCTCCCTCGATAGACGAGTACCAGCATCGCTTTCATGAACAACTGATAAGGCTCGGAGACAGTATGGCGATCATCGATCCCTTTGAGCCGGTTAACCTCATCAAAACGTAATAAATTAGCCCCATTGCCACGTAACCAGCCGGAGCCTTTGATCCCACATATCCAGACAAAGCTATCCCATGATTCTGCAAAATCTGCTGCCAGATTATCTTCGAACCAAGCTTTCTGTTCTATGATAAAAGTCTCAAAGTTCTCTATATTTTTTTTCATTTCCCACAACCTCTGACGTTATGCAAATGACAACGGGCAATCACTGACTTGATTTCTATTTGCGTCGTCTCGTGGACAGAAATTAGTGGATTGAGAGCATTACCAACACTATCTGATACTGCTATCAGCTCATCGACTTCTTTAGAGACGCTATTCAATACGCCCTGGTGATGGCCATCAAGGAAAGGGCGGTAATATAAGCAACCATAGCAGCAACGGACTTCACAGAAGGGGCATTCATCATCGGTTCTCGCACAGCCACCAATCTCATAGTGCAATCGATCACCAACCATACCAACCACGCGTCGACCTTCCCATTCTTTTGAAGGGACCAGTTTCCCAGTAAGCATCATAGCCACCATGTTTTGCCACACAGGGTTAGAACCGAGTGCTTTAGCGCGGATCAATGCCAAGGCTGGGGTCGCACGGATGTAGTGCTTTGCTACAACCAGAGATGAATGGCCAAGAATGTGAGCAATTTCCTCTGCACTAGCGCCCTGCATTGCAAGTGAGTGACCAACGTTGTGACGTAGATCAGTAGATGTGATTGACGGGGGAGCGGCCTCTCCGCGACCAACGGCAGTTTGATATTCAGGGGGACTGAAGTTTAGAATGGCTTGGCTTATAGATTGGGAGACAAAAGCAGGGGCAGACACTCCCATTTCGAACATTCTGTCATGGGATAATAACTGAGCTTTGTCCACATAATGCTTGATTAACGCACCAATTTCCGGAGGTATAGCAAGCAGCAAACGCTCGGTCGTAAGGCGTCTCTGTTTGACGTAAGGTAGTAGAATGCTATATCTAATTAGCCCAGTATGTGTATCACATGTATCAATTCTCAAGTCTCGAACAGATAACTTTGCCAACTGCACGGGACGCGCTCCAGTGGCATAACTTAACGCCAGTACTGCGGTATGTTTTAACTCTTTAATATCATAAGTTTTACCTCTGGCCAATCCAGTTGCTATCTCAAATAAACCTTTAGTTATCATGCTTTTTTCCAAAGGTTCGAGAATATTGTCAATGTCCTGATAAATCTCCCAGTTAAACGCATTTGGTCTAGGTATAAACTCAAGATCCTCATAGTCTTCCAAAGTAAATCCAGGGAACTCTTCACAACAAAGAATCTTCAATCCAAATAATATAGAATAGAAAGCTCTGGCATCGAGAATATCGCCCTCTATATACTTGCGCAAAATAATTAATGTAAAGCCGCCTTTTTCCCGGCAGTAACTTAACGCTTTAGCCCACTGATGTGACAATACTGGCAAGAAAGTTGGGAACATAGTTGATGCATATTTGAAACAAAAATATTTTAATATTGCATTTGACATTTCATCAAGATTAAACTTAACATATCGCCGACTTCCAGAAAAATAAAAAACCCATCTATCTCCCTCATTATGAATATGCGTATCATCAAAATCGTTGCTGGATTTCAAAAAAATCCTTTTAGGAATAACTAATGATTTTATTTTTGAAGAGAGATCCCGCTCATACATCCCAGAACTTTGATGGAACAATATTTTAGATTTAATACCCATCAAACAACCCCTTCATTAAGCAATCGAGTTCAGAATGTTGTTGCAGTAATCTCTTAATATTTACTGCATTGGCTTGCTCAGACATAAACCTTTTTGCGTAAAGGTCAGGCATTTTACTTTTTATACTCCAACCGCCAAGTAAACGAAGCGCCTCTTTCGCTTCGTCCATCACTCCCATAGAAAATGAGTTTTTTACGAAAGCAATATCAGAGTTATTGATTTTTTTATTCTGCAAATGATAAATTTTTTTTAAAGTTAAGTAAGCCCAAGTATGCCGTGTGACATGTGGTGTGAATTTTATTATAGTATCAAAGTGTTCTATAGACTTACATTCAGGATAGTAATGTGAAAAAACCTTATCTATCTCAGAAAAAATTAAATGCACTGCATTATAGGACAACGGTTTATCAGGGTTTTGGCTCGATGCAAATATAAAGTTGTGAGTCAGCGAGGATTTTCTAATTTTTCCCATATAAATCATAAGAAATTCATAATCAAGCTTGTCAAGCTCCAAAACTCGATGTGAGTAATCATTTTTTAATGACGGGGCATGTATTCTTGGATCAGTTATGTTGCTAGGCATGCTAATGATTAAGCTAAATTTATCACCTTTTATACTAGCTTTAACCGATGTGCACTCTAATAATAACAGCTCAGCGACACGCAGCCCATAGTTGAGCATTAACCGCAAAATCAAATAATTACGAAACTGGATAAACCCAGAAGGGAAGGGGTTTAGAAAGTTATTTTTATGTTTTGAATTTGGTACTACTATACGATAAACGTTTTCAACCATATCACCAGTCATACTGCGAAATCCCGGAATGACGCGATAATACCGATGATTACTTCTTTCAAGAGTTTTAAATTCCTCTTTACATATCAGCAAACGAGTATTCAGGCGGGATGCATGACGAGACAATTCTTTAGGTGTTTCATTTCGATAGTAAGGAGATATATAGGTAGCGATTAGGTAGCCTATGAATCTAATCACTGCACGTACTCTGGCGGCATTTGTCACGCTGCTAGAATGTTTAAATGGCAGTGATCGTGGTGTGGAGTTTACTATCCGACCATTTTCTAAATATTGAAAAAAGTCAGCCATCTCATGTATAGCGATTGCAGGGTCATGTCCGGAGAAATAAAAGCTATAGCAGAATGTAGTTCTATGCTTCATGAACCAAAAATCATAAAAAAACTTAATTGCCTGGAGGGAGGCTGATTGAGTTGAGGGCGAGCGATACTCCAGATGGTCAACTACATACCTTAACGGATAAAGTGCGGGTAAACAGAGGGTTACATCCATCAGAATCCAGCGCCGTCGGCCATTTGAACTTACAATTTGGGAAAGTGAGTACATAGATACACCCAACATGCAGAATGAGGTGAAGTAAATGTACGATAGACCTAACGCAATAAAAGGGAGGTATGTCAAAATTCCCAACATGTTGATTTTTGTAGCTGAACCAGTGAATCATGAAGTAATAGACCCATGGAGGTTATTTAACATAATCTTTGTTATGCGCACCTGTATTGTAATGGCTCAATAGTAATGTCCGCCTGTGGCTCAATTCAGATGTCCGCGCTATGGTAAGCTTCACTGGTCCGTTTAAACTACCGGGAGGCATATCAT
>NZ_JBLKCZ010000051.1:0-8857 GCF_047530595.1 Enterobacter sp. 01-M-02-SI-ECC | reverse complement strand
CCGTCTGAATTTGCAGCGGGCTGGAGAAAGGGTCATTCTGAGAATGAAGATTCCGACGTTACTAACTGAGTGTTGTATCTAATCGTGGGGGCAGGTCATCCCTGATTGGCCTGTTTGATGAGAATGAGTCGGTCATCATGGATTTGACGAAGAACGTTGGCTATTTCATCAGTAGAACCGTCATCGACAATGATAAGTTCAATAGCCACGCGGGTTTCGCTGAGGATTTTATTCACCAGATTACCGATGGTCTCAGCAGCGTTGTAAGCAGGGATAATGACGCTAACGTCGATCTTATTCTTCATCACGAGTAACTATTTCCCTTCGTTGTCATCTTTGAGGCGTCTGATCGGGATAATCCGTCTTTCCCTGATCTCCTCGTCGATATCAAATAAGCACTCGTCGCAGAATTCTTTATCGAGTGCGAGCCACCTTTCAAGGACGTTTCTTTTTTTGTTGCAACGTGCACATCTATTCATCTTTCTGCGCCTTTGTGACCTCGTGATTCGGGGTACATGGAAAAGGGACGTAGCAAGCCTCGGCTAGATATAACTAACCGTAATGAAAGGCTTTTTTTGCGAGCATTGAGAGACAAGGATAACCAAGCTGGGCGCATGAAAGATAATCGTTTTGATAGATCAGTTTTTCGATATTGATCGTTGGTGCCGATCGATAAGAGGTGTGGTTATGCGACACTGTGCGTTTACAGTTCAGTAAAGCTGAGTTCTGCCAGTCGTGGCTAATGCGCTATCGCCTGTTGCAGGAATGCCCGTATGTCAGGCTTTCTCTCTGCATAACCAACGGCGAGAATATCCCCCTTATTTCGCAAATTTAACCGGTATCGTCAGGGTATCAAGGTCATTCATTTCTGTGCTGTAGATATGCTGTCCGCACTCCGGGCAACACCGGTGACCATAATATTCACGCTGGCAGAGTACGCAGAAGTAATCCTTTTCTGAAGGTGCTGTGACGGACACATCATCACGTTCCATCAGCGTATTCACGGCCTGATCAAAAGCGGATACCGGTTTATCCCGGGCAATTATCCGGTACGCACAATGCGTTAACCTGCGTTCGTCAGCATCTTCCAGGTCATGTTCGAAATAACCGCCGCTGTCATGTGTCCAGTGCAGACGCAGGGGATTGTTGCAGGAACGGCAGAACCAGAGCCCCCTTGAACGCGGAGTCAGGTCCCGGATGTAAGTGACTTCGCCCTCATGGTCAAGGGCTGTACGAATGGTTCGAAATTGCATGGTGTAAATCCTGTCATGGGATCCTGATAGCAAGTGGCAGATAACGCAGGCTCATTCTGCGCAACGTTCGGTACTGTGGTCACCGGTACGGCAGGTCAGGCAATAGCGCTCACCGTGATAATCGCTGTTGCAGCCAGAGCAGTGCCATTCGGCCTTGCGCACCAGCGGTAAGACATCTGGTACGTAGCGACGCAGCATGCGCACCCGCCAGGCTTCCTTAGGCTCAGGGCGTACATACGGACAATGGTGGCGTCCGTTCTCCGTCAGGTCTTCCCTTGTGTGCTCAAACCATGGGAGGTTAGTACCCCATTCGGGGTGGAATATCATCGGGCTGCCGCAGAGGTGGCAGGAGTAGTGGTCGTAAGGGTAAATCTGGGCAGTGGTTGCGCCCGTGAGACGCTTATTACCATCAAGCGCGATAAAAGATTTTGCGTACATAGTATTGGTCCTTTGCTGTATGACGCGCAGGGCTAAGCCGTCCCGGGGAGGGCAGCAGCGCAGGTCATACGACTGGTGGCGTTAAATCTGGTGGGAGATGCGGTTGTGTTCGATAGATTACTGACGGGACTGCGCAATGCGCTGCTGTAGCCAGGCTTCCACTTCGCTTTCAAGCCAGCGGGAGCTTCTGCCCAGCTTAATTGGCTTTGGGAATTCACCGTCTTTTATGAGCTTGTAGAACCATTTGTCCGTTAAGCCGGTGAGTTGTGTGATAAACGCCATATCGACAAATTTGTCATTAAGCAGATTGCCAGGTGTAGTCATCGTTTTTCTCCTTGAGTGGATGGGAGAAGAAGTCAGGGATTCGAATGGTGCAGACTTCTTCAAACGATGAGGTAATGGCGTATTTTTTTATCAGCGGGTTTAGCTGTACTTACGCCGCCTGCCGCTGACTGCCGGGGCCGGGACAGCGCTGACTCTGTAAATCCGCCGCTTTGTACGCTGGGATTGCTTACCGAGGTAGCTCAGGATAAACGCCATACCCTGACGCCCTCTGCTGTCGGAAAAGCTCACCACGCGTTCGCCTCTTACACGGTAATGTCCCTTTGGCTCGCAGCGGTGCGCATAGCCTTCTCCATCCGTGATGTCCTCCCACAGCGCGCTAATGGTCTCCCAGAAGCACCAGACTTTCCTGTGACGCTGACCATTGAGATAAAACGCAGCATGGACGTGGTAACGGTGGTCTTCTCCGTATTCCAGTACCCAGGCATATCCCACCAGCCCTGATAATGTCGTACATTGTTCCGTCAGCCAGGTCATATCGGCGACCAGTTGATTCACGTCAGCGGCGTTAAATGACTCACTCTCCCGGCGATAGGCAAAATCCACCCGAAGCATTAAGAGTTTCGAATAGCATTCAAAGAGCTGGTTCTGATGTTTGAATAATACGTTCTGTAGAGAACTATCGGGTTGGTGATTTTTTTTAGTATAGTGAAGCATGATGTTATCCCGTGATGAATAGTGGTCATGGGATTACAGCAGCGTGTTATTTTTTACTGCGTGGATTTAATCGGGTAGTCGGGTACGAGTGCGCTGGATGTCCATTCTGAACGCTGTCACTGATACCGTCAGCCTTATATTATCAGCGTGAAGTGATATTGCTCTTGTAGTCATCAGGGTAATGTCTGGGACTATTTTTTAGCATGAGAGAATCGAGGTTTGACGGGAGATAAGATTAATCAAGCTGATTGTATACAGATAAAATCTTCGGATGGATATCTCGTTGAAGGATGTCACTGTGGAGTATCAGTGCGCTTCTTAATAAAATAACACTAATAACCTAAATGAATCTGTTTTGAGGGTTTCAGTCAGTCTTTGGTTAATGGATTTGTGAAGTGTTTCTGTAGATAGAAAACTTGTTATCGACGTTTTTTAATCAGGCTGTATCTGATTAAAATCACCATGCATTCCAGTAATGCTACCGTACAGGTGTTATGCTACGCATACCTTCCTGCCACTTACGATAATACTCTCTGAGAATGTCGTTCACTGTGCTTACTCCTCTACACCTCAGCGTATATTATCTTCACCACTCTGACAGCAGAGTGATGTGTGTTCCACCCTCGGTCACTTATATTGGCACAACGGCTACGCCGGTGCCGGTACCTGTAAAGGTAACGTTTCGTATAATTGCAAGACAGCGTAAAAAATGAAAGCACGAACGCCGCAGGTAAAGCCCCCCTACCCAGGCTAGATGCTCTCACACTGAACCTGTAGCATCATAATCCAGTTATAATAAGATATAATTATCTTAATAAGAATAAATAACATGAACATATTCAAACTAACTCATTGATTTAATTTAATTATAAAGATATTCAATTGTATGATATTCATCAGGTATCTGCGTGATAACTTAGTGAAAGCCACTTGGTTTTTGTAGTGAATCCAACTTGTGATTGAGGTGTTGCCTTCTGATATCGCCATGTATATTGAGTTGAATTCTTTGTGATGTTTCACATTTCTGTTTTTATATGCAGCGTATACTTATTGATGATTTTTGAGTCATTGTTATCAGAGGGAGCTGTATGTACAGGTATATTGAAGTGAATTCAGTCAGGGAAGGGGTTTATCTTCTCTGGCGCCTTGGTCATGCAGAAGATGCCAGACGCTTTGCTTTCAGTTCGCAAAAGAACAGGCAACAAATTCAGGAAAAAATTAACGGTATCATTGATGGTGAAATACAAAATAATGACGGTGACTCACGTATTCTCAGAGCAGTGCTCCGGTATGCCTCAAATTACCGTGAACGTAGTGTTGATGAATCTCAGTTGTCATGGCTCAGGCGGGATGCTTATGGTTGCCTGTATTTCTGGTTAGGGTTAGTAAAAGAATACGTAACATTCTGGATGACGGAGAGTAATGAAGTGAACTCCCGATATTATTACCGACGGAAGGGGCATTTCTGGCTTACTGGTGAGCACATGTCGTCATCAGTCCCTGACACACCGGAACAATGTTATCTGGCAATATTATCCATCCTGGATATGTTACCTCACCGGATTAAACGCAAAGATGCCATTATAGCGGAACTAAGGGATGAGTATTTTTACAATAAGAAACGATTTAGAAAAGATTTTTCCTGGATGGCTGACGCTGAGCCTGAAAATATTGAATGGATAATGGAGCAATTCAGTCAGCATCGAAAAATCCTTCGGGACTTTAAAAATATTAACCTTGTTCATGAGATGCAAAACCTTGCTGTTCCTGCACTATATTATCTCTGGGAGGAAGAGCCAGACACAAAACAACTGTTTCTTAATACGTTGCGCAAACGTTATGCAAATATGAAGCACCGTAAGAAAGTAGCGGTTAAGTCTCCGGTTAATATTCGTATTTCTGAAAATGCAAAAAAGACGCTGGTAAAACTGGAGAAACGCTTTAACCGAAACAGGGCTGATGTGATTGAATATCTGATAGAAAAAACCTGGCAAGAGCTGAACCAGAAAAACTAAAAAATCTCAGTTATATATCACCTCAGTGAATTCCCTCCCGTTTCACTTCAACAGGCCTTCCATTCCGGATGGCCTTTTTTCATTCAGAGGCCAGCATGAAGCATCTATCGGGCTATGCCCTTATTCGCCGTCATCTGCGGCGTTATCCGCCGTCAATGCGACAGCATTTGCTGCAGGAACTCAACCAACTTGTTACCTGTGAGCCGGTGATTGGCATCATGGGTAAAACTGGTGTCGGCAAATCCTCGCTGTGTAACGCGCTGTTTCGCAGTGAAGTTTGCGCCGTGAATGCAGTGGAAGCCTGCACCCGTCAGCCACAGCGAGTACGGCTACGTTTCGGTACTCACTTCCTGACGCTCGTTGATTTACCTGGCGTGGGTGAAAGTGTTACCCGCGATGGCGAATACCGCGAGCTGTACCGGGAACTGATGCCACAGCTGGATATGGTGCTGTGGGTGCTTAAGGCCGATGACCGCGCTTATGCGGCGGAAGAGCAGTTTTACCAGGACGTGTTTGCACAGTACGGCGGACCTCTGCCGCCGGTGTTGTGGGTACTGAACCAGGTGGACAAAACCGAACCCGCTGAGTGCTGGAACTGGTTATCGGCTCAGCCCTCGGCATTACAGACAGAACGTATTGCGCAGAAGCAGCAGGCGGTGGCACGACAGTTAGGCATCGCTGAGCAGGAAATCCTGCCGGTCTCCGTCCGGGGACGTTATCGCCTGTCACGTCTGGTGGAAACGATGATTACCCGTCTCCCAAAGCAGGCCCGCAGCCCGCTGGTTCCCCATCTGCATAATGGGTATCACACCACCAGCGTCATCAGCACCGCCAGCAGCAGCTTTGGCGATGCCGTGGTGGAGGTTATCGATAAAGTCATCGATCTCACTCCTCTTCCACTGGTGGCCCGTTCGGCATTACAGGCTGTTACACATACTGTCGCCCGCGCGGCACGCTCACTCTGGGGATTTTTCTTCGGTTAGATACACATCCTCATCACTGCCGATAAGCGTTTTTACTTCATCACGATCGATTTCGTCGATCGAACAGATCGATATTCATCGTTGTACCTGATAAGCCCCGTCGTTACATAATCCACGGGGATTCATGTCACTATGTTATTTATTCATTAAAAATCAATGCGATGTATCGCAGTGGTTGTCACGTCTTAAGGAACGTCCATGAACAAATATTATTCCGCTACTGCTGCCATGATGCTGCTGGCAGTCCTGTTCTCAACGGCCGGAGCGGCTGAAAATGACATCATTAAGGTCGATATTCAAAAGAACATACAGGGTATCAATGTCACTGTCAGAGCTAAAACTGACACCGTTGTGATTAAAAACATCGACGTCAACCGGGGGAAATGCCCGCTGCTGACAAAAGGAACCGTCACATACCAGGGAAAAAGGCTTGAGGGCTGGGTGGAGCAGAGGGCGACTTTCACGCCCACCACGATGCATTTTGCTGACGGTCTGACCTGGCATTTCGGCCATACCTACCTTCAGCCACCGGCGGGCGTAGTCTGCAGTTTTCTTGAAGCCAGGGTGTTCACCGACCAGGGCACCTTCACCATCAGAGAATAATCCAGCAACTGGAGTACCGCCTGTCAAAACTCCACGAACAGCACCTGAAGCTGCAAGAGGATGCTGAAGAATACAAAATCAAACCGGGTAATGATGTCGGAACGGCGAAACCAAAGGACAAGAAAGAGGAGTTTCTTTCAAATATCCTGGCTCGTCTGAACGAGCTTTTTGTCACCGATAATCTGACCGATAAAGACATGATCAATTATGCCTTTGCGGTGCGCGACAAGCTTTCAGAAAACCAGGCGGTAATGACCCAGATCGCGAACAATACGCGCGAACAGGCGATGTTGGGTGATTTCCCGAAGGCGATTGATGATGCCGTCATGGATAGCAACGAAGCCCAGCAGGAGATGATGGTGCAATATCTCTCCAATCCTGAACTGGCGAAGGGCTTTGCCCGCGTGGTGTTTGATATGTTGAAAGGGGCTTAGCAATTATTCGATTCAGGGGCGCCGGAGTGATGAGTAGCTTAATTAAACATATCTCCGGTTACCCTTTATTTTACAATTAATACTCCAGTGAACTATTTTAAATTTCCGATTTAGAGAGGTAGTAATTCTTGTGGAGTCTTACACTAGCAATTTTAAAGTAGGTTAGTATTTCTCTCCGTGAGTTACCAAAATGGAAGGCCAGGTTTTGTCGGAGTGATAATACAATTAAGTATTAAAGGAGAACAGGCTAACTTAAGTGCAAAAAATAAAGAAAAAATATAAATCATGGTTGTATATAATTCAAAAGCATATTGATCATATCACCCTTGCTAAGTGAAAACTAAGTTTACATGGGGAGTTGTCAACCTCAGGCTTGATTGCCAATTTCTATCTTGAGATCACTTATAGTCATTATAATTAATATCAAGTTTAATTTTCTGAAGTTAATTCATTGTGGTTGACGTGGTTTTATTACATACTGATTATATGGCAATTAATTATTAAGGTACAATACATGTTATATTACGATGTACGCGCAATCAAAAAATTGGCAGATGATGCTGAAAGTTTTTATGAATTCTATAAAGAATGGATTGGTAAAGTTGAAGTTAAACACGCTCTAAATCTTCTTAAAATTTCATCTCTTTATTACAATCGCTTTTCCGAACAGTCTGAAGAAGATTATATTCTTTATTTTGGCCGATGTATTTATCAACTTTTAGTACGCTTTCCTGTCCATCGCGATCTTATTTTAAAGACCGAAAATGAGTGTCGTACCATTCATTTGGCATATAATAATTTCTTCCGAAGAGTTAGAGTGATGGAAAAACGGTATTATAAAATTTTAGGAGGTGAATACAAGCTTAATGCATTTTTAATTTTCTCTGAAATAAGTATGAGTATTATATGTTCTTTGCTTAAAAATGTTCCCAGTGAACGATTAGATAATATATTCCCCGTAGTGATAAGAATTGATGGTTTGCCTCTATCGGAAAATATTACACCTCAGGATATGAAATCAGTTAGCATGATTTTTGACCAAATATCTAGTTATACCGGCAATATTTTTAGAGAATTGCGAAATCTAAATATTCTGGATCTTGAGCACGATTGTTCTGAGCAAGCGGTTAAAAAAACTGGAAATTGGCTTAAAGAGTGGGATGATTTTGACTCTCTAAATCGTATCAGTGACCTTTTTCGGTTTTGTAATGCAGAGTTTAGCTACTCAGATTTAAATAACACATCTTTAATTGTAGATGAACATTGTGCATATAAAGCTTATGAGATAGCTCGTTCGCGATTCTCTATGCGTGGAACCAGCCTCTTTTACGAAATTCAGGAGCTCCTGAAAGAAAATCCTAATTTTATTGAGCAGATGAAACCCCTTGTTCCAGAATGGATAAACAAAAGAGATTTTTTCTCAATCGCTTATTTTAGTGAAATGGAAAATATGTCACCGGAGGATCTATATATTGAGTATGGAGGTGTGAATATTTATTCATGGATTCATGCATACGAAATGTTAATAGAATTAGCAAAAGAGGAGGTGGATAATCGTTTTAAAAAAACAGTTCCGGGAGGACTAAAGCTTAAAGATTGGGTTATAAGTCATACACGTGATGAATGGGTTCGATTTTTTGTTAACGGAGGACTTTCCTGGACTATAGCTGCATTAGTCACCGATTATTTTACATTTGATGATAAAGCACTTGATATAAACGATTGTCCGTTACTTTCTTATGGCGATAGCCTTTTTTTGATGCCTTCAATTGTTTCTATAAGTTGTGCTACTCGCTCCTTACTTTCTTTATTCAGCGCTAAAAATATAACAAGCCAGGATAAAGGTAAAAGCCATGAGCGGCAATTTATTCAACGGCTTAAAAATGCAGGGGTTTGTGCTGAGCAACTTTCATTACGAAAAGATTATGAATGCGACTGTGCAATGTTGATTGATGACCATTTGTTTTTTATTGAATTGAAGTCTAACGGACATCCTATTCATTTTAATCGTTATTATCAAACGCTAGTAAATATTAGGGAAGGTGCGAACAAGTCCCTGATATGAGATCATGTTTGTCATCAGGAGCCATGGAACAGGGTTCATCATGAGTCATCAACTTACCTTCGCCGAC
>NZ_JBLKCZ010000050.1:0-11219 GCF_047530595.1 Enterobacter sp. 01-M-02-SI-ECC | reverse complement strand
CCTGCAGCTCACGGTAACTGATGCCGTATTTGCAGTACCAGCGTACGGCCCACAGAATGATGTCACGCTGAAAATGCCGGCCTTTGAATGGGTTCATGTGCAGCTCCATCAGCAAAAGGGGATGATAAGTTTATCACCACCGACTATTTGCAACAGTGCCCTATTTTTCGGGGATCTGATTGCCCTCTGGCAATATCATTCAGCACGCCATAGTCGGCATCATGGTCCATTCGCCAGAAAACCGAAGCACCGGCATCAGCCAGGCGTGGAGAAAACTGGTATCCCAGCAGCCAGAAAAGGCCAAAGACAAGTTCGCTGGCACCTGCTGTATCGGTCATAATTTCGGTTGGATTCAGCCCGGTCTCCTGTTCCAGAAGACCTTCCAGCACAAAGATAGAGTCCCTCAGCGTCCCCGGTATAACGATGCCATGAAAGCCGGAATACTGATCGGACACAAAGTTGTACCAGGTGATCCCTCTGTTATTACCAAAGTATTTGCGGTTCGGTCCGGCATTGATTGTTCTGACTGGCGTAACAAAGCGCATTCCATCTGCAGATGCCACTTCTCCTCCACCCCATATCTGTGCCAGTGGCAGCGTTGCCTGAAAATCAACCAGTCTGGCATTAGCGCTGGTGATAGTTTCAGCCCGCAGATAGTTCGCTTTTGTCCAGTTCAGCCGGTGTCGGGTCAGTGCAGGAACATTTGATCTGATCAGTGGTTCCAGACCGATATTGCAGGCTTCAGCCATCAGCACGGCGCTGATGCTGACGGGCAGATCATCAACTCTGGCACTGGCTTCACTAGCATGGAAAAACTCATCAGCAAATCCGGTATGGGCGTTAATTTCGAGCAGCAACTCCGTTAAATCCACCGGAGGGAGTAGATCACTGATCATTTTGCTCAGTCGTTTCAGACTGTCCGGCTCATCAAGACTGGCGAGGGGAGAAATTGTCAACCGGGGCTTCGGGCCAGAAACATCGAGTTCGACAGCCTCATTTTCGCAAAGACGTGCAGCAACCTGTCTGTAACGACTATCAAGCTGATGACCCAGAGATTTTATTGCTTCCTGCGGGTCTGTCGGGTGCCCCAAAGAACGATAAACCTTAATCCGGTTTGCCTGCCAGTCAGCACCCTGTAGTAATCTTGCACGAGGATCTCCCCACCGGTTACTGCCGGTAACGTAGACATCCCTCCGCCTCAGACTATCCTGCAGTTTACTGAGAAAGCAGAGCGTGTATCCCCTGCGGGTGATATGTTTTTCCTTGTTAATCACCAGCCGTTTCCATGACCGACTGATAATTTCCGTTGGTGCGTCGTCAAAAAACTGCCGCCGTGAGCTGAACTCCCGGCTGAGGTAGTCACAGGCATTCAGAGTGGTAACCCCGGCAGGTGCGGATGAAAATTTAACGGTATTCAGCAGATGGGGCAGGAAACGACGAACGCGCCCGTACTGCTCCACCATTTCTTCATGAAAATTATCGTCTGAGGGCCGGGCAATTTCACGGACAAGCGTGATGATTTCAGCCAGCTTTTGCCTTGGGATGTAGCTGAACACCTCAGCACGAATCGATTCGTCCGGTGTTTCTTCTTTCAGCAGGTACGAACATGCGCTGGCGAGCGCCAATGCAGATTTATCCAGATCCTTCAGCGAGCGGAGCCGTTTTTTCTGCCCAATCTTTCTGGCGTCACGGATGATAACGGCCAGCATGGCGTCCAGAACGTCCAATGCATCATCCAGCGCCAGCGTTTCCCATGCAAGGACAAAGGCAACCAGAACCGCCATCCTTTTCTGCGGTGACATCCTGGCAATATTGAACACCGAAGTCATACCAGCATAACGTGCGAGATTTTTCAGGCGCACAGCCGGGAGTGTACTCAGGTTTTCAGCATGCAGGCCAAAATCGTTCAGAGTTTTCCAGCGTTCAATTGCTTCATTAAACGCCGGACCACTGATGGTCACAGGGCCCTTTTTCAGTGATTCCAGTAAAGACAGGCGGCTGCAATCAGTTGGCCCCAGCAGCATCTCCAGCTGTGAACGCTGTTCGGCTGACGGTATCAGTGCCAGTTTGTTCCACAGGCGCAACGTCGCCTTTTCCCTTACCTCTGAAATCAACCGGGTCAGCGTAGTGGCTCCGGGGAGAATAATACGATGTTGCATAAGCCACCCTGTCGCCAGATCGAAAAGCAGGCCAGGACGTTCGTTGCTTATCCAGCTCCGGGTATATAAAAGACGGGTAAGGCGAAATGTCCAGGGCCAGGCAAATTCACGATACTGATAGTGCTGACGTATCAGCGCTGCATGCTCACGGCGGGTATTTTCCCTCTGACCGTATTCTGCAAGAACGGTGATATCACGAATCCCGAGCTGTCTGGCGGTAAAATGCCGGACGCCGGAAGGAATATGACCTGGGACCTACGTGCGCCCGCACCGACACCCTCACACCTTCGAGCTACTGTTGCCATTAAGGGGTCGTTTCGTGGTGCTGAATTTTGACGATCGGGGTACCGTCACCCATCGGGCGATATTGGGGGAAACCTGTACGGTGCTGGAGATGGCCGCAGGAACCTGGCATGCCGTGCTGTCGCTGGATACCGGTGGCATAATTTTTGAAGTAAAACACGGTGGCTATCAACCCGTGGCTGCCGATGACTATGCGCACTGGGCTCCAGCGGAAGGAGAACCAGGAACCACGGAGCTTATGGCCTGGTATGCGCAAGCGCAGGTGGGCGACAGCACTTTTGCCGTCTAAGGCGATAAACAAAAACGGAATGAGTTTCCCCATTCCGTTTCCGCTATTACAAACCGTCGGTGACGATTTTAGCCGCCGACGCTAATACATCGCGACGGCTTTCTGCCTTAGGTTGAGGCTGGGTGAAGTAAGTGACCAGAATCAGCGGCGCACGATCTTTTGGCCAGATCACCGCGATATCGTTGGTGGTGCCATAGCCACCGCTGCCGGTTTTATCCCCCACAACCCAGGAAGCAGGCAGTCCAGCCTGAATGCTCGCTGCACCGGTGGTATTGCCTTTCATCCATGTCACCAGCTGCGCCCGTTGGCTGTCGCCCAATGCTTTACCCAGCGTCAGATTCCGCAGAGTTTGCGCCATTGCCCGAGGTGAAGTGGTATCACGCGGATCGCCCGGAATGGCGGTGTTTAACGTCGGCTCGGTACGGTCGAGACGGAACGTTTCGTCTCCCAGCTGTCGGGCGAACGCGGTGACGCTAGCCGGGCCGCCAACGTGAGCAATCAGCTTATTCATCGCCACGTTATCGCTGTACTGTAGCGCGGCCGCGCTAAGCTCAGCCAGTGACATCGTCCCATTGACGTGCTTTTCCGCAATCGGATTATAGTTAACAAGGTCAGATTTTTTGATCTCAACTCGCTGATTTAACAGATTCGGTTCGCTTTCACTTTTCTTCAGCACCGCGGCCGCGGCCATCACTTTACTGGTGCTGCACATCGCAAAGCGCTCATCAGCACGATAAAGTATTTGCGAATTATCTGCTGTGTTAATCAATGCCACACCCAGTCTGCCTCCCGACTGCCGCTCTAATTCGGCAAGTTTTTGCTGTACGTCCGCCGTTTGCGCATACAGCGGCACACTTCCTAACAACAGCGTGACGGTTGCCGTCGCCATCAGCGTGAACTGGCGCAGTGATTTTTTAACCATGGGATTCCTTATTCTGGAAGATACGAAATAACAACAACATGAATAGTCCCTAAATTCCACGTGTGTTTTTTATTAGCTTCAAAAATCACTATTTCACGAAGAATTTAGACTGCTTCTCACACATTGTAACATTATTTACAACCACCTTTCAATCATTTTTGATAAATCATTGATTTCATCTTTGCTGCAATGATACTTAATAAACTCTGCAAGTTATCCACAGAGCAACACTCAATTTTATTGATGATATTCTTATTATACCAGACATTTTTCATACACTCCCTTGTACGGATAGTTTTCCGACAACTTCATGATTACATATCTTGCGGTTTTGATTATTTTTGCTGCAAGAAATACATACTTCAAACGAAAGGTCTTTATTTGCTGTCTGTATTCTGAAGAGTCCAAGGAATCAAACTTGAACAACAAAAATAGGTTATATGAAAGCATCATCATTTGAAACACGGCTTCATTCGCCCAAAATGACTTTAGCAAGAGATGACCCACCGCCATGTCGTATTTGGCTTCTTTGATATAGTTTTCAGCATTACCACGCTTTTCATAGTATATAACTACTTTTTCAGAAAGCAAGGTAGTATTTGTTACAAAGAAAAAGTAGTCGTATTCGGAACCTTCTAAAAGTGATAATTGTGCTCTTTCTTTTTCTGGTTTCAGTACGCGAGATACGACAAATCTTCTGTCTTTTTCCCATTTAACTAATTTTGTATACAGTTCTGTAGTTTCTCTACCTTCTTCTCCTTTAACGAATACAATTGATGAATTCGTTGCTTGTGAGGTGAGTGTAGAATAACTTTTGGCTTTAATTAAATATTTGCATCCAAGAGATTCTATCGTTTCGATAATTTTTTCATCAAAGTAGCCACTATCCATTCGAAATAAAATTTCTAAATCGTCTGATTTGATGTTAGCAACAATTTCTTTGATCATTTCCGCAGCACCGTTTGCAGTGTAAGTATTGCCACTTCTTACAAATCCGGTAACATATGCTTTTAATTCGTCGCAAAATGCAAATTGGATATTGTAGCATCGGTTTCCCAGTTTCTTAGGATTATATCCTTTTGACGCACCTTCTTGATGACCTTCTACGTTAATTACACTACTATCAATATCAATCGTAATGGATGTCAATTTACTTTTAGTGAGCAGTTTTTTAAAGACTTTAAAATTAATGTCTCTAAACATTTGGGTTGTCTTGAAGTTGAAGTTTCCTAGAAACCGTGACACTGTTTCAGGTTCTTTTACGGAAATATCAAACTCGTTGACGAGGGGATCATTTTGAAGTAGCTTTAGACGTTCTAACTTATCAATGCCAATGAAGTGACCGCAGAGCATGGTCTTTATATGATTCATCTTGATTTTATTTGTTGAGTCATTATCAAATACGAGGTCATTTTCAATAAAATCAAAAATCCCATTGCTTTTTGCATTCTCAAGGAGCAGAAAAAGACCTGCATTTGATGTTAGATTCTTAGCTTTGAAATCAATTTTATTAATCATAATTAGAACCCCTTTTTACTACTTTTCTTACTATTATTTTACCATATATCGAGTCATAAAAGCTGATAATTTAACATATTTTTGAGCACTTTTCTTTCACCCAATGGGTGAAAGCTGAATTTCGAAGGAATGCATATTTATCAAGGCTTTGATTATGCTTTTTGAAGTACTGACGTAGAATCTAGGTATGATTCATATCGGTGAGGAAGGTGCCCAGAAAACGGACACATCCAATTTGCAGGGCAATGCCCAGACGGTTGTGATCACCTCTGCTTTTTCCGATAAATTCCTTGTCTGCTTCATCAAGGTGAAAATATCGTGCCAGCTGAAGCTCATCCGGTTCACCGGTGAATCTGCCATAGCTTTCAGTCTGCTCAGTGGTCAGAAAGTCAACGGGCATATCGGCCTCCCTGCCTGACGGGCATTTAGTAACATTTTTCCAACCGTACGAAATGTTATAAATTATCGGACATCGTAAAACTGTTACATTAATATGTCTATTAAATCGTAAATTTGTAATAATAGACATGAGTTGTCCGATATTCGATTTAAGGTACATTTTTATGCGACTTTTTGGTTACGCTCGGGTCTCAACCAGTCAGCAGTCTCTTGATCTTCAGGTCAGAGCACTCAAAGACGTAGGTGTGAAAGCAAACCGTATATTTACCGATAAGGCATCCGGCAGTTCAACAGACCGGGAAGGGCTGGATTTGCTGAGGATGAAGGTGGAGGAAGGTGATGTCATTCTGGTTAAGAAGCTCGACCGTCTTGGCCGCGACACTGCCGATATGATCCAACTGATAAAGGAATTTGACGCTCAGGGCGTGGCAGTCCGGTTCATTGATGACGGGATCAGTACCGACGGTGATATGGGGCAAATGGTGGTCACCATCCTGTCGGCTGTGGCACAGGCTGAACGCCGGAGGATCCTAGAACGCACGAATGAGGGCCGACAGGAAGCAAAGCTGAAAGGAATCAAATTTGGCCGCAGGCGTACCGTGGACAGGAACGTCGTGCTGACGCTTCATCAGAAGGGCACTGGTGCAACGGAAATTGCTCATCAGCTCAGTATTGCCCGCTCCACGGTTTATAAAATTCTTGAAGACGAAAGGGCCTCGTGATACGCCTATTTTTATAGGTTAATGTCATGATAATAATGGTTTCTTAGACGTCAGGTGGCACTTTTCGGGGAAATGTGCGCGGAACCCCTATTTGTTTATTTTTCTAAATACATTCAAATATGTATCCGCTCATGAGACAATAACCCTGGTAAATGCTTCAATAATATTGAAAAAGGAAGAGTATGAGTATTCAACATTTTCGTGTCGCCCTTATTCCCTTTTTTGCGGCATTTTGCCTTCCTGTTTTTGCTCACCCAGAAACGCTGGTGAAAGTAAAAGATGCTGAAGATCAGTTGGGTGCACGAGTGGGTTACATCGAACTGGATCTCAACAGCGGTAAGATCCTTGAGAGTTTTCGCCCCGAAGAACGTTTTCCAATGATGAGCACTTTTAAAGTTCTGCTATGTGGTGCGGTATTATCCCGTGTTGACGCCGGGCAAGAGCAACTCGGTCGCCGCATACACTATTCTCAGAATGACTTGGTTGAGTACTCACCAGTCACAGAAAAGCATCTTACGGATGGCATGACAGTAAGAGAATTATGCAGTGCTGCCATAACCATGAGTGATAACACTGCTGCCAACTTACTTCTGACAACGATCGGAGGACCGAAGGAGCTAACCGCTTTTTTGCACAACATGGGGGATCATGTAACTCGCCTTGATCGTTGGGAACCGGAGCTGAATGAAGCCATACCAAACGACGAGCGTGACACCACGATGCCTGCAGCAATGGCAACAACGTTGCGCAAACTATTAACTGGCGAACTACTTACTCTAGCTTCCCGGCAACAATTAATAGACTGGATGGAGGCGGATAAAGTTGCAGGACCACTTCTGCGCTCGGCCCTTCCGGCTGGCTGGTTTATTGCTGATAAATCTGGAGCCGGTGAGCGTGGGTCTCGCGGTATCATTGCAGCACTGGGGCCAGATGGTAAGCCCTCCCGTATCGTAGTTATCTACACGACGGGGAGTCAGGCAACTATGGATGAACGAAATAGACAGATCGCTGAGATAGGTGCCTCACTGATTAAGCATTGGTAACTGTCAGACCAAGTTTACTCATATATACTTTAGATTGATTTAAAACTTCATTTTTAATTTAAAAGGATCTAGGTGAAGATCCTTTTTGATAATCTCATGACCAAAATCCCTTAACGTGAGTTTTCGTTCCACTGAGCGTCAGACCCCTAAAAGAACTTTCCGCTAAGCGATAGACTGTATGTAAACACAGTATTGCAAGGACGCGGAACATGCCTCATGTGGCGGCCAGGACGGCCAGCCGGGATCGGGATACTGGTCGTTACCAGAGCCACCGACCCGAGCAAACCCTTCTCTATCAGATCGTTGACGAGTATTACCCGGCATTCGCTGCGCTTATGGCAGAGCAGGGAAAGGAATTGCCGGGCTATGTGCAACGGGAATTTGAAGAATTTCTCCAATGCGGGCGGCTGGAGCATGGCTTTCTACGGGTTCGCTGCGAGTCTTGCCACGCCGAGCACCTGGTCGCTTTCAGCTGTAAGCGTCGCGGTTTCTGCCCGAGCTGTGGGGCGCGGCGGATGGCCGAAAGTGCCGCCTTGCTGGTTGATGAAGTACTGCCTGAACAACCCATGCGTCAGTGGGTGTTGAGCTTCCCGTTTCAGCTGCGTTTCCTGTTTGGGGTCGTTTGCGGGAAGGGGCGGAATCCTACGCTAAGGCTTTGGCCAGCGATATTCTCCGGTGAGATTGATGTGTTCCCAGGGGATAGGAGAAGTCGCTTGATATCTAGTATGACGTCTGTCGCACCTGCTTGATCGCGGCCGCGATAGCTAGATCGCGTTGCTCCTCTTCTCCATCCGCGTTCCAAGCTGCGGAAAGGCACCCATAAGCGTACGCCTGGTCGAGCAGGCGACGCGGATCGACGTCCAGCGCACGAGAGAATGCGTCCGCCATCTGTGCAATGCGTCTAGGATCGAGACAAAGGTCGTCTCTGTCAGCCGGATCGTAGAACATATTGGCGGCGCCAAAGCCCACTTCACCGACCAGACCGACGGGATCTATCACCAGCCAGCCGCGACTGGAGAACATGATGTTTTCATGATGCAGATCGCCATGTAGCCCACGCAGTTCCGAGGCATTGCTCATCATTTGATCGGCTATAATCGCCGCGTGGACGTAGTCAGTTTGACAACCTGCGTTTTGATCATCGCGCGCCCGCTGAAACAAAGCTGCAAAGCGATCCCGGATCGGGAGAAGGGCAGAAGGCAGGGGTTCCTCAGATGCGGCATACAGCTTCGCCATTAGTTCCGCTGCAATTTCGGTCGCCTGGTAGTCGCCGTGCTCGGCAACGATGTGAGAGAGCATTCGCTCCCCGGCATATTCGAGCAACATCAGATTGTTCTCACGACCGAGCAACCGGACTGCTCCCCTCCCATTGCGCCATACCAGATAGTCGGCCCCGCGCAGTTCATCAGCAATGTCTTCTATAGGTTTCAATCCCTTGACGATTGCAGGAGTCCCGTCTGGCAATGAAACTTTCCAAACGAGGCTGGAAAAGGTGTCCGCAATGAGAACAGGTTGCGAAACGTGCCAATGAGCAGGAAAAACAGGCGGCATGAACATCAACCCCAAGTCAGAGGGTCCAATCGCAGATAGAAGGCAAGGCGTTCGCGGTCGGGGGCTTCGATCCCCAATACATTGAATAGGACAGCGAAGGCGCGCTCTGCTTCATCTGGCGCTGCCCAGTTCTCTTCGGCGTTAGCAATCATGAGTGCCAAATCGGCATAGCGATCTGCTGTTCCGAGCCGCCCAAGGTCGATCAGACCCGTGCATTGAAGAGTTTTAGGGTCCACCATGAAGTTCGGCATGCAGGGATCACCATGGCAAACAACCATATCGGTGCGCTCTTGGTCGAGCCGCACCGGTAGCTCTCGTTCGACACGAGCCAAAAGATCGAGCTGCGGCGTACTCTTGTCCTCGTCCGGTAAGAAGTCGGGATTGACGGCATTGCGGGACACCACATCAACGGCGCGTCCGAACATTCGCGACAGCCTGCGCTCAAACGGACATTGATCAACCGATAGGCTGTGAACAGCGCCAAGTTGCTGCCCCATTGACGGCCACGCTTTGAGCAAATCCGCTCCAGACAGATCAGCCGCCGGTACTCCCGGAATTGCCGTTATCACCAAGCATGCACCCTCCTGTTCCTCCTGCCAGTTGATGACCTCGGGGCAAGCCACACCTCGACCTTTGAGCCAAATGAGGCGGTCACGCTCTCCAGCGAGCTCACCGCGGCGGGAAGCAGGTGCGATTTTCGCGAAGGCATGCCCGTCACCACGTCGAAAAACAAAATCACCAGATTCTCCGCCTCTGACAGGCAACCAGTCAGAATGCGATTCACCAAAAAAAATATTAGTTCGATTCAATGGAGGTTCCTTCAGTTTTCTGATGAAGCGCGAATATAGAGAAATATCCCGAATGTGCAGTTAACGAATTCTTGCGGTTTCTTTCAGCGCCGCCAATACCGCCAGCCCGTCGCGCAAGGGGCGCGGCTCGTGTGTGCGGATGAAGTCAGCTCCACCTGCGGCGGCGGCAAGCTCTGCAGCGAGTGTCGCGGCCCCGACATCCCCCGGACCACGGCCTGTGAGCGCGCGCAGAAAGGATTTGCGCGAAACAGACAGAAGCACCGGCAAATCGAAGCGCAGCCGCAATTCATCGAACCGCGCCAGCACCGAGAGCGAGGTTTCGGGAGCAGCCCCCAGAAAAAACCCCATGCCGGGATCAAGGACAAGGCGGTTGCGTTTGATACCGGCACCCGTCAGCGCCGCGATGCGCGCGTCAAAGAACGCCGCAATGTGATCCATGATGTCGCCAGCGGGTGCCTCGCGCCGATCTGCCTGCCCGTCTTGCACCGAATGCATAACGACGAGTTTGGCAGATGATTTCGCCAATTGCGGATAGAACGCAGCGTCTGGAAAACCGCGAATATCATTGAGATAGGCCACACCACGCGACAAGGCATAGGCTTGCGTCGCGGGTTGATAACTGTCGAGCGAGACGGGAATGCCATCTGCCTTGAGCGCGTCCAGCACCGGCGCGATACGCGCGATTTCTGTGTCGGACGAAACAGGCGCGGCGTCGGGATTGCTGGATGCCGGACCGAGGTCGATCACATCTGCCCCCTCGGCCATCAGCTTACGCGCCTGCGCAATGGCTGCGTCTGGCGCCAGATACCGGCCTCCATCGGAGAAACTGTCCGAGGTTATGTTGACGATGCCGAAAATGATGAGCGATTTATTCATGGGGGCTTCTATAATAATAATAATCGAGCATGAGTCTCATACGGATGCTCGGGTCGAAAGGGAATCCCCAGGCGAGTAACCTGTTTGCGGTGCTCCATTAGCTGCAGGAGCAGAATAGCATACATCTGGAAGCAAAGCCAGGAAAGCGGCCTATGGAGCTGTGCGGCAGCGCTCAGTAGGCAATTTTTCAAAATATTGTTAAGCCTTTTCTGAGCATGGTATTTTTCATGGTATTACCAATTAGCAGGAAAATAAGCCATTGAATATAAAAGATAAAAATGTCTTGTTTACAATAGAGTGGGTATCGGAGACGAAGAAGGACAAGGTACATGCTGACCGATACCAAGCTGCGCAATCTCAAGCCCAGGGACAAACTCTACAAAGTGAATGACCGGGAAGGTCTCTATGTGGGGGTCGCCTCAGAAAACGGAATCTATGGTCACTCCCGTTTTTGCAACACCGATTTTGACGACAAGTTGGCTTGCTTGAATCTATCCGGCGTCTGAATGGGATTTTATTCCCGCGCCTTGATGAGTTCCGCGCCTGATGAACCTCCAGAAAATATACGGCTTCAATGAGCCTTTCCGTTTTACAGGTTCCTCAACAGGCCGGTGGGCCGTTAGTATCA
>NZ_JBLKCZ010000004.1:0-312600 GCF_047530595.1 Enterobacter sp. 01-M-02-SI-ECC | reverse complement strand
GTCTGAATTTGCAGCGGGCTGGAGAAAGGGTCATTCTGAGAATGAAGATTCCGACGTTACTAACTGAGTGTTGTATCTAATCGTGGGGGCAGGTCAGGGCAGCAAATACTGTTATCAAGTCCGTTTTTAACACAAAAGCTCTTTCTTGATTCGGTAAAAGGTGGCGCGGCTGATACCTGCCGCTTTCATGATGTGGGCTGGTTTAACATTCTGCGCCAGCATTTCGCGAACAGTTTCACGGGCTTCCATATCTTTTTCTTTCCCCGTATACAAACCTGCCAGTTTTGCTCTCTCGATCCCCTGTGCCTGGCGTTTACGGCGGGTTTCATAATCTTGTCGTGCCATTGTCGCAAGGATATCGATCAGCATAGCATTGACTGCCCGAAGAATGCCGCTAGTAAGGTCGTTACCAGACATTTCAACCATCTGCCAGCTTGTTGGCAAATCCATCGAAACAATAACCAGTCCTTTACTGTTCAGCGTAGCTTTGAGTTCAGCCCATTCTTCATGTTGAAGACGACTGAGACGGTCAATCGCTTCAATTAGAAGCAAATCGCCAGGCCGTGCTTCGGCAAGTAGGTGCATCAGTTCCACACGTTCCAGCTTCGCACCGCTGGCATTCTCAATGTATTCTCCGGCTACTTGCCAGTTTTTGCTTTGCGCAAATTCGCGCAGGCTAACTAATGCACGATCAGCATGTTGGCCTTCGGTAGATGCACGGCAATAGATACGGACATTCATTATGCATTCTCTTTTGAGTATTAAATTGATACCCATATGATACAGTGCGTGTTTTTATTGTCAATAGAGTCAAATTTAACCCTATTGATACTGTGTGTCATGGTCTTTATCAGGTATACCTAAAAGAGATATTGTTCGGATGGTATTCAGATCTTGCTTGGGGTATACGATTTGGTCAGTTTCTGTAGCTGAAGCACTCCGGTTTCATTTCAGCAGGTCTTAATCAAATTCAGTGTGCCATACATGCGGCACGAAAAAGTCTGGCATCAATGTGACCAGTTCTATCACCCACCACAGTCACTACAGTGGCCACACAGTTGGGGACCCAAAGGATGTTGTTTACCATTTTGCAATGGTTGACAGCTACCCGAAAGCAACTCCTCTTCGAGAGCGCTCAATTCCTCAGTTAATCGGGTTTGCAATTTTAGTTTGTTGAACCCATCCACACTGGGCGTAAGTGTATAGTTGTGATAACTGTCAACTTTTCTTCTCTCTTTTGTTCAGAATAAATTAATGTTCAGGCGTTATGATAAATAGATGTTATCGCCACCATGGCGCGGTCTTTACAGGAATAAATCTCACCATTTTTATATTTTCACCACAGTACCTCAAAATTTCATATACCAAAACTGAACTTGGCCGGGTAGTATTGGCTGCTTAGTATTAACTGTAGATGCTGTTATTAGGAGTTTCAGGTGCAGGTAAACAAACTTACGGATGATATTGATATTAGTTCTCATGAGCGTTTCCTCGCGGCCCGTAAAAGCACATGGGTTAGTGTGCTTGTTAATTGTTTTCTGACATCCGGGCAAGTGATTACTGGCGTATTTTCCGGATCTCAGGGGCTTATTGCGGATGGTATCCATTCTCTGTCTGATTTAGTTTCAGACTTTGTGGTGCTTATTGCTAATCATAAAAGTAAAAAAAATCCCGATGATGACCATCACTACGGGCATCATCGTTATGAAAATGGTGCATCATTAATTCTGGGGACAATTTTATTCATTGTTGGCATCGGGATGTTATGGTCAGCAGCAAATAAAATGCAACAACCAGATGATATTCCTCAGGTACATATTGTTGCTCTGTGGGTGGCCTTAGCCGCACTGGTTATCAAAGAGCTTCTTTTTCGCTATATGCTGGCAGTAGCAACCCGAGTAAAATCCACTATGCTGGTTGCCAATGCCTGGCATGCCCGCTCTGATGCCGCCTCATCTTTGGTGGTGGCTATTGGTATTATTGGTAGTTTATCAGGGTTTAAATTGCTTGATCCGGTAGCTGCACTGGTTGTGGGACTGATTGTGACCAGAATGGGATATTCATTTATGTCAGATTCGCTTCATGACTTGATGGACAGGGCCGTGGATATTGAAACTGAAAATAGTATAAAAACAACATTATTGTCCACGCCTGGGGTCGAAGGCATCCATGACCTCAAGACCAGAAAAATGGGGGACCTTGTTGTGGTTGATGTTCATCTGGAAATTGATGGTGATTTATCAGTGAAAGTAGGACATGACATTGCTGTTTTGGCCAGGAAATCAGTTTTAGATAATCATCATGTTTTAAATGTTATGACACATGTTGACCCTTATTTTAAAGGTGATAATAGTCCTGGTTGCGGGGGCAAATAATCCTGAAAAATAATATGAATGCTGCTGTTTTTTGAGAAGATTGGGAAGGGATTATTTTTTTGCGCAATATTACCCCTTCTGACTGTGAAAACGAGAGTAAACAATATGGAGGCTATTATGAGAAAAATTATGCGTACTGTTGTGATAGGAGCCACCCTTCTTTTATCCCCCTGTGTAATGGCTGGTTCTGACGGTGTTGAACATGCCATGAAGATGATGAATAAAAGCTACCGCGCAGCACTTAAGGAGGAGGACGTTACATCCTTCAGGAAAGATATGCGGGAACTGAAAGCAACAGCAGAGTCCATCCTGAACAGCCCTGTAGAAGGGTATGACAGGGAAACGTATGTTGCAGGCATGTCACTTCTAATTGATGAGGTAACTGCCGTTGAAAGTACCGCTGAGAAGGAAGGTCTTGACGCCGGGAAAATTGCAGCACAGAAACTAGGCAGTCTGATGAGAAAATACCACAATAAACTAGGTGTTGACTGAGACCGGGAATTATTCGGTGAAGGTAGATATGCTGGAAAGATATCCCTGAACTGACATGATACACGTGCCTGTAATCAAGCAGATAGCTATGCACTGGTGAGGAAATTTCACAACGTTATCTTATCTGCAAAATACATATAAAAATGTTGGGGTAACAAACATGCATTATCAATGCTACATATTTTAGTTTGTTGCCTCAACATAAGTTAAGTACCTATTGGAGTTGCGCGGGGTGGATTCAGGGGGCCAAATTATATTTGGTGGTCACGCGTCAGTCTGTGTTTTGTTTGTTGGTCATGATGACCTGCTCCCCGTTGATTAACACACTGATGCCCGTAATGTCTTCATCATCGGTATGAGACCCTCATTAAGATGCTTTTTTCCGGCAAATAAATCATCAGTATCCTCTTCGAGGCTGGAACAGGGATTCTAAGCCATGTGCTTTGCCGTAAGAAGATCATTTCCGACGTCACCTAATGTGGCTTGGTGAATGGATTTTGTCATGGCTGCACTCTTCATCGGTCGTCGGATTAAGTGCCGTACGATCCACGTCGCTTTTGGAATTTCAAGCGTTCAGATATAAGCATTCTGTACAGCATTGCGCTGTTTCGTGGCTATCTGGCGACGATAAGAACCACTCAGGAACCTGAATTTACCTGTCGAGTACTGGGCCTTTGAACATGGTTTGGATATTACTGAGTGCATCTTGGTTTTGAGAAGTTAAGGTTATCATTAATAAAAAGGCATAATATTGAGTGGTCAACCAACCTTAAAAAAGTGGCTAAATTATGAACGAAAATTTACGTAATGCTCTTCCTCACAAAAACACACCATTTCTACGTGTGCTGCATATCATCGTAGCTGTATTGATTTTATTGCAGATTATTAATTCAAACCTTACCGAAAGCGATGCGCTTAGTGACTATACTCTCACTGGGTTCGTAACATGGTTCCATGTTATCACTGGGTTATCACTGATTGTCCTTGGGTTTGTCATGCTTGCATGGATGCTGACACAACGAGGATTTCGTTACTATTTTGCCTGGGTGGTCCTTGATTTTCGAGGTGTGGTTGAAGATATCAAAATGCTGATATCATTCCGTCTTCCTGAAGCTCATGCTGGTGGGATTGCTGCTCTGGTTCAGGGGCTTGGTGTACTTGCACTATTGGGCGTTGCATTATGTGGTGGATTCTGGTTTGCTCTCAATACTGCTCTTGGCACGTCACCTGTGCTGACAGAAACCGTCCTGCATGTGCATAAGTTTCTGACTGTATTTATTGAAACCTATTTCTGGGCACATGGTGCGATGGGGTTGCTGCATATCTTCCTCACCGTTCGTAGCCAAAGGAAAAATCCCGTTACCGAATAGTGCTGTAGGTTTATGATGGATAAGATGCCCTGTAATGGTTGGCTAAAACAGACTATAACCGCGCATTTATCCGTCAATGCATTTTCTATTTATCCGTAATTCCGATGAGTATGCGTATTTGAAGGAAAAAATATATGCATCTTGAACGACATAGTATCGAAAAAGTGGGATGGCTGAGGGCAGCTGTACTGGGGGCAAATGACGGAATTGTTTCGACAGCGAGCCTTGTTCTTGGGGTTGCATCTGCAAATAGCAGTCCTTCCGGTGTTTTACTTGCAGGTGTTGCAGGACTGGTTGCCGGAGCTATGTCAATGGCTACAGGGGAATATGTTTCCGTCTCATCTCAGGCGGATACCGAAAACGCAGCACTTGCCCAGGAAAAAAGGGAGCTGGAAACTGATTATCAGGGAGAGGTGCGGGAACTGACTTCACTTTATATGCAACGTGGACTGGAGCCAGAGCTTGCCCGGCAGGTTGCGGAGCAACTTATGGTCAAAGATGCCCTGGATGCTCATGCCCGTGAAGAACTGGGGTTGACGGATATAAATTCTGCACAGCCCCTACAGGCAGCTGTCTTTTCTGCCCTGAGTTTTTCCGCTGGTGCGGTGTTACCCTTAATCGTGGCATGGCTCTCCCCTCTGAAACTGGCTTTTTTGTTGATAATCCTTTCCACCCTTTTTTCACTGGCGGTCCTTGGCTATATATCTTCGGTTTTGAGTAAAGCCTCTCCTGTCAGGGCGATCATAAGAATTACGTTCTGGAGTACCATGGCTATGCTTTTGTCTATGGGGATTGGTCATTTTGCAGGGCAGGCCCTGCTTTAATGTTATGAAGCACAATTCGAGTACCATCTTACTGGCGATGCTTCGCAAAACAATTTGCAATGCAGCTCCCTTCAAACTCGATTCCTGCTTGCGCCAATACCTGTTGAAGGGGTGATGGAGGGGATTCTCCCCCTCAATTTCAAGGGCAAGGACAACGCTACTTCTGGCAAATTTCCCGGTCGTAAACGCCACCATTAACAACCAAAATTTGTCGTTTCTTCTTTGAAATCATATCAGTCATTATCTTCGAGTCATCAAGAAAGATACCACCAAAGGTTCCAGGTCGTGCATTCTTCCCGGCGATTATAATCAGATCCCCAATATTCAATGCAGCAACTTTATCGTTATTGTAATTCGTATCTTCAAATATGAACTTCAGGCCTTCATCTGAACCGGGAATACCCAATGTTACTACAGGATTTTTTCTGAAAGTAACAGTACCGATACCAGTTATTTTTCCTGTTACCATTAACTGACATTTTTTGAAGTCATTTGTTGCCCTGAATTCATGTTGTTCAAACCGCGCATAAACTTCCCCTGTTGTATACATTCGCGGAAGTATATCGATTATCGATGGTTTGGATGGTTGCTCAGGTTGTTGCTGAGTTACGGTATCAGCATTTACCTTGGCCTTCACTTCGGGGGTTTTAGGCTGATATGGGGGGGCGTCAGCCCGTAAAGGAGATTGATGCCGTAGGCTATTGCGACGGTTATGACTGCTATTTTAATATAACGTTCATAGGGTGATTTCATTTCGTTCTTCCATAACTTCTATCTTAACAATACGCTCTCCATTACGATATATTTTCAGCTTGTCAGGCGGGGACTTCACTGCATTACGGATTTCGTTCATTGTATCTTTCGATAACATATCACAGCCTTCCATATACATAACCCTACGGGTATCGGTATCTGGTATGTTAGTGAAACTGCTACTGACCCATAAATCGGGTATTTCAATTCCATGTATCAGCTTCATATACACAACGATGAACGCATCTGTCAGGTGAAACCGTCCAACTGTGTATTTTCCGGTATAGGTATTACCAGAAGACGATGCTACCCAATCGTTTTTTAAAACCAAAGTCAGTGCATTATTTTCCATATTCAGACTCCAGTTCACGAATGCGATTGTTCGTCATGTCGGTAAGACATTTCTGTTCATTATTGCAGCCGGATTTGTGCTTTATCCATTCTCTTTGAGAAGGAAGCAATCGTTTTCGGGTTTCAGGGCTAAGGCTTTTCCAGACCGAATTAAGTTTCTCATCGCTTGCTTTATAACTGTGTGTATCGACGTTTGAGGTTACTGCATTGTTTTTGGGAGCTTCGCTACCGCTGCTATAGAAAACGGGTGCACGTACTCCCTGAGCGTAGTCTTTAGCTGCTTTTTCCCCCACGGCTTGCCCATTCGCAGTCAATACCTTTCCGAACTCTGTAGTGTCGAAACTGTAATTGCGGATCTCGCCATTGAAGTCCAGCTTCACGTTAACGGTTGTTGACTTCGAAATGGCAGTCAAGAAATCACCAGCTTCGGACCCGAAGGAACAAGCGACTTCTTTAGAATCACTGACATTAGGGCGTAACCCGTGCATCGTGAATCTGCCGTTATCAGTTGTAGCAGTGATATCTACCAGCGGAACGATTGATGATGATTGCTTTGTCATCGCGAAGCATATTCCCTTCAGATTTACATCCCTGTCCATCCCGAGAAACATCAGTGCGTTTTTGTCGCTGCTGGCGACACCCATTGATTTTGCCTCTGGCAAGAAATACACGGTACTGGAGGCGGTGGTTAAACCTGAAACGAAAACAACACCTGACGCCATGATTTTTAACGTTTTAATAAGAATTGTCATTCTGGATACCTTCTTTCTTTCGCACTCCATCGTGGACAGAGTATTCATTCCGTGAGTCTTGTTTACGAGAAACACTAACCGAAGAATCATGATCTTACATTGATCTATGAAATCTATCAATATCGTATAATTGATCTGTAAAAACGATCGATTAACATGGGGAGAAGAGGGGGAAGATGCGAAGGGTATTGTTTTTAAAGGGTTTTAAAATGGTTCATATGCTTGGTGTTAACGTCGGGCGGCGGGCAGCGGTTAGTCTTGAATACTGCGATTGAAAGACATAACAATCTACTTTGTGCGGGGTTTCCGGCAACCATAGAGGTGTTTCGATAAGGAGCGGTGCAATAAGTACAGTTCGTAGACAGAATGAATACGATGTAATTTTGAACCCTTGCTCTACAACGCTCTGTATCAAGTTTTACGGGGGTTTTATATTGAACGATGCCTGAAGTCTGCTTTAATCGCTCTGACAAGATACAGAGCGATTCATGGCTATATAGCGATGGATTACGCTAACATTTCTGTGGGGCAATTTTACAATGGCACTAACACTTACCTTTATTCCGTCAGTTCATCGATCAGTGTTCGGGGATGATCTAGTCGTTTTTTCGCTTCCGTCATGAACTTGTCTCGGTTGATCAATATGTCAATATGGTCATGCAGTATCAAACCTTCAGATTCAAGAATTTGAATATCGTTGATAGTCTGCGCTTCAACATAAATCTTACCCTTCTTCCAGCCTGAGTTGTTTTCGATAACGATACGCTGTTTATGCTGATCGCGGTATGTGATGGTAAACAAGTTGTGTTTCTTATCTATTCTGGAGCAATCTACGCGCATAATAACGGTCTTAATGTTTGCTCTTATTTTTGTGCGTAAAGGGTTAAGTGCGTCATCAATGTCAAACTTCCTGAACTTGTCCCAACCTTCAGTGTTCATTTGCACGATTGATTCATCGTATAGTCTTTTTTCCACTATCAGACTTTGTTTTTCTTGTTCTAGTTGATCAATTTGCGAAGTGAGGCTATTAATGATCTCAGGGCTTTTAGCTGAACCTATAGCCAATACATAGTTCTCAATTTGCGATTGTATGTCCGCTATTTTCCCTTCTAAACCAGATGGTTGATATTTCGTCTGTAAGAATATTCTATCGGCTATTAGTTGTAAAATCGTCCTTTCAAGGGTGCTTGCCCTGAATCCCCACTTATTACAATCTTGATGTAAATCTCTGGATGCACATTGGTAACGGTAAGCATGTGGATGGTTTTTAAGGGTTGATTTAGCCTTAACCATGTAACATGAGCAGTGCGCACAGTGCAAAATACCAATACCGGAAAGTAATGGTATTTCTGGATTACTCTCGCGATTCGGGGCAAATCCTTTGTTTCCAACTTGGAGCTTTAACGCTTCATATTCATCTTTGCTGATGATCGCAGGGTAATAATCATCCAGAACGTATTCTGCATTGTTTACAGTGATTACTTTTCGTCCATAAATGGCAGGTTCAAGGATTCTGGAACAATGCTGCATATTCCATATACCTTTTGATTTTTTGTTGCCAATAACCGGTCCATCGTAGTTGTTTTTCAGATGTTGAAGGATCATCCGATTTGACCAACCGTCTTGTTTTAACTGGATAATTTTTTTTGCTATGGGGAACAGGACTGGATGCGGATTGACATATCCAGTACTTGAATCTGTCCACCATTTATCCGAGCCTAACTCTTTAATTGCGACTACAGGATCACCTGGTTTCCGTTCCTGGTGACGTCTGATCTTGGACAGAGCACTTGCAATGGTGCGGTGTGATTTGGTTGAACTTTCTTCGTTTGCACGGCTGAACAACATCACGCTAAACATCAGTTGCTGCAATGTCTCGGTGTTTACTTCAGTCTGTCTGTAAACCTGTTTATCAATCCCGGTAATTACCGTGATGCCATTAAGTAATAAGCTGGTGAAAAGGTTAACCGCTTGCATGGCGTTCTGGCGTGAGAAGCGATCAAGGGATTCAATCAAGAGGAAAGACCCCTTTGGGATCAAACCGGATTCAACTTGGTCTATGAAATCCGATAAAGCTCCTTCCTGAACGTTTTTACCCTTGTACGCGGATACCCCTAAATCTTGGTATTCCTCGAAAATCTCCAGATCGTACTCAGTAGCAATCTGTTTTGCCATTTCAGCAATGTAGCTCTTCTGACGCTCAATCGAACTACCTTTACCTTGTCGTTCGCTGGAGTAACGGATATATGAATATAAGCGTGGACGATTCATGGTATTGAATTTCACTGGAAGTACTGTATTTCTTAAGATTGTAACATGTGCAGACATTGGTCATCACCTCCTTGGTAATCCATTGGGGCGACAGGTATAGCTGTTTTTACGCCTCAATTCTTAATGAGGTGTATTTTACTTTAGTGTTGCCGATGGTCACGCCCAGCACCGCCATCACGGTAAAGCCCAGACCGGTCAGCACCGCGTGGATGAGGTACAGCACCGGTGCGACGAACAGGAACAGGAATTCGATTGGCTCGGTGGTTCCGCCCACGACGCAGGCGATCACGCCGGAAATGAGCAGGCCTTTAATTTTATGACGGTTTTCCGGGCGCGCGCAGTGGTACATCGCCAGCGCGGCACCTGGCAGGCCGCCGAGGAAGGCAGGCATTTTACCCTGAGACAGGAAGCGGGTGGCGCTTTCCGAGAAGCCGTGGGTGGTCGGACAGCTCAGCTGCGCCTGGAAGATGGTCAGCGCGCCGCTCACGTCGTGACCGCATACCTCCATCGTACCGCCCGCTTCGGTGAAGCGAATCAGGGCCACCAGGATATGCTGCAGGCCAAACGGCAGGAGCAGACGCTCGCCGGTGCCGAAGATCATCGGACCGAAATCTCCCGCGCCGTTGATGATGCGGCCGATGCCGTTGATGCCCATCGCGAAGACCGGCCAGATCAGCGGAATGATCAGACCAAACAGGCCCATCACCACCAGGGTAACAATCGGCACGAAGCGGGTACCGCCGAAGAAGGCCAGGGCATCCGGCAGCCGGATATTGTGGAAGCGCTCGTGCAGCATCCAGATAATCACACCCGCGATCACTGCCCCGAGGATCCCGGTATCAATAGACTGGATGCCGATCACGCTCTGAATGTTGTTGGCTTTCAGCACGGCGGCGTCGGTGGTCGGCAGAATGCCTTTCGCGGTCAGCCAGAAGTTAACCGCCAGGTTCATCACGGCGTAACCCACAAACCCGGCAAACGCCGCGACGCCTTTATTTTCGCGCGCCAGGCCCAGCGGGATAGCAATACAGAACATCACGGGCAGGAAGCTAAACGCAAAGGAGCCGACTTTACTCATCCAGATGAAGATCGCCTGCAGCACCGGGGTACCGAGGAACGGGATCAGCGTGATGACGTCTTTACTGCTCAGCGAGCTGCCGATCCCGAGCATGATCCCGCAGAACGAGAGGAGTGCCACGGGCAGCATAAAGGTTTTACCCAGTTGCTGGAAAAATTCCCACAGCGATATTTTTTGTGCTGCTTTCGCCGTCATAAAACGACTCCTTTATTGTTAAAATCAGTTTGCCTGCTTCAATGCTGCGAGAAGATAAAACGTTTTATCAAAGTTTAGTGCGCGCTAAATCACATTCTCAGGCTTTGACTGGTAGTATAAAGATAACGTATTGATAAAACGTTTTACCGATATCATTTCAGGGAGTCACGCCAACACATGGCTGTAGCGAAAAAAATCACCATCAACGATGTCGCGCTGGCGGCGGGCGTTTCCGTCAGCACCGTTTCTCTGGTGCTAAGCGGAAAAGGGCGCATCTCTCCTGCGACCGGTCAGCGGGTTAACGAGGCGGTTGAGCAGCTGGGTTTTGTGCGTAACCGTCAGGCGTCGGCGCTGCGCGGCGGGCAAAGCGGAGTGATTGGCCTGATTGTTCGCGACCTGACGTCACCTTTCTATGCGGAGCTGACCGCCGGGTTAACCGAAGCGCTTGAAGCGCAGGGGCGGATGGTCTTTCTTCTGCACGGCGGTCGCGAGGCCGATCAGCTTCTTTCCCGGCTCGATATGCTGCTGAATCAGGGTGTTGACGGGGTAATCGTCGCCGGAGCGTCGGGCGTGGGCAGCGAGCTGTGCGAGCGCGCCGCCGAAAAAGGCGTGCCGCTGGTGTTTGCTTCGCGCGCCAGCTACCTCGACGAGGCCGATACGCTGCGCCCGGATAACATGCAGGCCGCGCAAATGCTGACCGAGCATCTTATTCGTCGCGGACACCAGCGCATTGCGTGGCTCGGCGGGAAAAGCTCGTCCCTGACCCGCGCCGAGCGGGTCGGCGGCTACTGCGCGACGCTGATTAAATACGGCCTGCCGTTCCACAGCGAATGGGTCGTGGAGTGTGAATCCAGTCAGAAGAAAGCGGCGGAAGCGATAGGCGCGCTGCTGCGCAGCAGTCCGACGATCAGCGCCGTGATTTGCTACAACGATGTGATTGCCATGGGCGCCTGGTTTGGCCTGATCCGCGCCGGGCGTCAGAGCGGCGAGGGCGGGGTGGAAACCTTCTTCGGTCACCAGGTGGCGCTGGGGGCGTTCGCCGACGTTGGTGAAAACGCGCTAGACGATCTGCCGATCGTCTGGGCCACCACCCCTGCGCGAGAGATGGGCTACACGCTGGCGGACAGGATCATGCAGCGCATCGACAACACGGACGTTCAGGCCGGACACCAGATTGTGGCGGCGCGGCTGGTGACGGTGAAATAATATCAGGCGGGTTGCGTTAGCGGATTGAGCAACAGTTCGGCTTCCAGCGCTTCCACAAACTTTCGTACTTTAGCCGGGATCAGCCGGGAGGTCGGGTAAACCGCCCAAACGGCCAGCGATTCCGGGTGGGCATCCTCCAGGACGATCCGCACGAGTTTACCCTCTCTGAACGCCGGCTCTACGTACCAGCGGGATAAATTGGCGATCCCTAACCCTCCCAGGCAGGCTTCGAAAATGGCCTCAATAGAGTTCGCGGAGAATCGGCCCGACACCTTTTGTTTGTAGCGCTGTTCACCCTGTTCGAATGACCAGTGGACGGTATCTGACGTGGTCAGACAGCTGTGTGCCGCCAGATCGTTAAACGATTTTGGATAGCCATTCGCGGCAAGATACGCCGCGCTGGCGCAGAGATCGCGAGGGTTGTGACACAGGCGATGGGCAACCAGCCGGTTATCGCGCAGCGGCGCAATGCGTAACGCCACGTCTATGCCTTTTCCGACAATATCAACCTGTTCGTCGGTGGCGAATAAATCGACCTGCAGGGCGGGATGTTGCTGCATGAACCGGGTCAGCATGGGAGCAACGATCTTACGGCCAAACCCCGCTGAGGCGGTAATGCGCAGTCGTCCGGAAAGGTGCGTCCCCTCGGGAAATAGATCGGCCAGCGCGTTATTTTTATCTTCCAGCAACGCCTGCGCATGGGGCAAAAAAACGGCCCCATCGCTGGTGGGTGAGAGGGAACGCGTGGTGCGGTGCACCAGCCTGACCCCCAGTTCAGCCTCAAGATTATTAAGAGACCGTGATGCCGCCATGGCGCTCACAGAGAGCCGACGCGCGGCGCCCGCCAGGCTACCCGCCTTGACGGCTTCGACAAACACTTCAACGTCTTCCAGTTTCATTGTATCGATTTTCGTTATGCTGACTTATCAAAGTATATATCTACATTATTTATCGTTACGCTGCCATAGTCTCTTCACAACCTGAAAAATATCAATCTGGAGTGAAGATGAAAAAGTTGAAAACGGTTCTGGCGCTCAGCGGCCTGCTCCTGGCAAGCACATCGTGGGCAGATGCCCCGGCGCAGGTTAAACAGCAGGTTCCGGGCTATTATCGTCTGGCGGTCGGGGAGTATGAGGTGACGGCGCTGTTCGACGGCTATAACGATCTTTCGCCAGCCTTGCTACACGGGCTCTCAGGCGAAAAGGTTCGCGAACTGCTGGCTCAACACAAAATTGATGCCGAACGCATGCCTACCGCCTTTAACGCCTTTCTGGTGAATACCGGTAAACACCTGCTCATGATTGACAGCGGGGGTGGCCACTGCATGGCGGAAACGGCCGGCCAGCTGGTCAGCAATATGAATGCATCAGGGTACCGTCCCGAGCAGGTTGATACCATTTTCCTGACCCACCTGCATCTTGACCACGTGTGCGGCCTGAGCGATGCAGAGGGTAAGGCGTTGTTCCCCAATGCCACCGTCTACGTACCGCAGGGGGAGGCCGACTACTGGCTTGATCCCGCAAAAGAAGCGAGCGCGCCGGCTAATGCGAGGGAGTATTTCGCTATCGCCAGGAATGCGCTGTCCGCGTATAAAGCCGCCGGGCACCTTAAAACCTTCGTCCCGCCAGCTTCGCCTGTCCCGGAAGTCCAGACGGCATATGCCATAGGGCATACGCCAGGCAGTACCGTTTATCGCTTCGCGTCGCAGGGGACGGCTATCAACTTCATTGGGGATTTGATTCATGCTCCTGCCGTCCAGTTCCCGCACCCTGAAGTGTCTATTCGCTTTGATGTCGATCCGAAAAAAGCCATCTCATCCAGGGGGCAGGAGTTTAACGCGCTGGCAAAAGACGGTGAGTGGATGGCCGCAGCGCATCTGCCTTTCCCCGGTATCGGTCATATCACCGCCTGGCAGCAGGGCTATAGCTGGAATCCTGTCAATTACGGTCCTTATCAGCGTGCGGCCAACGTGCCTCTGCTGAAATAAAGTGATGTGACGAGCATGAAAAGTTACACCGTAACGGCAAACGGTATTCGTCAGTTTGTGGTCGAAGAGGGTGAAGGTGCACCGGTTATTCTCCTGCATGGTTTTCCTGAAACAAACTATGCCTGGCGCTACCAGATACCCGTACTGTCCCGGCACTACCGCGTGATTGCACCGGATTTACGCGGGTATGGCGAAACGGATAAACCTGCTTCTGGCTATGATAAGCGCAACATGGCGCGGGACATCCGGGAACTGATGCGAGTCCTGGGTTTACAGAAAGTGGTGCTGGTGGGGCACGATCGCGGCGCGCGCGTCGCGACGCGGTTTGCAAAAGATTACCCTGAGCTGGTGGATCGACTGGTGGTGATGGATAACGTGCCAACGCGTATTGTGGCGCGCGATCTGAATGCGTCGATTGCGCGTGCGTACTGGTTCTTCCTGTTTCATCTTGTGCCAGACCTGCCGGAAGCGCTGATTGCGGGTCGGGAGCATATCTGGCTGCGCCACTTTTTCTCGGACTGGACCTACAATCCGTCGACCATCAGCGGCGAGGCGTTTGATACCTATGTTAGGGCGTATCAGGCGCCGGGTGCCGTGCGTGGCGCAATGGCTGACTATCGCGCCAACGCAGAGGATGTGGCGCAGGATATGGCTGACGCTGAGGTGAAAATCACCTGCCCGGTAATGTCGCTGTGGGGTAATGATTTTCATGCGGTCGGCAAGCTTTTCGATATGGAAAGCGTCTGGGCCGAAATGGCGGAGAACCTGCGGGCGCAGGGGATTGATGAGTGTGGCCATCTGCCGCAGGAGGAGCAGCCAGAGAAAGTGAACGCGCTTCTGCTGGATTTCCTGGCGGGATGGAAAAGTTAGCGGGCAATAAAAAAACCCCTCATGCGAGGGGTTTTGCTGTTTACTGCTGCGGCGCCGCCGGTTCGGCTGGCGCTGCCGGTTCAGCTGGTTCCGGCATCCCCAGAGTCGGCATACCAAACATGCCGACGAAGTCTTCCAGCGGCATCTTGTCGCCGTTGAGCGTTACCTGGCCGTTGGCGTACTGCAGGCTGGTGGAGATCGTGTTGTTTTCCACTTTGGTGATGCGGAACATCTGACCCATGGCCGCCAGACCTTTCACCTGCTGGCTCGCCAGCTTGCCGGCGTCTTCATCGCCGTAGCCTTCCAGCTTCGCAATCTGGGTCATAAACTCGGTCGCCATATCCATCGGGATGGTCAGCTTGCTGTCGAGCGACTTAACGCTGCGATCCACTTCCTGCGCCAGCGTCTGCGGTTCACCCGTTGCGGTTGCCGGATCTTTCAGGAACAGCGACAGGTTAAAGCTGGTTTCGCCTTTGCTGTTTTTCCAGCTCAGCGGCGCAACGGTGATCACCGGCTCGCCTTTCAGCAGGACAGGCAGGTTGTTGAACAGTACCGCCATCGCCTGCTGCTGATACACCTCAGGGTTCTGCTGGAGTGCGGCATCGGTCAGCAGCGCCTGGCTCTCTTTGCTGTATTTCTGGCTAAACTCGTGCCACGCCTGGCCGTCGATATTGCCGATCTTCAGCGACAGCTTGCCGGTGCCCAGATCCTGATTCTGCACCTTCAGGCTCTTCAGCGTGTAATCCAACTGCGTGTTGATGCTTTTACCGTCTTTGGAAACGTCGGATTTGCCGTTGACGTCCATGCCTTCCAGCACGGCCATCTCTTTTCCTTCAACCGCAATGGCTACCTTGTCGAGAGAGAGTTTCTGATCGCCGATACGCTCCTGGAAATCGGTCATTCGGCTGTTGCCGTCGGCTTTCAGGTTGTTGAAGGTGAGCTGAACCTTTTGGTTATATTCGTTCACGGCATTGACCAGGCCGCTTTCCGCTTCACCCGTCAGGGAGAACACGTTTCCGTCGCGGTCGGCATCGAGTTTGAAGTGGCCGCCGCTAAAGGCGACTTTCTCATTCTCTTTCTCGTAGTTCAGCGCTTTCAGGGCAATATTGGAACTCGTGTCACCGGCATAGCTAATTCGGGTATTAATGTCGAAAGGCGATTCATTCTTCGCCAGGTCAAACAGCGGTTTGGTGACGTCGTTATTCACCAGCACGGTATGAACGGACGCCATCGACGGGATCAGGTTAAAGGACTTCAGCTGCGCCAGCGGCAGCGGACCGTGGCTCACCACCTCATCCAGCACCACGCTCTGGCCCGGTTTCAGCCAGCCGTTTTCAGCACCGGCAACCGGCTTCACCACCAGCTGCATACGGCTGGTAAACACGCCGCGATGATAATTCTGGTAGCTCAGCTCAAGGCCCGCCTCCGGCGCGCTGCGCTTAATCTCTCCGTTAGCCTGCGCCACCATCTCAGCCAGACGGCCTTCCAGCTGTTTCCCGGTAAACCAGGAGGCACCCGTCCAGACCACGCCTAACGCTACAATCACTCCAACCGCTACGACCGATTTTTTCATTGCGACTATCCCTAAAATGAAACCAGGCGGTAAAAACCGCCTGGAGATATTAAGCCTGCAACTAGCTTAGCAAGAGTTGTTAAAAAATTCAGTAAGTGCTTAAAGCTTATTGAAAACGCGCGCCAGACGACCGGTGCCGCTTACGCTGACCGGAGACTCATTGGCTGCAACGAATGCTGACTCACCGGGCTTAAGCACCAGACGCTGTTCGCCTTTGCGCAGCGTCGCTTCGCCCTCGGCGCAGAACAGAATCGCCGCGCTTTCCTGCGCGATGGCGGTTTCGGCCTGGCTCAGGTCGTGCAGGGAGAAAGCAAAATCTTCAACCGGAATCGGGAAGTCCAGCTCTGCGCCGTTTTTCACCGGCTGAGTCAGCAGCTCCGCGGCAGGTTTCGCCACAAACTTCACGTTGGCAACCAGCTCAGGAATATCGATGTATTTCGGCGTCAGGCCCGCGCGCAGCACGTTATCGGAGTTGGCCATTACCTCCAGCGCCACGCCCTGTAGGTAGGCGTGCGGGGTTTCGGCAAACAGGAACATCGCTTCGCCCGGGTTCAGCTTCACCACGTTCAGCAGCAGAGGGGAGAACAGGCCGCTGTCGTCCGGGTAGAATTCGGAGATCAGACGGATAGTCTCCCACGGTTCACCCTGCTGGCTGCCCAGAGCCGCTTTCAGTACCGCCATCGCGTGAGATTTCTCTTCACCCTGCATATTCAGCAGGCTGGCAAACAGCTGGCTCAGCGCGTCCGCGTTAGGGTTTTCAAGGAAGTGGGCGATAGCCTTGTGGGCACCCGCGACCGGTTGCAGCAGGGAGACGATCTCTGAAAACTCGCGGAACGCGTTCATCGCCAGGAACGGCGTCAGCGCGAACACCAGCTCCGGCTTGTGGTTAGGATCTTTGTAGTTACGCTCGGCGGCGTCCAACGGAATACCCGCCGCGTTCTCTTTCGCAAAACCGATTTCAGAGGCTTTCTTGTTCGGGTGAACCTGGATGGAGAGCGGCTGGTCGGCGCACAGCACCTTGAACAGGAACGGCAGTTCCCCAAAGCGCTGAGCCACCTTGTCGCCCAGCAGCGCGGCTTTATCGGCATCAATCACGTCACGCAGGCTGCGTACCTGGCCGCTGGCGTCTTCAATTTTTGAGCTGCTCTTCGGGTGCGCCCCCATCCACAGTTCTGCCATCGGCAGGTTGTTCGGGTTCGCGATACCGTAGAGATCCGTTAACGCAGTTTTACTTCCCCAGGCGTAGTTTTGCACTGAGTTAATGAGTTTTTGCATTATCAAGCCCTGATTCAATTGTGGAATTAACTCCGGGTATTAAAGCAATAAACCTCATGGAAGTAACCTGTGGATGTAAAAAGTCGTACTAGTCTCAGTTTTTGTTAAAAAATTGTGTAGGATAAGCTGACTCGCTTTTAAGCCGGGCAGCGGAACATCTGCCCTGAATAAACAGACCGAAGCAGTAAGTGAGAGACCAATGTCGAATAAACCCTTCCATTATCAGGATCCTTTCCCCCTCAGTAAGGATCGGACCGAGTATTACCTGTTAACCCGCGATCACGTCTCCGTCTCTGAGTTTGAAGGACAAGAGATCCTCAAGGTCGATCCTCAGGCGCTAACGCTGCTGGCGCAGCACGCTTTCCACGACGCCTCGTTTATGCTGCGTCCTGCGCACCAGCAGCAGGTTGCCGATATCCTGAGCGACCCGCAGGCCAGCGAAAACGATAAATACGTTGCCCTGCAGTTCCTGCGTAACTCAGACATCGCCGCGAAAGGTATTCTGCCTACCTGTCAGGACACCGGCACGGCGATCATCGTCGGTAAAAAAGGCCAGCGCGTCTGGACCGGCGGCGGTGACGAAGCGGCCCTGGCGCACGGCGTCTACAACACGTACACCGAAGATAACCTGCGCTATTCGCAAAACGCGGCGCTGGATATGTATAAAGAGGTCAACACCGGCACCAACCTGCCAGCACAGATCGATCTCTACAGCGTGGATGGTGACGAGTACAAATTCCTCTGTATCGCCAAAGGCGGCGGTTCAGCTAACAAAACCTATCTCTACCAGGAAAGCAAGGCGCTGCTCACCCCGGGCAAGCTGAAGAACTACCTGGTTGAAAAGATGCGCACCCTCGGCACCGCTGCGTGCCCGCCGTACCATATCGCGTTTGTGATTGGCGGTACGTCGGCGGAAAGCACGCTGAAAACCGTCAAGCTGGCCTCAACCAAATACTACGACGGCCTGCCTACCGAAGGTAACGAGCACGGCCAGGCGTTCCGCGACGTGCAGCTTGAGCAGGAACTGCTGGAAGAAGCCCGCAATCTGGGCCTCGGCGCGCAGTTTGGCGGTAAATACTTTGCCCACGACGTGCGCGTGATCCGTCTGCCGCGTCACGGCGCCTCCTGTCCGGTCGGGATGGGCGTGTCCTGCTCTGCGGATCGCAACATCAAGGCGAAGATCAACCGCGAAGGCGTGTGGATCGAAAAACTGGAAAACAACCCGGGCAAATACATCCCGGAAGAGCTGCGCAAAGCGGGTGAGGGTGAAGCGGTTCGCGTTGACCTGAACCGTCCGATGAAAGAGATTCTGGCGCAGCTTTCGCAGTATCCGGTCTCGACCCGTCTCTCGCTGAACGGTACGATCATCGTGGGCCGCGACATCGCGCACGCGAAGCTGAAAGAGCGTCTGGACAACGGCGAAGGGCTGCCGCAGTACATTAAAGATCACCCGATCTACTACGCCGGCCCGGCGAAAACGCCTGAAGGCTACGCGTCCGGCTCGTTAGGCCCAACCACGGCAGGACGTATGGACTCGTACGTTGACCAGCTGCAGGCCAACGGCGGCAGCATGATCATGCTGGCGAAAGGTAACCGCAGCCAGCAGGTGACGGACGCCTGCCACAAGCACGGCGGCTTCTACCTCGGCAGCATCGGCGGCCCGGCTGCGGTTCTGGCGCAGGGCAGCATTAAGAGCCTGGAGTGCGTGGAGTACCCGGAATTGGGTATGGAAGCGATCTGGAAAATTGAAGTGGAAGACTTCCCGGCGTTTATCCTGGTGGATGACAAAGGCAACGACTTCTTCAAGCAGATCCAGTCGTCCCAGTGTTCGGCGTGCGTGAAGTAATTCTGTAAATTGTCGGGTGGCGGCTGCGCCTTACCCGGCCTACGAGTCGTGTAGGCCGGGTAAGCGTCAGCGCCACCCGGCAACAAAAAGAGCGCACAAAGCGCCATATCGTTTCTCAGAAGTCATCAATACTTATTCCTTAAGCATGTGAGCAATCCCTCTTTTGTTATCAAGGAGAAAGTAATGACCACGGTACGCCATGAGAAAGATTCGATGGGCGCCATCGACGTCCCGGCCGATAAGCTATGGGGCGCGCAAACCCAGCGTTCGCTGGAGCACTTCCGTATTTCGACTGAAAAAATGCCCGTCTCGCTGATTCAGGCGCTGGCGCTCACCAAACGCGCCGCCGCTAAAGTGAACCAGGATTTAGGCCTGCTGCCGGCAGAAAAAGCGACCGCCATCATCAACGCCGCCGACGAAGTGCTGGCGGGTAAGCATCCCGACGAATTCCCCCTCGCCATCTGGCAGACCGGTTCCGGCACTCAGAGCAACATGAACATGAACGAAGTGCTGGCGAACCGGGCCAGCGAACTGCTGGGCGGCGTGCGCGGCATGGAGCGTAAGGTCCATCCGAACGATGACGTCAACAAAAGCCAGAGTTCCAACGACGTCTTCCCGACGGCGATGCACGTGGCGGCGGTCATCGCTATACGCGAGCAGCTTATCCCGCAGCTTAACGTCCTGAAAGCCACGCTCAACGAGAAAGCGCAGGCCTTCCGCGACATCGTCAAAATTGGCCGTACGCACCTGCAGGACGCCACGCCGCTGACGCTCGGCCAGGAGATTTCCGGCTGGGTGGCGATGCTGGAACATAACCTGAAGCATATTGATTACAGCCTGCCGCACCTGGCGGAGCTGGCGCTCGGCGGAACGGCGGTCGGGACAGGGTTAAACACCCATCCTGAATACGCGGTGCGCGTGGCGGAGGAGCTGGCAAACATCACCGGGCAGCCGTTCGTCACGGCGCCCAACAAGTTCGAAGCGCTGGCGACCTGCGATGCGCTGGTCCACACCCACGGCGCGCTGAAAGGGCTGGCGGCCTCGCTGATGAAAATCGCCAACGACGTGCGCTGGCTGGCCTCGGGTCCGCGCTGCGGCATCGGTGAAATCAGTATTCCGGAAAACGAGCCGGGCAGCTCCATCATGCCGGGTAAAGTGAACCCGACCCAGTGCGAAGCCATGACCATGCTCTGCTGTCAGGTGTTGGGCAACGACGTGGCCGTCAACCTGGGCGGTGCGTCCGGCAACTTCGAGCTGAACGTCTATCGCCCGATGGTGATCCATAACGTACTGCAATCGATTCGTCTGCTGGCGGACGGGATGGAGAGCTTTAACGAGCACTGTGCGGTAGGGATTGAGCCGAATCGCGAGCGTATCAGCCAGCTGCTCAATGAATCCCTGATGCTGGTGACGGCGCTGAATACCCATATCGGCTACGACAAAGCCGCCGAGATCGCGAAAAAAGCGCATAAAGAGGGGCTGACGCTGAAAGCCTCCGCCCTGGCGCTGGGCTATCTCACGGAGGAGGATTTCGATGCCTGGGTGCGCCCTGAGGCGATGGTCGGCAGCCTGAAATAGTCATCCCGCCACGTACAGGTGCAGCCGCGGAATAATCAGCTGCAGCGGCTGCGCCTGAGGTCGGTAACGGTGCTGGACATTTTCAGCATCGTAATTCAGCAACTCACCAATATCCGGCACGATAGCTCCCCGGTCGGCATCATAAAGCGCAATCAGCGGCGTAGGGCAGGCATACTGAACCTGTTTTTGCTGGCCGGAATACCAGACGCGGGCGATAGGCTGCACCTTCACCGGGCGCTTTATCTTGAGGCGCGCGTCCGCCGGAAGCGAGGCGATGCTGTGGTACTCCTGCTCCAGGCGCTCAATCCACTGCTCGCGCGACCACGGTGCGACGGCGCGCGGCGTCTTCAGGCTTTTTTCCAGCTGCGCCAGAATCTCATCCCGGGTGAAGTTTTTAATGATGTGCTTATTCGCCCAGCCGAAGCGCAGCGTGGCGGGGTGACGCAGTACCGTCAGCGTGCGATAGGCGTTCAGGGTAATCAGCCCCGGAAGCTGACGGTGCACCCATTCAAACCGGGCGGCAGGGGCGAGGCCGGACTCTTCGGTAACGATCTTTTCAAAGGCCGCTTTCAGGGTGTTGATATGGGTAATCTGGCTTTCCAGCGCGTCACGCGTTGTCGCATCGGTTTGCAGGCAGATCACACCGGGCAGACGCACGGCGGCCTTACTGCTGCGGTTTTCTGACTGCTGCTGGATAAACAGGCGGCGATAGTGCTTCAGCGCCAGCTCAAGGGCGGCGCTGCCGATGTGCTGTTCAACCTCGATGGTGTCCAGCGGGTCGTGCTCGGCCCCTTTAGCCACCTCGGGCAGGGTAAAGACGCGCGCGGCCAGCAGGCGGCAGTTCTGCAAACGTTCGGTCAGGGTCAGGAGCTCGTGTTCTATTTCCCGAAACGTGCTGTTCAGCCGTTCTAGGAGATCGTAAGTCGCCATAAACACTCTCGTTAGTTACAACATACTTATCATATAGCACAGCACGCCGGGTCAGGCCAGCGTGCGGTTAAGGTCAGGCAGGGACGGGAAGGGCGATGTTATGATACACCGGCCAGCTAAAGCAGAAGCGCGCGCCGCCGAGCTCGCTCTCTTCGCAATGCACCGTGCCGCCCATCGCCTGCGCGATAGAGTAAACAATCGCCAGCCCCAGGCCGCATCCGCCAGTGGCGCGATCGCGGCTGGGGTCGAGGCGGACAAACGGTTCAAACACGGTTTCTCGCGCTTCCGGGGCAATCCCCGGACCGTCATCCTCCACCGTCAGGCTGGCCTGATTGCCCTGCAAATCCAGTCCGATCTGTAGCGTACTTTCGCTGTAGCGCATGGCGTTGTTCATCAGATTGTCCAGCACGCGCTCCATCAGGCGCATATCGAGCGCGCCGTAATCACCCGGCGTGACGCGCGTTAACAGCGTGCGCTGCGGGTTCACGCTCTGAACGTCATCGATGTGGGTTTGCAGCCACGCGGGCAGATCCGGCGTGCTGAGGTTCAGCTCGTTTTGCGGACGATCGAGGCGCGCGTAGGTCAGCAGCTCCTCAATCAGCGCCTCAAGCTGGCCGATGTCGCGGTTAAGCGCCTGAGACTCCGCGTCAGTCAGATTCTCGCTCATCTCCAGACGGTAGCGCAGGCGAACCAGCGGCGTGCGCAGCTCGTGCGCAATGCCGTCGATCAGCTGCTTCTTACTGGCGATCAGGGCATTGATGTTATCGGCCATCTGGTTAAAAGCCACGCCCAGACGTTCAAAGCTGGAACCGCTGTCGAAGTGAATGCGTTCGGTAAAGTGCCCCTCGCCAAAACGCTGCGCGGCGGATTCCAGTTTCAGCATGTCCTGCCAGTGCGGGCGCATCCAGATAAAAACCGGAAACGCGAGCGAAATGGCGATAAAGGCCATCAGCGCCATGTCCAGCAGACGCATCTGGTGGAGATAGTAGAGATAGGGCACCGGCCCGACGGCCAGCACGTAATGGCTGCGCGGTATGCGCTGGATAAAGGTGTATTTCTCATCCAGCGCGACGATGTCCCCGTCGCGCAGACGCTGCATAGCGGGCGGATCCAGATCGAAATCTTTCAACGGCTCGATGCGTAAATCGAACGACAGATTCAGGTCCAGCTCTTTGAGGGTTTTCGCCCAGTCGTGTGGGGGGATCTCTCTCAGCTCGCTGCGCATCAGGTAGAGCGAGCTTTTCATCAGATCGTCCAGCGACTGCCTGCCCGCACGTTCGGCGGTGAATTTATAGACCAGCCCGACCAGCATGGTCATGACCAGGAAGCAGACAAACAGTAAAAGATAAAACTGCACAAACAGCTTTTTCATTGGGTCTCACCGAAAAAACGCTATGTGCAGAATATACATGAAAACCCTTCGCGTTTTTCACGTCTGTCGCGCGTGTTACATGGCTTTCGCGCTGTTTTTTACCTTGGCGATGAGTTTTTCCGTCACGGCCAGGCCTTCTGCAATGTGCGTATCAATCACATCGGTACCGAATTCGTTAATTAAATCCAGGAGTATTTCGAAATACTGGATAAGTTCCAGCAGGTCAAAAAGCGCTTTTTGATCGGAGCGCGAGGGAGAGGCGCGCCTTAAAGCTGCCTGATTAACAATCCACTCGAGATTGGTTTTGATGGCTTCTACCTGATTGTAGCTATACATATGCCATAGGCTTAAATCCTCATTTCAAGATTGTATGGGAGAGATATCGTAACGCTTCGCGGTGAAAGCGAGTCTACATGCAGTCGGGGCGAGCTGAAGAAAGGAGAGTGGGAGACTTAATTATGGAATAGTTCGCGTGCTTAGCAAGTCAATTGTTGCGCAAACGGATAAATAAACGCGCGAAAGAGAGGGCATCGGTGTTTAATCCCTTCATTTCGCGCAGGTTATGCTAACCGGATAACGGAGTCAGGTTTCCCAGGCGTGCGGGGCAAACAGATAACCCTTGTTACGCACGGTTTTAATGCGGTAGGGCTCGGTAGCGTTATCCTGCAGCTTTTTGCGCAGACGCGAAATCGCCACGTCAACGCTGCGGTCCATTCCGTCATAGCTCACGCCACGCAGGTTTTTCAGCAGCGCGTCGCGGTCCATAATTTGCCCTGCGTGCGTTGCCAGCTCCCACAGCAGGTCAAAGTCTGCGGTGGAGAGGGCGATAAGCTCGCCGGAGAGCAGCACCTGGCGGTTAATAGGGTCGATAGACAGCGTACCGAAGCGCATCGCTTTGTGCGGCGTCAGAGAAGGCGCGGGCGCTTCGCGTTCGATGCTGGCGTGCTGGCGCAAATGCAGGCGCAGGCGGGCAAGCAGGACGGCAGGCGGTGTGGTTTTCAGAATGTAGTCATTTGCGCCCATCTCCAGCGACAAAATGTGGTTCATATCGCTGTCCAGTGAGGTGAGCAGAACGATAGGGCCCTCCCACCGGGCGCGCAGGTCACGGCAGAGCGTCATGCCGTCTTTGCCTGGCAGCATGATATCCAGCAGCACCAGATCCGGGTTTTCACGGACGACCACCTCTTCGGCACGATCGCCGCGAGGTTCAACAATGACGTCCATATCATGTTTACCCAGATAGGCGGCGATCAGTTGCCCGACCTCGGGTTCGTCTTCAACATAAACAATCTTATTCATACAGCGTCTGTTTTCGTGAAAAAAGCCAACATACACCGCGGAACCTTAACCTTCCATTAATCTTTCAAAATTAACGCCGGTTCCGTTATTCTGGCTCTTAATGTTATTTGATTGTTATAGGAAAAAGTATGGGGCTGGCGATCAAAGCCGCGCTGGGCGCGCTGGTGGTGTTACTGATTGGCATTCTGGCAAAAACGAAAAACTACTACATTGCCGGGCTAATCCCGCTGTTCCCGACCTTTGCGCTGATTGCCCACTATATCGTGGCTTCTGAGCGGGGCACGGAAGCGTTACGCACAACCATCGTGTTTGGCATGTGGTCTATCATTCCGTATTTTCTCTACCTGCTTTCGCTGTGGTATTTCACCGGTTTTCTGCGTCTTCCCCTGGCGCTGAGCGGGGCGGTAGTCTGCTGGGGACTCAGCGCCTGGGTGTTAATTTTCTTCTGGAGCCGCTTTCACTAGCGCAGCGGTCGGCCGCCGTCCACGGCAAAGGTTCTGCCGGTGACGTAGCAGCTGGTGAGCAGATAATCCACAAGATCGATGACCTCTTTCTCGCCCGGGGCGATTTTCATGAGCGACTTATTCAGCGCCTGCTGACGATACTCTGCATCATCGTTTTCGTTAAACAAAATCATCGCCGGGGCGATGGCGTTCACCTTCACCTCGGGCGCGAGCTTGCGGGCAAACGAGCGTGTCATATTATCCAGCGCGGCTTTGCTGGCCGCGTAGGCGATGTGCTTGTCGCTGCCGCGCTCAACCACATAATCGGTAAAGTGAATAATGTCGCCCGCCGCGTGCCCATGACCGCGGAGCAGATCCTGCAGAGCGTGGTTAAGCAGATAAGGGGCATTGACGTGGATCTGCAGCATGGAGGAGAGCGTTTCGCTGAGTGACGTACCGGGTTTTTCGGCTTGCCATGCGCTGGCGTTATGGATCACGGCGCGCAGTCCCGTCGTGGCGGCTTTTACCTTTTCCGCGAAAGCCAGAATGCCTTCATCGGTCGAAAAATCAGCCTGAATGCAGACCGCCCCGGCTTTGCGTAACCCTTCAATCGACGGGTATTCCGTACGGTAGCTGACAATGACCGGATGGCGAAGGTTGAGAAAGTGATGGGCGAGGGCGAGGCCGATACGGCGGCCTCCACCGGTAATCAGTATTGGGCGAAGCGGTGCATTTCCCATCGTATTCTCCTTTACAGTTCAACAATGGGAAAGGCGATGCTAACCCATTAACATCCAGGTTGCCGGCAGGGCAGCAACCAGTAACAGTCCAATTAATGCCATTTCACGGCGATTCAGCGCGTTCTCCAGCTGATGCGTGCGGCGGGCGTAGATAAACACCAGCAGACCCGGTGCGTACAGCACCACCGACAGCAGCAGATGCATAGGCCCGGAAGCATACAACAACCACAGGCCGTAAATACAGGCTCCGACACCCACGACATAATGCGCCGGGCGTGTGGCAATTTTTAACAGATACCCACCCACTAAGAAATAGGGTACCAGAATCATCTCCGAGGCGATGGTCAGCAGGGTGTTATAGTCAGAACCTGTGAGCCAGATCAGCACCAGACAGACCTGAACGCTGATGTTGGTCAGCCAGAGCGATGCCGACGGCGCGCTGTTTTGGTTTTGACGGGCGAATAGGCGTGGAAACGCCTTGTGCGTCGCGGCCAGGAACGGCACTTCAGCCGCCATGATGGTCCAGCTCAGGTAAGCGCCGCAGACGGAGACGATCAGCCCTGCGGCAATCACCACGTCGCCCCAGGGACCAAGCATTTTCACCATCAGGCCTGCCATTGACGGGTTACGCATTTCAGCCAGTTCAGGACGCGCCACCACGCCCAGCGACAGCAGCGTCACCAGCAAATAGACCCCCAGCGCGGCCAGTACAGCCAGCAGCGTGGCGCGGCCCACATCGCGTTTATTCCTGGCCCGGGCAGAAACCACGACCGCGCCTTCTACGCCGATGAACACCCACAGGGTAATCAGCATCGTGTTTTTCACCTGCTCCCAGACGGGAACGCCCAGCGCAACGCCGCTAAAATCAAGCCTGAAAACGTCCAGACGGAACGCAATAAAGGCCAGAACGATAAACAGGCCGAGCGGAACCAGTTTCGCCAGCGTCGCCACCAGGTTGATGCTGGCGGCCGTTTGTACGCCACGCAACACCAGCCAGTGGACGAACCACAGCAACACCGAGGCGCCCACAATAGACTGCCAGGTATTCCCGTCGCCAAAGAGGCGCAGCTCAGGCGTATCGGTAAAGAAACTGAGCGCCGAGAAGACGATTACAAGATAAGAGACGTTGGCGATAACGGCACACAGCCAGTATCCCCATGCGGAACAGAAGCCAATCAGCTCGCCGAAACCTTCACGCGCATAGGTGAAAATGCCGCCGTCCAGATCGGGGCGAATGCGGGTGAGCAGCAGCATCGCGAAGGCCAGCAGCAGTATGCCGACACCCGTAATGCCCCAGCCAATGATGAGCGCGGAAGGGCTGGCGACGGCGGCCATATTTTGCGGCAAACTGAATACGCCTGCACCCAGCATTGAGCTTAAAACGAGTGCAGTCAGAGCACTCAAGCCAAGTTTCTTTTCCATTGGCATCCTGTTATGAAAGGTCAAAATCCAGAATAATTATTTCGCTCAGGCGCATAAAAATGGTGGATCACACTAAGGCGCGGGATTTTACGGAGTGTAACGAATGCATGCAATGACGTGAGGCAGAAATTCAAAAAAAGTAACAAAAAAAGGCGGCATTGCGCCGCCTTTCGTAAACGATGTTGTTACTTGTACAGATCGGCGCTGATGGTCACGTTGTTACCACGTTCCTGCCACTGGCGGGTGATGTGGTAGTACTTCGCCCCTTTCTTCGCCGCACGCTTCGCGACCTGGTAAGAGACTTCCGTCATGTTGCCGTAGTTGCCGGTAAACTTGATGCTGTCGAACGGCACCATCTGCGCTGCAGTGGCGTTGTTCAACTCTTCAATTTTGGTACCGTCCGGCAGCGTAACGGAATAACGGCCACCTTTCGTGGACTGCGTTTCGAAGAAACGGCCCACTTCAGCGCTTGGAGCAGCCGTCGTTGCTACGCCTGGAATTTCAACTTTCTTCGCTTCTTCGCCGCCTTTAGCTAGCGCCGCGCGACCTGCTTCTGAATTCGCCGGGATGGCATCCGGGCTCTGCAGAACACGTTTTTTCGCATCTTTTTTATAGATGAACGCGGTAATACGCTGGTTGCCACCCTGGTTAGCATCGACCTGACGCACGATGAAGAAAGAGTAGGCCCCTTTCTCTTTCGCGGCTTTGGTAATGGCATCGTTCACTTCAGGCTGGCTGCGATAGAAGCCCTGAACGGTGACGGTGTCGTAAGGTTCCAGCTCAATCGCCTGATCTTTCGGCAGTTCAACAACACCGTTGATCACGCGGTTTTTTGGTGCGTCAGCTTTCGGCGCATTGTCTTTGAACAGCGCAATGGTCACGCGCTGGTTACCGCTGTTGCCGTAATCGGACTGGTCAACCACATAAAACGAGGCCGCTCCGTTTTTATCTGCGGCTTTTGATGCAGCGGCGACGGCGTCGCCAATAGAATTATAACGACCCACAATGACCGTATGGTCAAAAGGTTTTAACGCTGCCGCTTGCTCCGGCGTTAACTCTGTTGCGGCATTCGCAGACAGGGCGGTCGCGGAAAGAAGTGCGGACGCCAGGAGTGTGTTCTTAAGCTTCATAAAAATGATCCTTCGCCTTGCGCAAACCATGTACTGGTATTGTTGTTAATTTGAGACGGTCCCGATTATTGCATTTAAAACCCGTCGCTGTCTGCGCCATTTTTCACTGCCTGTGCTTACTGAATCACCGAATTCGATAACATTTAGTGATATGTTGAAAAAACACGCGTTTGACAAGTAAAACTGATAAAGCATATGACTTTTACAAGTTAATTTAATGTTAACAAGTTGTTCTCTTATGGCGCTATATCATGTTTTTACCGCTTCGCTTGCGCGTTTTATCGGTTCTGGCAGTGAATTTAAGGTAAATATCACTGTCAGTGACGCCGATCGCTTATTTTTCACAGATAAAGTAAGAAATAGTGTTTTCTGGCGGTAGATCACGGGCGCTATTTTCAGTAGGTTATAGACAGTTTGTTACTGTTTTATTTTCCGGGGTTAATCATCTCTCGTCGCTTGCGCGATGGCGAAAATTGATACAAACCGCGGGCATTTATCGATAAACCATCATCAAAAACCGATGGAAGGGAAAACTATGCGTATTGGGGTACCAAAAGAACGGTTAGCCAATGAAACCCGCGTAGCGGCAACACCGAAAACGGTGGAGCAACTGCTTAAACTGGGTTTTACGGTCGCGGTTGAAAGCGGCGCGGGCAAACTGGCGAGTTTCGATGACGAGGCCTTTATCCAGGCCGGCGCGGAAGTGGTCGACGGTGCTGACGTCTGGCAGTCGCCGGTGATTCTGAAGGTCAACGCACCGGAAGAGAGTGAGATTGCGCTGCTCAATCCGGGAACGACCCTGGTGAGCTTCATCTGGCCTGCGCAAAACCCGGAGCTGATGGAGAAGCTGGCGGCCCGCGGCGTGACCGTGATGGCGATGGACTCCGTGCCGCGCATTTCGCGCGCGCAGTCGCTGGATGCCTTAAGCTCCATGGCAAACATTGCCGGCTACCGCGCTATTGTTGAGGCGGCCCACGAGTTTGGTCGCTTCTTTACCGGTCAAATCACCGCCGCGGGTAAAGTCCCTCCGGCGAAAGTGATGGTGATTGGCGCAGGCGTGGCGGGCCTTGCCGCAATCGGTGCGGCAAACAGCCTGGGCGCTATCGTACGCGCCTTTGACACCCGTCCTGAAGTAAAGGAACAGGTCCAGAGTATGGGCGCCGAATTCCTTGAGCTGGATTTCAAGGAAGAAGCAGGCAGCGGCGACGGTTACGCGAAGGTGATGTCCGAAGCCTTTATCAAAGCCGAAATGGAACTCTTCGCCGCCCAGGCGAAAGATGTCGACATTATTGTCACCACCGCGCTTATCCCGGGTAAACCGGCGCCGAAGCTGATTACCCGTGAGATGGTTGACTCCATGAAGCCGGGCAGCGTGATTGTCGACCTGGCCGCCCAAAACGGCGGTAACTGTGAATATACCGTTCCAAATCAGGTAACCACGACCGCTAACGGCGTAAAAGTGATCGGCTATACCGATCTGCCGGGCCGCCTGCCTACGCAGTCTTCTCAGCTCTATGGCACCAACCTCGTCAACCTGCTGAAGCTGCTTTGCAAAGAGAAAGACGGCAACGTCACCGTTGATTTCGACGATGTTGTTGTGCGCGGCGTCACGGTGGTTCGTGAAGGTGAAATTACCTGGCCTGCGCCGCCTATTCAGGTTTCTGCTCAGCCTCAGGCGGCAACGAAAGCGGCACCTGAGCCAAAAGAACCCGCCAAACCGGCTTCTCCGTGGCGCAAATACGCGATCATGGCGCTGGTGATTATTCTGTTCGGCTGGCTGGCTGACGTCGCACCAAAAGAGTTCCTCGGCCACTTTACCGTCTTCGCGCTCTCCTGCGTCGTGGGCTACTACGTGGTGTGGAACGTCTCCCATGCGCTGCATACGCCGCTGATGTCGGTAACCAACGCCATCTCGGGGATCATCGTGGTGGGGGCGTTACTGCAGATTGGTCACGGCGGCTGGATCAGCTTCCTGAGCTTTATCGCGGTGCTGATCGCCAGTATCAATATTTTCGGTGGTTTCACCGTGACTCAGCGCATGCTGAAAATGTTTCGTAAAGGCTAAGGGGTAGCATATGTCTGGAGGATTAGTGACAGCCGCATACATTGTTGCTGCAATCCTGTTTATTTTCAGTCTGGCGGGGCTTTCCAAACACGAAACGTCTCAGCAGGGTAATAACTTTGGTATCGCCGGGATGGCGATTGCGCTGATTGCCACCATCTTCGGGCCGGATACCGGCAACGTGGCGTGGATCCTGGTGGCGATGATCATCGGCGGCGCGATTGGTATTCGCCTGGCAAAACGCGTTGAAATGACCGAGATGCCGGAGCTGGTTGCCATTCTGCACAGCTTCGTGGGTCTGGCGGCGGTGCTGGTGGGCTTCAACAGCTACCTGTATCACGAACCGGGCCTGGAACCGATTCTGGTGAATATCCACCTGACGGAAGTGTTCCTCGGTATCTTCATCGGTGCGGTGACCTTCACCGGTTCCATTGTCGCGTTCGGCAAGCTGCGCGGGAAGATCTCCTCTAAACCGCTGATGCTGCCAAACCGTCATAAGCTGAACCTCGCGGCGCTGGTGGTGTCGTTTGTTCTGCTGGTGGTCTTCGTGCGTACCGAAAGCGTGGGCCTGCAGGTACTGGCGTTGCTGGTGATGACCATCATCGCGCTGGCGTTTGGCTGGCACCTGGTGGCGTCCATCGGCGGTGCGGATATGCCGGTGGTTGTCTCGATGCTGAACTCCTACTCCGGTTGGGCGGCAGCGGCGGCAGGCTTTATGCTGAGCAACGACCTGCTGATCGTCACCGGTGCGCTGGTGGGTTCTTCCGGTGCGATCCTGTCTTACATTATGTGTAAGGCGATGAACCGCTCGTTCATCAGCGTTATCGCCGGTGGTTTCGGGACCGATGGGTCTTCTTCCAGTGCGGATGAAGAAGTGGGTGAGCACCGTGAAATTTCTGCGGAAGATACCGCAGACATGCTGAAAAATTCGCACTCCGTGATCATCACTCCAGGCTACGGCATGGCGGTGGCGCAGGCGCAGTATCCGGTTGCGGAAATCACCGAGAAGCTGCGCGCGCGCGGCATCAAGGTTCGCTTTGGTATCCACCCGGTGGCAGGGCGTCTGCCAGGCCATATGAACGTGCTGCTGGCGGAAGCGAAAGTGCCTTACGACATCGTGCTGGAAATGGATGAGATCAACGATGATTTCGCCGACACCGACACCGTGCTGGTCATTGGCGCCAACGATACCGTTAACCCTGCGGCACAGGACGACCCGGGTAGCCCAATCGCCGGTATGCCTGTTCTGGAAGTATGGAAGGCGCAGAACGTGATTGTGTTTAAACGCTCCATGAATACCGGCTATGCCGGGGTTCAGAACCCGCTGTTCTTCAAAGAGAACACCCACATGCTGTTCGGCGATGCTAAAGCCAGCGTGGATGCGATTCTGAAAGCGCTGTAAGTTGCGCTGAAACGAAAAAACCGCCGAATTCGGCGGTTTTTTTATTGCCGGGTGGCGCTGACGCGTACCCGGCCTACGGGTTTGTAGGCCCGGCAAGCCTGTGCCGCCGGGCGTCAGGCGTTAATCGTCTTCCGGATCGTCCAGCTCAACCGGCGTCTGGTAATCATCCGGCTTAATGACCAGCAGGTCGCAGCGCAGATGGTCGATCACCTGTTCGGCGGTGTTGCCGAGGAAGGCGGCAGAAATACCGGTCCGGCCGATGGTACCCAGCACCACAATCCCCGCCTGCAGGTGTTCCGCCAGATCCGGGATCACCTCTTCAGGCAGCCCTTTTTCCACGTGGGTCATTTTCTCATCGATGCTGAATTTCTGACGCAGCGTTTTCATGGCCAGCAGATGCTGACCCCGGATCGCGTCGTTGTACACGCTCGGGTCAAATTCAGGCAGCTCAATGGCGATATTGATCGGCGTGACCGGATAGGCGCCAACCAGATGCACTTCGGTATGATTCACCTGGTCGGCAAGCTGGATGGTCTCCTTCACCAGCTTCTCGTTCAGCGAGTTGTGGTAATCCTCTTCGCTCGCGAGGTTTACCGCCACAACGGCTTTCCCGCCTTCAGGCCACGGCTGGTCTTTCACCATCCAGACCGGGCAAGGACATTTGCGCAGCAGGTGCCAGTCGGTCGGGGTGAAGATCACGGATTCCAGCTTGTCGTGCTGGTGCGCCATCTTCAGCAGCAGGTCGTGCCCGCCGGCGACAATTTCCTGGATGATGGCTTCGAAAGGTCGGTTATGCCAGACCACTTTAATATCAATGGGCACGCCCGCTTCCAGATAATACTTCGCCTGTTCACGGATCCACGCGGTACGCTGGCTGATGACGCCCTGACGCATAGCGGTGCGCTCGTCAGGCGACAGAAGGGTGGTCATCTCATACGAGAAGTCATAGATGGGCAAAAACGCTTTGATTTTGCCACCAATCCGTTGATGTAAATACACAGCACGTCGTAATGCCGGCTGATCGTCCTGATTCGGATCGATAGCTACCAGCATGTTTTGATACTTGGCCATACAGGTCTCCTTACTACTGTCACCACAGTCTGTAATTAAAAGAGTAACCTATATATCCTGAATGAAACAGAGGGGAGGTTTTGCCAGATCAATAATTCATGAAAATTTATCAGAGGAAAAGCACCATAGTCGTCACCGCGATAAACGCAATAAACAGCAGCACCATCACCGCTATCGCAAAGGTCGTGGAGTCCTGAACGTAGGTTTTTTCCTCCCCCTTCATTGGGCCGACAAGCATGATCCAGATGAAGAGAAAGGTCACAGAGGCAATCACGACTGAAACGAAAAACAAACTTTCTCTCAATTCATAACCTCAACGAGAACCTTTTGGGCGCTGTGTGGGGACGTGCTACGGTGAAAATGTTCTGAAACGGGAGTGATTATACCAGACCAATAAATCACAAGATTTATTGGTCTGGTGATTGATATGCGGAGAGTTACGCCACGTTGCGGGCGTGCCCGGCAAGAACGGCCAGCGCCTCACCGTTTTCGATAGTGATGTATTTACCTTTAACGGCCAGCATCCCGCTTTTCTGGAAACGGCCCAGCAGACGGCTGATGGTTTCCACGGTCAGGCCCAGGTAGTTACCGATATCGCCACGCGTCATCGTCAGACGGAACTCACGCGGCGAGAAGCCACGCTCGGCGAAGCGGCGGGAGAGGTTGTAGATAAATGCGGCCAGGCGCTCTTCTGCGTTCTTTTTAGAAAGCAGCAGAATCATGTCCTGATCGCCTTTGATCTCACCGCTCATCAGACGCATCATCTGCTGACGCAGGTTAGGCATCTTGCCGGACAGATCGTCCAGGGTTTCAAACGGGATTTCGCAAACCATTGAGGTTTCGAGCGCCTGAGCAAAGCTCGGGTGATGGCCCGTGCCGATGGCATCAAAGCCCACCAGGTCGCCCGCCAGATGGAAGCCGGTGATCTGCTCATCACCCTGTTCGGTGATGGTGTAGCTTTTGATGGTGCCAGAACGGATAGCATAGAGCGATTTCAGTTCGTCTCCCGCTTTAAACAGCGTCTGCCCTTTCTGAATAGGCTTTTTGCGCTCAATGATATTATCAAGCTGATCGAGTTCATGCTCATTCAGGGTAAACGGGATACAGAGCTGGCTGATGCTGCAATCCTGGCAATGGATAGCACAACCGCCAGACTGAATGCGTCGTATAATTCGCTTTTCCGGGATCATAGGTTTGCTCAAGCCTTAATTGATATTGGTCAATTTTAACATCTTTTTGGTAAGTACGTAAGCCTGACAAACCCTCAATAAGGACAAGAGACGGCAACGTGTCGCCATCTTCTTGAAATTCCACAGCTTGATTATGGATTTTTAGCCTAACCGGTAGAAAATTAAGCACAAAAAGCCTGGAAGCTAGAGCAGGAGATACCCTTCGTGACGCAGCAGCCACTCTTTTCGCTGCACGCCGCCGGCATAGCCTGTCATGGTGCCGTTGCGGCCAATGACGCGATGGCAGGGCACCACGATGCTGACCGGGTTAGAGCCGTTAGCGGCACCCACCGCGCGTGCGGCGCCCGCGCGGCCTAGCTGTTCCGCGAGCTGGCCGTAATGCATGACCTGCCCGCACGGAATCGACCGCAGCGCCTGCCACACTTCGCGCTGAAAAGGCGTGCCAGCCGTGGCGGTCGGCAGAGTATCGATGATGCTGAGATCGCCTTCGAAGTACGCCGCAAGCTTGTCGCTCAGCCCGCCCGGGTTGGTTGCGCTGATACGTTCATAACCCTGCAAGCGGTAATGAATATTGAGCAGCTCTTCCATGCGGTCGCTGTGCTCTTCCCACTCAACGGCGCGCAGATTGAACGTCTCATCCGCGATAACCCACAGCGGTCCAAGCGGCGTCGCAATCTTATCTTCGAGTAATCTCAGCATCCTCATTCCTTCAGTTCAGCCTCGGGTATATTCCCGGCCCAATCGGCAGGCCGACAAGATACCATGCCACCAGCATCACCAGCCATACCCCTAAAAAGATAAGCGGGTAGGGTAAAACCAGCGAATAGTAGGTACCCAGTTTGGCCTCGGGTTTATAGCGCTGGAGGAAGCCTAAAAACAGCGGAACAAACGGCGAGACCGGCGCCAGCGGTATCACCGAGGAGTCCGCGATACGGAACAGGATCTGGGCAAACGCCGGGTGAAAACCCAGCATCATAAACATCGGCACGAAGATCGGGGCCAGAATCGACCAGATGGCGGAGCCGCTGGCGATAAACATGCACAGCAGGGATGACAGCAGCGCCAGGCCGACAAACGCCGGTACGCCGCTTAGCCCGGCAGCCTCCAGCGCGTCGGTCAGGCCCACGGCCATAAACTTGCCCATGTTGCTCCAGTTAAACATCGCCACAAACTGGGCCAGCGGGAACACCATCACGATAAAACCCGCCATCTCCTTCATCGGCTCGATCATCAGCTGCGGCAGATCGCCCTGGCGGCGGATTTTACCGGTGGCGATACCGTAGGCGAGCGAGACGACAAAGAAAAAGAGGATAATCAGCGGCACGATGCCCTGAATAAACGGCGAAGGCAGGACGGTATGTTTAACCGGATCGCGCAATATGCCGTTTTCCGGCACCACCATCAGCGCCACCAGCGCGATAAAGGCCAGCGAGACCACGCCCGCCACGCGCAGGCCAAAGCGCTGCGTTTCGCTCAGCGTCTCCAGCTTTTCATCACTGCGGCCTTCCCATTTGCCCAGGCGCGGCTCGACGATCTTATCGGTAATCAGCCCGCCAACAATCGTCAGGACAATCACCGAGCTTGCCATAAAGTACCAGTTGTCGATCACGCTGACGTGCATTGCCGCATTGATGGTCTTTGCCGCCTCCGTGCTGATGCCAGAGAGCAGCACGTCGGTGGTTACGATCAGCAGGTTGGCGGTAAATCCGCAGCCCACGCCCGCAATCGCCGACAGCAGGCCCGCCACGGGGTGGCGCCCGACGGCGAGGAAGATCAGCGCCCCCATCGGCGGCATGATCACCAGCGCGGCGTCGGAGGAGATATGGCTAAAGAAGGCGATAAACAGCACCATGTAGCTGGCGTACCGCGCGCTGACGTGAGAAGCCATCTTTACCATCAATGCGGGCAGCAGGCCCACGCGTTCGGCCAGTCCGGCACCCAGCACCAGCGCCAGAATGGCGCCCAGCGGGGCGAAGCCGCTGAAGTTTTTAATCACGTTGGGTAAAAACCAGTGCAGCCCCTCAACGCTGAGCAGGTTTTTTACCGCCACCAGGCTGTTGTCAGCCGGGCTGCGCACGCTCACGTCAAAGGCGGAGAGCACGGCGGTGGCGACCATTAAAATCACAATCAGATAGATAAACAGCAGGAAAGGGTGCGGCACTTTATTGCCGATCCTTTCAACCCAGCCATAGAGCTTACCGGATGGGGAATGCGAAGGTATGGAAGACATACTCATGGGCGTTCCTCGAGAGTGTTGTGTTGTTGTGTTGTGTTTTTTTATTTTAAAGGTGACGGTGTCACGCCCTGTGGGATCGGACACACGTACGGTTTTTCTTGTATTTGTTGTTCGAACTCTTCACGGCATTTTTTCAGTAGCGCCGCGTCCTGCAGCAGGTTAAGCGCGGTTGCGCCCATCACTTTTCCGGCCAGCAGCATGCCTTTGTGGGCAATGGAGGTACGTCCCTGCGCCACCAGCTGCCAGGTGTGCAGCGGCGTGCCGACGGTAAAGCAGGGGCTGAAGCACTGGGCGACCGGCATTTTCCAGCTTACGTCGCCCACGTCGGTTGAACCCGCCAGCACGTTGTCGGTGATGGCATAGGGCGCGACTTCATCCACCAGCAGCGTCTCCTGATGACGCCGGGCAAAGGCTTTACCCGCATCACCGCCCGTTGCAGCAATATTTTTCAGGCTGTTTTGCAGATCGTTGGGCGTCAGGGTGGCGCGGATCTCGCGGGCGAAGGTGCGTTCTTCCTCCGTCCAGAGCGGCGTGCCGTAGTGCTGCAACGCGCGATACATCGCCGCCTCGAGCGTGCGGTTCGGCAGGTAGCTGGAGCAGGCTTTATCAAAGCGGCACTCGACGGTGGTTTCGGTCATCATCGCCGCGCCCTGAGCGATTTTTTCGATGCGTTCGTAGATCTGCTGCGCATCGGCCATCTCCGGGGCGCGGATCAGATACAGCACCTCGGCCTGCGCCTGCACCACGTTGGGCGAAATCCCGCCGGTATCGGTGATGGCGTAATGGACGCGCGCTTTCTCAATGATGTGTTCGTTGAGGAAGTTGGTGCCGGTAGTCATCAGCGTCACGGCGTCCAGCGCGCTGCGCCCCAGATGAGGGGAGTTGGCCGCGTGTGCCGCCACGCCGTGAAAACGCCAGGCTGCCTGAATATTCGCCAGCGTGCTGACGTTAAACATCCCGGCGAAGGCTTCCGGGTGCCAGGTGACGGCGGCATCGACGTCATCAAACAGACCTTCGCGCACCATAAAGGTTTTCCCGGAGCCACCTTCCTCGCCGGGACAGCCATAAAAACGCACCGTTCCGCTGCCGCCGTGCTGCTCCAGCCAGCTTTTCACCGCCACCGCGCCCGCAAGCGCCGCGGTGCCTAAGAGGTTATGCCCGCAGCCATGGCCGTTGGCCCCCGGCGTGGCGGATTGCGCCGTCGCGCAGTGCGCCTGCTGGCTTAGCCCGGCCAGCGCGTCGTATTCGCCCAGCAGGGCAATGACCGGTTTCCCGCTGCCGAAGCTGGCGATAAAGGCATTTGGAATACCGCCGGCCTCGCGCGTCAGCGTGAAGCCCTCGGCCTCCAGCTCGCTGGCCAGCCGTTCGGCGGACCAGAACTCTTCGAAGCGGGTTTCAGGACGATCCCAGATCGCGTCGGCAATATCGGTTAACGTCCGACATCGCGTGTCGATCGCATCGGCAATAAAAGCGTAGTTCTCCTGCATTACACACCTCGCGTCCACGGGAAATTGAGCGCAGTTCGCGCCAGCGTTTCAATGGCAATCGCCATGACCTGTTCATCGAAGTCGAATTTTTCGTTGTGATGTCCGGCGCTCAAATCCGTGCCGAACACCATATAGGACGCCATGCCGCCGTTCTCCTGCACGCGGGCCATCATCAGCGTGGCGTCTTCGGAACCCGCTGGCGCCTTCACCTTATCGATGGCGTGAATAATCCCGGAAACCCGGCTCGCCTGTTCGCGCAGGTAATCAACCCACGCCGGTGTCGGCGCGCTGGAGGTTGCGGCGCCCATCAGGCGCATCTCGGCGCTCACGCCGTAGAGCGCCGCTGCGCCGGTAATAACCGCCTGCGCGCGTTCAAAGACATACTGATTAATCGCTTCGCTTTCGCCGCGCGTTTCAACCTTTATCAGGGCATTCGCGGGCACCACGTTGCGTCCGCTGCCCGCCTGCATCACTCCGACGTTCACCCGAGAGGCGCCGTCGCTGTGCGGGGCGATGCTGTGCAGGGCGAGGGCGGCCTGCGCGGCGGCGAGCAGGGCGTTACGTCCGTCCTCCGGTTTACCGCCCGCGTGTGCGGCAACGCCGGTAAAGTTCACGTCAAACTTGGTGGTGGCCATAAAGTTATCGCTGCCGCAAATCACCGTTCCGGCAGGGACGCCGGTACCAATATGGATGGCCGTGTAATAGTCCACGTCGTCCAGCGCCCCGGCGGCAACCATGGCGCGCGCGCCGCGGGTACCTTCTTCGGCAGGCTGGAAGATCAGCTTGATGGTGCCGTTGAGCTGCGCGTCATTCTGCTTAAGCACCTGGGCCAGTCCCAGACCAATAGCGGTGTGGCCGTCGTGCGCGCAGGCGTGCATCATGCCCGGATTGCAGGAGGCAAACCCGTCGCGGAACGGGCGATGGCTGTCGTCAAGCGCTTCGCTTAAATCAAGGGCGTCCATGTCGACGCGAAACGCCAGGGTTGGGCCCGGGCGGCCGGTATTCAGGGTGGCGACAATGCCGGTGAACCCGCCTTCAAACGGCGCCAGCCATTTCTCAGGCGCGCCCTGCGCCCGCGCGCGGGCAAACTCTCGCGCCAGGGTTGTGTCATCGGGTAACCCCATCCGGCTTTCGGCATCGACCACGTCGCGGCCCATCGCCAGTGCGTAACCCAGCGAGTCCAGTATTTCCGCGACTTTCGCGGCGGTACGAAACTCTACCCAGCCGGATTCCGCAAAATGGTGAAAATCGCGACGCCACGCGCTCAGCTGCGGCGTTAACGTCTGGATGTACTGCGCCAGTGTGTCCATATCTGTTCCTGTCATCATTAAAATATGTGAACTGCTTCACGCTGTGATAGTTTTTACTTATCACTAACCGATTTTTCACAGTTTCAACCGTTCAGGAATTACCCTCGCACATCCCTTTCCATTAAAGTAGATGACAGTTTCTTTACTCTGATAAACAACGGTTATCGGTCGGGCTATGACATTCCAGATTAAATTTCATCAAATCCGGGCGTTTGTTGAGGTTGCGCGTCAGGGCAGCATTCGCGGTGCCAGCAGGACGCTGAATCTTTCGCAACCGGCGCTGACCAAATCCATCAAAGAGCTGGAGGAGGGCATGGCGGCGCAGCTTTTCGTGCGCAGGAGTAAGGGCGTCGCGTTGACCGAATGCGGTGAGGGCTTTTACCAGCGCGCCCGGTTGATTCTGGAAGAGCTGCGTGCCGCGCAGGATGACATCCGTCAGCGGCAGGGTGAGCTGGCCGGGCAGATCAACATCGGAATGGGGGCCAGCGTTTCGCGCACGCTGATGCCCGCCGTTATCACCCGCTTCCATGCGCAGCATCCGCAGGTCAAGGTGCGGATAATGGAAGGGCAGCTGGTGTCGATGATCAATGAATTACGCCAGGGCGAGCTGGACTTCACCATTAACACCTATTATCAGGGACCTTACGACCAGGAATTTACGTTTGAAAAACTCTTCGAGAAGCCGTTTGCGGTATTTTGTCGCGAAGGGCATCCGGCAACGGGGGCAACGTCGATTAATGAACTTCTGCATTATAACTGGACAATGCCGACGCCGCGGGGAAGTTATTATAAGCAATTAGAGGAGGTATTTAGCTATCGCTCGCAAATACCGCGAATTGGTGTGGTCTGCGAAACATTTTCTTCCTGTATTAGCCTGGTCGCGCAAAGTGATTTCTTAAGCATTTTGCCGCAGGAGTTAGGCTGTGACCCACTGCTGGCACACCGTCTGGTCATGTTACCGGTTGTCGAATCGCTTCCCAAAGCAGCATATTATTTAATTCAACGCCGTGATTCACGTCAGACGCCCCTTGCTGAATCATTAATTACGCAATTCAGAAGGGAAGCGAGAAAATTAATCGGAGCGTGAAATGCCTATTAAAAAAACAGGATCTGCCCGACATCAGACAGACCCTATAGTACACACAGCAGTGCGTCCTTTCGCCAATCCTGGGTATTATTTCCATGGGGCAGGTATATTTAGGTATAACACCTTTCCCGAAAAATGAAAGGCGGGCGAGTGATTGATTTCACGAAATTTTAACATAAATCACGTATTTTACCTTTGCTGAAATTTTAGTTAAGTCTGATTTAAGTTTATTTAATAATTACTATATATATTCATCAGGTTAATATTATTGCCACGCATCGCCCTGTAACGGTGATTGAGACCGGTCTCTGGCGCAGGTATAGTACAGTCCTCAGATGTAGCCGGAGGATGTCCATGAACCCTGACGACAAATCCTTTTTTCTTGACGCCATGGAAGATGTCCAGCCCCTGAAGCGCTGCGCGGATATTCACTGGCAGCCCAGCCGCAATACGCGGACGCGCGAGGAGGTGGATAGCGAACAGCTGGATAACTTCCTGACGCTGGATTTTCTTGACGTGCTTCCCCTGGAAGAACCGCTGGCGTTCCAGCGCGAAGGGGTACAGCAGGGCGTTATTGATAAGCTGCGCACGGGTAAATACGCCCGTCAGGCCAGCTTAAACCTCCTGCGTCAGCCCGCCGAACGCTGCCGTCAGATGCTCTATTCTTTTATTCGCCAGGCCGGACGAGACGGGTTACGCAATCTGATTATCATTCACGGGAAAGGGCGCGAGCAGAACTCGCATCCCAATGTGGTGCGCAGCTATCTTGCGCGCTGGTTAACCGAATTTGAGGAAGTGCAGGCCTTCTGCGTGGCGCTGCCGCATCACGGCGGCAGCGGGGCATGTTACGTTTCACTGCGTAAATCCGGTGAAGCAAAACAGGAGAACTGGGAGCGGCACGCCAAGCGCAGTCGCTAGCGGGCGATATTCTCGCCCGCCCGAAACTCAAAAGGTTTCCCAGTTGCTGTCGGTGGAGGCGTTTGCGGTTGCCGGGTGCAACAGCTGGGGCGTTTTCACGCTGGCCGGGCGCGGGGCTACCGTTTTTTCTTTGCCGTTCAGACGAAACGCGGCTACCGCCTGGCGCAGCTGCTCGGACTGATCTTCCAGTGCCGCAGCCGCCGTGGCGGACTCCTGCACCAGCGCGGCGTTTTGCTGCGTCACGCTGTCCATCTGCGAAACGGCCAGGCTCACCTGCTCAATACCGCGGCTCTGCTCGTCAGAGGCAGATGAAATCTCACCCATAATATCGGTCACGCGGGTCACGGCGGCGACAATTTCCTTCATGGTGGTGCCAGCCTCGCTGACCTGCTCAGAACCGGTATTCACCCGGCTGACGGAGTTCTCAATAAGCCCTTTGATCTCTTTCGCCGCCTGCGCGCTGCGGCTCGCCAGCGTACGGACTTCACCTGCAACAACCGCAAAACCACGGCCCTGTTCCCCGGCGCGTGCCGCTTCCACCGCTGCGTTAAGCGCCAGAATGTTGGTCTGGAACGCGATGCTGTCGATCACGCCGGTAATATGCGCAATTTGCTGCGAACTGTCGGCGATTTCGTTCATGGTGCGAACCACGTTATCCACGACGTGACCGCCGCGCGCGGCCGTTTCAGAGGCGTTTTTCGCCAGCAGCGTGGCCTGACGGGCGTTATCGGAGTTCTGTTTAACCGTCGCGGTCAGCTCTTCCATGCTGGCGGCGGTCTCTTCGAGCGAGGCGGCCTGCTGCTCGGTGCGGGCGGAAAGATCGTTGCTCCCTGCGGCAATTTCGCCTGCGCCGGTGTAGATGGAATCTGTACTTCCACGTACGGCGCTGACGGTGGTCACCAGCGACTGCTGCATCTCATGCAGGCCCGCGGCCAGCTGGCCCATCTCATTGCGACCGGAGATAGCGATCTCCTGCGTCAGGTCACCCCCTGCAATGGCGCGAATATGGTTCATAATGGAGTGGAGGGGTTTTAACAGCAGGTGCTGTAAACCCTGCCAGATGACCACCAGAACCGCGATAACGGCCAGCAGAATAGCCGCCAGCGTCCACTGCATCTGCGTGAAGCTGCTCTGGTTCTCTTCGGTTGCGGCCTTCAGCAGGGTGTTGTTTTCGGCGCGCCAGCGGTTATAGACCGCTTCCATCTCGTCCTGCGCCTGCTGCGCGTCCAGATCGCCATAGGCCTGGTAGTTGTCGGCACGCAGATACTCAATCGATAAGCGCATCACTTCGTGCATCTGGTTCCAGGACTTCTGCATCTCGTCGGTTAATACCGCCTCCTGGCCGTTAACCTGCGGCAGCTTCTGCCACTCTTTGTTATAGGCTTCGGCTTTTGCCAGCGAGTCGGCTGCGGTGCCAAGCAGTTTATTGATCGCCGCAAGTGAAGCCGGGTCACGCTGGTTTTTCAGGTAGCGGATCGCCACGCGGGTGACGGTGACGCGCGTTTTCACCAGCGTGTTCACGCTGTCGCTCAGGCTTTCCTGCTGGGCATTGAGCACGCCGGAATTCTGGAAGTTATGGCGATCGTTGCTGACGGCAGAGTAGAACAACCCTCCCGTCACAACTTGCAGCAGACAGAATATGGTGAGGGCAAAGATAATACCGGTAATCACGTGCAAATTTTTCAGCATAGCGGTCGTCCGTTAGAAAGGATGCAGAGGTACACCAATACTATCGTCGTATAGAATTTAAACTTTAATTTAACTCGCGCTTAACTAAGGGCTCCGGTGAGGAACCTGTTGTAAATCCGGATCATTTTTATGAGGAAGGTTAACATGAGCAGCATTGATAAAAGCGGGACGTACGCGCTCGGGACGCGGACGGTAAAACGACTGGGCTACGGTGCGATGCAGCTCGCCGGGCCGGGCGTCTTTGGCCCACCGAAGGATAAGCAGGCCGCGCTGGACGTGCTGCGCGAAGCGGTGGCGGCGGGGGTGAACCACATTGATACCAGTGATTTTTATGGTCCCCATGTCACTAACCAGCTGATCTGCGAGGCGCTTCACCCATACCGGGACGATCTGACGCTCGTCACCAAGATTGGTGCCCGCCGCAACGACAAAGGTGCCTGGCTGCCGGCCTTTTCCGCGCAGGAACTGACTCAGGCGGTGCATGACAACCTGCGTAATCTACAGCTGGACGTGCTGGACGTGGTGAATCTGCGGATCATGTTTAGCGCACACGGGCCGGCGGAAGGGTCGATTGCGGAACCGCTCTCCACCCTGGCCGAATTACAGCAGCAGGGTCTGGTGCGTCATATTGGCCTGAGCAACGTCACGGCCACTCAGGTTGCGGAAGCCCAGAAGATGGTCCCGGTGGTGTGCGTGCAGAACATGTACAACATTGTAAACCGGGGTGACGACGCGCTGGTGGATCTGCTGGCGCAGCAGGGGATCGCGTATGTGCCGTTCTTCCCATTGGGAGGCTTTACGCCACTGCAATCTTCCGGGCTGAAGACCGTCGCGGATTCACTGGGCGCCACGCCAATGCAGGTTGCGCTGGCATGGCTGCTGCAACGTTCCCCGAATATTCTGCTGATCCCGGGCACCTCTTCCGTAGCGCATTTACGGCAAAACCTCGCGGCGGGGGAGCTGCGTTTGCCGCCTGAAGCACTGGAAACGCTGAATTCGCTGAGGGATTAAAGGTGACACGCGCAAAGCCTGAAGGATGCTTCCGGCTTTGCGCGCTTAGGCTCCTGTCTGACTTTTCTGCCTGTGCAGCGCCAACGCTTCCGCCACAATCTCCTGCTTGCTCTTACGCGTCTCAAAGGCGGTGGTTCTGATGTACTCCATCAGATCGGGATCGATGCGGGCGCTCAACATCCTGAGATCGGCCTCCTTTGCCAGACCGCGTGCAACACGCTTGTCTGGATAGTCACGGGCTGGCATTGAAAATATTCTCCAGTAAGTCTTATTAATTCGCTCGGTAAAATATGCTTTTATCTGACTTAAAAGTCAATATTCAGTGATTTAATAGTGATTGTGTTTTTATATAAGTCATTATGAAGTATTTTGATTTGTGACTTTTTCATGACTTTTGTTGGCGCGTCTCTTATCGCACTCTGGGGAGAACCATGGGGAGGGGTATCGGCGGGCAACGTTGCTAAATTAAAACCGCTCAAACTTCAACGCGTTTGGGTTCACCTTTGGAAATGACCTTGATCCTTGTCCATAATTCGTAATACTGTATTTATATACAGTATTCGGCGAGAAAGGCATTATGGACACTCTCTTTTCTTATCACTCAAATCAAGACATTGAATTACCTTTGTTTTTAGAACGCGTGGCCTGTGGTTTTCCCAGCCCGGCGCAGGATTATGTGGAGGATCGTCTCGATCTTAACCGGCTGGCAGTCAGACACCCCAGTGCGACCTATTTTATCAAGGTGAGTGGAGACTCCATGATTGGGGCGGGGATCGGCGACGGCGATCTGCTGGTGGTCGATCGTTCGTTAAATGCCGAACACGGGGATATCGTCGTGGCGTCGGTCGCCGGTGAGTTTACGGTGAAAGAGCTACAGACCCGCCCGGTTCTGAGACTTCTGCCGCATAATGCCCGCTATCAGCCGATTACCTTTCAGTCCGAAGAGGAGCTGCAGATCTTCGGCGTCGTCACCCACACTCTCAAAACGCATAAACATGTTCGCGCTGGTTGATGTGAATAGCTTTTACGCCTCCTGCGAGAAGGTATTCCGCCCCGATCTGGAGGGGAAACCCATCGTGGTGGTGTCCAATAACGACGGCTGCATTATTTCGCTGTCGCGGGAGGCAAAGCAGTTCGGCATAAAAATGGGGGAGCCGTATTTTAAATTCAAAGAAAAGCTATACCCGTCAAAAGTTTACGTCTTTAGCTCGAACTATGCGCTGTATGCCGATCTCAGCAGTCGGGTCATGCAGACGCTGACCGATCTCGCCCCGGCAATAGAGATTTACTCCATCGATGAGGCGTTCGTGAACGTTTCAGGGGTCAGCCACTGCCTGTCGCTGGAAGCGTTCGGTCACCAGATGCGCACAGAGGTCTTAAAAAATACGGGCCTAACCGTTGGCGTCGGTATTGCCCCGACCAAAACGCTGGCGAAGCTGGCCAACTATGCGGCGAAACGATGGTCCGGCACTGGCGGCGTGGTCGATCTCTCAGGCCGAGAGCGGCAGCGTAAGCTGCTGGAAAAGGTTCCGGTAGAGGAGGTGTGGGGGGTAGGGCGGCGCATCACGAAAAAGCTCAACGCTATGGGGATCACCACGGCGCTGGAGCTGGCGGAAGCGTCGTCCTGGGTCATCCGCAAACATTTCAACGTGGTACTGGAACGTACGGCCCGCGAGCTGCGCGGTGAGCCCTGTCTTGATCTGGAGGAGTTCACCCCCACGAAGCAGCAAATCATCTGTAGCCGTTCGTTTGGACACCGTATTACGCAGTACGAGGAGATGCACCAGGCCATTTGCGCCTACGCGGAACGCGCTGCGGAAAAACTGCGCGGCGAGCATCAATACTGTCGTTTTATCAGCGTATTTGTTCGCACCAGCCCGCATGCGGACAACGAAATTTATTACGGCAATCAGGCTTCTGTCACCCTGATGACGCCCACCAATGACTCGCGTGATATCATCCGCGCCGCCACGGAGGCGCTGGGGCGCATATGGCTCGACGGCTATCGCTATATGAAAGCCGGGGTCATGCTGGCGGACTTTTTCAGCAGCGGCGTCGCCCAGCTTAATTTGTTTGACGATAATCGTCTGCGCGCCAACAGCGCGGCGCTGATGGAGATGATGGACAGCGTAAATCATTCCGGTAAAGGGAAGATATGGTTCGCCGGGCAGGGTATTGAGAAATCCTGGGCGATGAAGCGTGAGATGCTGTCACCGGCCTATACGACGCGGTACGCCGATTTGCCGGTGGCGAAGTAGAAGATGGTTGCGTTATTTCTTTTGCACCAACCAGGTTGCCGCAGCCGCCAGCGCGCCGATCAGCGGCATTTCGCCCGCTCCGGCCAGGAAGTTATAGCGATCGATCTCGTTATTTTTACGGATATCGGCAAGGCGGGTAAGCGCCTCTTTTTCATCCGCTGCGCCAATCTCCTCAAACTGTTTTTCAAACCCCTGAGCGATGAGCTGAGCGGCCGCATCGGTGTTTGCGCTCTCGATCGTAATGAGGTTCGGGCCTTTTTGGAAAAAACGGTAATCCGGCATAAGTGCTCCAGAAAGAGGAGGATACGGTAAAAACACTCTATTCCTGGCGGTTAAAAAATGCACGTGATTTACGGCGGAAACAATCAGTTTTTCTTCAGTATTTCAGGCAGCAACTGCTCAATCACGCTGACGACCTTTCTGACGCGCTGCGGAATAAAGCGGGCGTCAGGATAGACGGCATAGAGGAAGCGATCGGGTAACCGCCAGTCGGGCAGCACCGGTACCAGCGTGCCCGCCTGCAGCGCCCTGGCCACGAGCGGTCGCTGCATGCCGCCGATACCGATGCCTGACTCCAGCGCCTGCAGCAGCGCGTCGCTGGTGTTGGCACGGAAAACGGTATTCACGTTGACCTCGACCGTTTCCTCGTCAGAAATCAGGCGCAGGGGGGCATCCAGCGGAATACCGCTGAACCGTACGTGTGGCAGCGACGTCATCTCGCTGACGGCGTGTACCGCCTGAAAACCGGGAGCGGCAAACAGCGCGGCTTCAATCCGCCCCAGCACGCGAGCCGCGTGCGCCTGCGGAGGCTCACTGCTCAGCCGTATCGCGACATCCACGCCCTCCGTCACCAGATCGGCAAGGCGGTCATCCAGGGAAATCATCAGCTGCAGTTCGGGATGCAGGCGCTGTAGCGCCAGCAGATGCGGCAAAATGATCTGCCCCAGGCCGCTCGGTAGCTGGACATGGACGCGTCCCTGAATGCTATGGTCAACAGGATGCAAACGCCTCTCCGCTTCCCCCATAGCGTCCAGCACAAGCTGCATATCACGCCGGTAACGTTCACCCTGTTCGGTCAGCTTCATCGTACGCGTCGTTCGATGCAGCAATACCACACCAAGCGCTTCCTCAAGCGCCGCGATCTGTTGACTGACGGCGGACTGCTTAATCCCGGTCTGACGGGCGGCCGCTGAGAACGAGCCCGCTTCAGCGACGCGTAGAAAGGTAGAAATGGCGGTGAGCTTGTTATTCATTTAATGATTCTGCTTATAAGTGTCATCGATTTCAGGGAGTATTTGCAGAAAAAATAATATATCACACTGTGGCTGTCACCCTTTCCGGAGAAACACCATGAGTAAGAGGCAGCAACACAACGTCGCCCTGGTCGCGGGCGCCAGCGGCATTGTCGGCAGACAGCTGGTCAACACGCTCCTGCACCATCAGTGGGAGGTGATTGGCCTCAGTCGCCGCGAGGTAACCCATCCGGACGGCATTCCCATGGTGAACGTCGATTTACTGGATGCGCAGGATACCGCACGGGCGCTGCACGCCCTGAACGGTGTCACCCACATCTTTTACAGCGCCTGGGCGAACGCGGCGAACTGGACGGACATGGTTGAGCCGAACGTCACCATGCTGCGTAATCTGGTCAGCACCCTCGAAAAAACGGCGCCTTTGCAGACGGTAAGCCTGATGCAGGGATACAAAGTCTATGGTGCGCATCTGGGGCCGTTTAAAACCCCGGCGCGGGAAAGCGATCCCGGCGTGCCGGGTGCCGAATTTAAACCCGCTTACCGCGTCACTGACCACCGCTGACTGATCGGCAACTTTCACCATCTCGATACCGTGCGGCAGCCCGGCGCTGAGGGCCGCCATTCTGGCATTCAGCGCAGCGCCGAAACGCAGCATGTTGCCCGTTGGTGCCATCGACACCGCCAGCCCGATAGCCGGCTTGCCGTTTACCCGGTAGGCCGGGGCCGGTGGCTCGGCGATTTCCCGGGTGACGGTGGCAATGTCGGTCAGCGGAATATAGCGATTGTTCACGTGCAGCGTGACGGCGCGTAAGCTCTCTTCGGTCATGAGCGCCCCGCTGACCTTGATCGCCATGTTCTCTTTTTCGGTACGCATCGTTCCTGCCGGGACAACCGCATTTTGCGTCCGGAGGGCGTCGGCAACCTCCTGAATATCAAGCCCCATCCCGGCCAGGCGCGCCGGAGAAAAGGCGAGAACCCACTGCTCCTGCTGTTCGCCCAGCAGGGTGGTTTTGCCTATATCCGGCAGGGACATCAGCTCGCGACGAATTGTCTCTGCGCGATCCCGCACCTCCCGCAGGGTGAAGCCCTCGGGAATAAAGGCGTAAATTGTGCCGAACGTGTCGTCAAACTCGTCGTCCACGGCAGGGTCCTGCACGCCTTCAGGCAGGGACGGCGCGATGTCCTGCATTTTTTTGCGAACCTGATACCAGATATCCTGCACGCGTTGCGGGGGCGTATCGTCACGAAGGTTGACGTGGATAACGGTGCGTCCGGCCCGGGTTTCACTTTCGAGATAGTCCAGCCAGGGCGTTTCCTGCAGCTTTTTTTCAAGCGTATCGGTCAGCAGGCGGGTGGTATCCGCCACGGAGGCTCCCGGCCACTGCGCGGAGACGACGGCCGTTTTAATGGTAAAAGCCGGATCTTCATTACGCGGCAGCTTCTCATAGCAAAACACGCCCATCGCAATCACCAGCAACATCAAAAAGCTGACCATCTGCTGGTTCTTCAGCGCCCAGGCGGAGAGGTTAAATTTCGCTTCCGATCCCGTGTTCATGGCTGAACCTCTCCGGCAACCACCGGCTCGCCGGACCGCAATGTGCTCACGCCCGCCGTAATCACCCTGTCGCCCGGCTCAAGGCCGGAGGCAATCATGACGGAGGTGGCCGTATAGCTCGCGGGCACCACCGCGCGCAGCTGCGCCCGCGACTGCGGGGTAATCACAAATACGGCCGGTTTGTCGCCGACGCGGGTCAGTGCCGACGCGGGGAGGGTGTAGCCGCGCGGGGCAGACGATGGCAACGTGACGGTAACGCTGGCGCCCAGCGCCATGGCCGCCGGCGGGTTTTGCAGGGTGGCTCTGACGCGCCAGGTGCGGGTCTGAGGATCGGCCTGCGGGGTAATATCCCGCAGCGCGGCAGACGCCTGTACCGACGGGTCGCTGAGGAGTGAAACCCGCAAAACCGCCTTATCCAGAGGCGGGATCGCATCCGGAGTGGCAATATCAAACGCCACGTCGCGGGCTTCACCCGTTGCCAGCGTCAGTACGGACTGACCGTCGCTGACAACCTGTCCGGCAGAGGCGTTCACGGCGGTGATGACGCCCGCCTGCGGCGCGATCAGGCGCGTCCAGCCGAGGCTTTCGCGGGCATTTCGCCACGCGGCCTCGCTGCTTTTTAAGCGCGCGCGGGCGACAAGCCAGTCGGCACGGGCGCTGTCGAGCTGCGTGCGGGCGATAGCACCCGTTGGTATGAGCTTTTGCATTCGACTGACGTTAAGCGCGGCGACCTGCGCCGAGGCTTTGGCACCTTCATAGTCGGCCTCAGCGCCGTCGAGCTGGTTTTTCCCGGTTGTATCGTCAAGCGTGGCCAGCAGCTGTCCGGCAGTGACCCGGTCGCCAATATCAACGCTGCGCGTCAGTATTCGGCCCCCGGTCCGAAAGCTCAGGGTCGTTTCATCGTGGGCATGGATCTCACCGGTTCTTTCCAGCGCGGGAAGGGTCTGGGCGGCCCCGATGACGACGTAGCGTACCGCTCGCGCAGGGTCGGGCTTATTTTCGTGTTTATCACCGCAGCCGGTCAGCGGAAAAATCGCCAGCGCAAGCAGGGCCAGGGGAAGAAAATGCAGCCAGGAAAGGGTGCGCGCCACGCCGTACAAATGATGCAGGCAGTGGCGGAGGGAGAGAAAAAATTCGTCTGACATAACGCCGCTCCATAAAGGGAATGGCGTTATTAAATGTGCGCTACGTCGAGAAAGATTCGACGTTCTGTCAAGGCTTTATCAAGAGTGGATATTTTCATTACCGGACGGGTGCCAGGGCAAAAAAATGCGCACGGCGAGGCCGCCGGTTTCCGGCAATGACGCGCTAATCTCACCCCCATGCGCCTCGCAAATCGCCCGGGCGATGGACAAACCGAGGCCGCTGCCGCCGGAATGCCGCGCGCGGGACTGCTCCTCGCGGCTAAAGCGTTTAAACATTTCCGGTAAGAACTGGGGCGACACGCCCGGCCCGTCATCGGTAAATTCGAGGATGTAATGACCGCTGGCGTAGTGCAGCGCCACCTCGAGGTGGCCGCCCTCGCGTCCGTAACGTAGCGCATTTTCCATGAGGATGGTAACGACCTGTCCAAGACGGAACGCATCGCCTCTGAAGGGGCTGGTGCGCGGGTTGCGAAGCGTTATCCGAAAATGATGCGCGTCAGCCTCGGGCATGATCCAGGCAGCCCGCTCCTGAATCAGCTCATCGAGGCAAAACGGCTGGTCCTCCAGCACGAGGTTACCCGCGTCGGCGAGCGACAGAAGGTGAAGCTCATCGGTGAGGCGGTTGAGGTGCTGAAGCTGTTTCATCACCATGCCGAGCTGTGCCGGGCTGGCATCAAACACGCCGTCTAACATGCCCTGCAGACGCCCGATGGCGGCCGTCAGGGGCGAGCGCAGCTCGTGCGCCATCGCGACGTGCGAGGCGCGGAGCTCTTTTTCATAGCGGGCGAGCTGTCCCGTCATGGAGTTAAAGTCGGTCGCAAAGCTGATCATTTCCGCCGGCGCATCCTCGATCAGTTCCGCCTGACGGCCAAACTGCCCGTCGGCGACATCCTTTGCCGCATCGCGAAGGCGGCTGAACTGCAGCGCCAGCGGCCGGGCGTGTTTGAGCCCCATCACCACGATAAACGGGATCATCACCAGCACCAGCAGGGCCACCGTGGCCCAGTCGGCTGAGGCGATAGACGGCGTGGAATAGCTCAGGCCCCACCAGGTGTCCACAATCGAGTGGAAGCGGGCCGGATTGGCCTGCGGGTTCTGGCTGAGCGTCAGAAACTCCTGGCGCACCGCCGCTGGCATTTTGCCCATTATCCAGTAGTTCTGAACCGCATAGCGCAGCCACATGCAGGTGGCAATGACGATCACGCTGCCGATAGCCAGCGCCAGGATGCGCGCGCAAATCCAGCGCCACAGAGAGGAGTGCTGATTTTTAATCATGGCTGTCTGAACCTGTAACCCACGCCGCGAACGTTGATCAGCACGCCGGAGATCCCCGCCGCTTCGAGTTTTTTACGCAGGTTATAAATATGGGTGTCCACCACGCGCTCCAGCGCCTCGCTTTCCGGCAAACAGTGCTCCAGTAAATACTGGCGGGAGAACGGGTGCGCCGGAGAACGCAGCAGCGTTGCCAGAAGCGAGAATTCCGTTGGCGTAAGATCGAGCATCACGGGCGCGTCGCCGCCGTTATCCACGCTCGCCACAATGGCGGCCACGTCCACCTCCAGCGTTTGCCAGCGAAGGATCGCCCCGTCCGTCTCTTTTTTACTGCTGCGCCGCAGCACCGCCTGCACCCGAGCCACCACTTCGCCCGGATGATAAGGCTTCACAACGTAATCATCGGCACCGTATCGCAGGGCGCCAATGCGGTCAGGGGTATCCCCCATGGCCGTGACCATGATCACCGGCACATCGCTTTTACGACGCAGGCCAGCCAGCACCTCGGTGCCGTTAAGCCCCGGCAGCATCACGTCCAGCAGAATGAGGTCGGGCTTCCACCGCTGCGCCATATCCAGCCCGGAATGACCGTCTCCGGTAATGGTCACGTCGTAATTTTCCCGCCGTAAATAGGCCTCGAGCACGCCAGCCGCATCGGCGTCATCTTCAATAATCAGCACTCTTCTGGACAACATCCGTTCACCTTGACCATTTCTTAACACTATCCCGACGATTCATTGATTCAGCCAAATCATACTGCGCCAACGTTGTGTGGCCGCCCCCGTATCAGGAGGCGCTAGCGTCCGTATGGAGAGCAGTATGATAGCGATAAAAAAAGTCCTGTATATGTCCGTCCCGCTTCTGATGGCCGTGGTTTCCGGCGCGCAGGCGGAGGATGGCGCCGCGTCCGATTCCTTAACCGTCGGGCTTGGGGGGCAGTATGCCCCGCGTTACTCAGGCTCAGACAAGCAGGTGTGGCAGGTGGTTCCGGTGCTGCAGGGACGCAAAGGCGCTTTCTTTATTGATGCGCAAAAAGGGGTGGGATATGACCTGCAAAACGACAGCGGCTGGTATTTCGAACACACGCTGGGCTACGATTTCGGAAGGGCTGAGAAAAATTCTGGCTGGCGTGAGGGCGCAAACAATCTGAAAGGGATGGGGGACATTGATGCCACCCTGAATACCGGCCTTGCCGTGGGCTGGCAGGCCGCGCCATGGCTGAGTATGGAAGGCAAAGCGACGCTGCCGTTAACGGACAGCCAGGGGGCAAGCTATCAGGCCTCCGTGACGCTAATCCCCTTACAAAATAATCAGGACACGGTTGCCTTTCAGTCAGCGGCCCTTTTTGGCGACAGCCGTTATCTGAATACCTGGTATGGGGTCAGCGAGCGGCAGAGCCGCCGCACCGGATATCGCCGCTATGCTGCGCCGGGTGGATTCTATGGCGTCGACACCAGCCTGACCTGGAGCCATCAGTTCGATGCCCACTGGGGGACGGTGCTGAGTGCGGACTATACCTGGCTGGGCGATCGTGCGAATAACAGCCCGATCGTGATGCGGCGCAATGAGGGGGCTGCAACCGCCGCTATCACCTGGACATTTTAAATTCGAGGAGCACGAGGGGGCGAGAGGATTATTTCTTCTTATCCATCATCGCTTTTAAATCGGCAAACGGGTTAAACGTGGCGACGCCCACGTCTTTTTGCGCGTCTTCCCCGGCCACCACGGTGGTGCCGTACTGATCCGCTTCGGTGTATTTCGAATGTTCGTGATCGTGGCAAAACAGGCACAACAGCTCCCAGTTGCTGCCATCTTCCGGGTTGTTGGTATGGTCGTGATCGATATGGTGCACCGTGAGTTCACGCAGATTGGAATAGACAAACTCGCGCGAGCAGCGTCCGCAGACCCAGGGATAGATTTTTAATGCTTTTTCGCGATAGCCGCTTTCCAGCCGCGCGTAGTTTTTGGGGATCAAAGCCATTGCCGGTTTTACCTGCCATGAAAAGAGTGGGGAAGATTATATCCCATTATGGGGCGGAATGAAGAACCACGCTATTCTGTCAATTTATTTGATGCTTTCCGTTAAATAAACGGCATTTATTCTTATCGGGTAATGCGTAAAGTGGACAGAACGCAACGTATTATCAGGAAAAATGGTTATGAAAAAGATCGGATTTTTATCCTTTGGTCACTGGACGCCTTCTCCGCAGTCCGGCACGCGCTCGGCGGCAGACACGCTGCTGCAGTCCATCGATTTAGCCGTGGCGGCTGAAGAGCTGGGGGCAGACGGCGCGTATTTCCGCGTGCACCACTTTGCCCGACAGCTTAGCTCGCCGTTCCCTCTGCTGGCGGCAATAGGCGCAAAAACGAAAACCATCGAAATCGGTACCGGCGTGATTGATATGCGCTATGAAAATCCGATGTACATGGCTGAAGATGCGGGCGCGGCGGATCTGATTTCCGGCGGTCGTTTGCAGCTTGGCATCAGCCGCGGCTCGCCGGAGCAGGTCATTGATGGCTGGCGCCATTTCGGCTATGTCCCGCAGGAAGGGGAAGACGAATCGGATATGGCGCGCCGTCATACCGAGGTGCTGCTTGAGGTGCTGCGCGGTGAAGGGTTTGCCAAACCCAATCCACAGCCTATGTTTCCGAATCCGCCGGGGCTGCTGCGCCTGGAGCCGTATTCTGAAGGGCTGCGCGAGCGTATCTGGTGGGGCGCCGGTTCCAATGCGACGGCCGTATGGGCCGCAAAGCTGGGAATGAACCTGCAAAGTTCAACCCTGAAGGACGATGAAACCGGCGAGCCGTTCCATATTCAGCAGGCAAAACAGATCCGCGCGTACCGTCAGGCCTGGAAAGAGGCAGGGCATTCTCGACAGCCGCGGGTGTCGGTCAGCCGCAGCATTTTTGCGCTGATGGACGACCGCGACCGGATGTATTTCGGTGCCAGCCGCAACGACAGCGATAGCGTGGGCTATCTTGATGAGAAAACGCGCGCGATCTTCGGGCGCAGCTATGCGGCGGAGCCGGACAAGCTGATTGAACAGCTGAAAAAGGACGACGCGATTGCTGAAGCCGATACGTTATTGCTGACCGTGCCGAACCAGCTCGGTGTGGATTACAATGCGCACGTGATTGAATCTATTCTCAAACACGTCGCACCGGCAATGGGCTGGCGCGAGTAGTCGTTCCGCTATCAGCCGTGAGATCGTAATGGAAAATCTGGCCCTCTGGTATCGCCGTTTTGGCGAGCCAGAAACCGTTCTGCACTCTGAAACCGCGCCGCTGGGGGCGCTTGCGCCGGGTCATCTGCGCGTGCGAATGCTGTTTTCTCCCGTGAACGCGTCCGATCTTATTCCCATTACCGGCGCCTACCGCCACAGAACCCCGTTACCGGCGGTAGCGGGGTATGAAGGTGTCAGCATTGTCACCGACGTGCCCGCGTCCTTTGCGCATCTGCTGGGTAAACGCGTCCTGCCGCTGCGCGGTCAAGGCACCTGGCAGCGCTATGTTGATTGCCCGGCAGAGTATGCTATCCCCGTTCCGGACGCTGTTGACGCACATCTGGCCGCACGGGCCTATATCAACCCGCTGGCAGCGCAGATGATGCTTACCCGCTATCCGCCTGAAGGAAAGCGGGTGCTGCTGACGGCTGCCGGGTCGGATTGCGCCATTCTGCTGGGGCAGTGGGCACGTCAGGCAGGAGCGGAAGCCGTGTACGGGATCCACCGTTCCCCCGTTCACGCTGAACGGCTGGAGGCGATGGGTATCATTCCCGTCGCGCAGCATGACGCGCAGCGGATTGGCACCGTCGCCGCGCGTGCTGACGTCGTCTACGATGCAACCGGCGGGCCGCTGGCGGAAGCGATCCTCAGCGCGATGCCCGAGCAGGGCATGTTTGTCTGCTACGGGCTGCTCTCCGGGCAAACGTTCAGACAGCAACGGCCCGCGCCGCGCGTGGCGTGGTTCCATATCCGAAACGGTCTGGATGCGCTCAGCGCTGAGGCGTGGCGCGCGGAGTTTGACCGCATCTGGCTTAATTTGCCCGCCAGCGGGTACAGCGACGTCACGGTGTATCCGCTGGCGGAATGGCGGAGGGCGATCGGTACGTATCGCGAAGGGGGAAGGACCCGCAAGCCCCTCCTGTCGATGGCGGACTGACCGCTATTTATGGCTCATATCGCTCAGCAGCACGGCGATGGTTTGCCCGCCCGCCGTCTGTTCCAGGCCAATCTTGACGATAATGGTCAGCGGGACGGAGAGCAGCATTCCAACGGGCCCGAGCAGCCAGCCCCAGAAAATCAGGGACAAAAAGACCACCAGCGTGGAGAGTCCCAGCCCTCGCCCCATCATGCGTGGCTCAAGAATGTTACCGAACACCAGGTTGATGACCAGATAGCCGGCCAGCAGGATCAGCGCGTCATAAAACCCGCTGAAAACCAGCACCTGAAGGATAGGGGGGATCGCCGCCAGCACGGAGCCGATGTTGGGAATGTAGTTAAGCGCAAACGCCAGTAACCCCCAGACAAAGGCAAAGCGAACGTCCAGCGCCAGAAGCATCGCCCAGACGACACCGCCCGTGACCAGGCTAATCGCCGTTTTCAGCACCAGATAGCGGGAGACGCTGTCCAGCGCGCGTTGAATCGCCCCCATGCCTTCAACCGGACGGACCATCATCTGCTGCAGCTTTGCCGGCAGCTGCGGCACCTCCAGCAGCATGAACACCACCGTTAAAAACAGCAGGAAAATGGAGGTCATGGCATTGGAAAGCTGCGCCAGCAGGCTGGTGACGATCGTCATCGCCGCGTTGGGGTCGATATATTTCAGCAGTTCTTCCACCGAGACTTCGATACCCGCCCGCTGCAGCCAGGGTTCTAGCTGCAGCAGGGGGATAGCCAGCGAAGAACGGTACTTCGGCAGCGTTCGCGCCAGCTCATTGAGCGAGGTCCCCAGATACGCCACCAGCAAGACCATCGCCACAATGATGATGCTGATAAGCAGCGTGATCGCCAGCACGCGCGGGATGCGCAGGCGCGTCATGCGCTGCACCAGCGGGTTAAGGATCACCGCGATAAACAGGGCCAGAATAAAGGGCACAATAATGTCGGCGGCAAAACGAACGCCTGTCAGTATGATCACCAGCATGCCCAGCATGATGACAATTTTTAACCCGTTCAGGGTAATAATGGGTTTAGCCATGGTGACTCCGAATTTTTCTTTATATTTATAATAAAGGTGAAAGGCGTTGCAATAAACTAACCAAAATCAAACGGTATGGGTAAAGAATTGCAAAGACTTTGAGTAAAATCCTGGCTTATGGTACAAATCTGGTGTGTTTAACTACCGAGGACAATTTTCATCCGCAAAGACGAGAAGCAACAACGCGGATAATTGTAATTTTATGGACAATATGTTCAGGACGTACTCTTCAAACAATACCGCTGTCTACTCCACCTCCTTCTGCCTGCTTTCTGGTGAGCAACACTGGCGCACCGCACTATAGTCATTTCTTCTGCCTGAGCTGGCGCTAAGCGCTTAGCTAACTGATTTCAATTCGTTTTTTTTGGTTTGCTGCACGCAGCGGGCCACAATGGATTATATTCTCAAGCAGGAGAAAAACATGTTTTACTGGATCCTATTAGCGCTGGCTATCGTCGCTGAAATTACCGGCACGCTGTCTATGAAATGGGCAAGCGTCAGCGATGGCAACACCGGTTTTATTTTGATGCTGGTGATGATTTCGCTTTCTTATATTTTCCTCTCGTTTGCGGTGAAAAAAATTGCGCTGGGCGTCGCGTATGCACTGTGGGAAGGGATCGGTATTTTGTTGATTACGCTGTTCAGCGTGCTGATATTTGACGAAACATTAACAACAATGAAGGTCGCCGGATTAACGACGCTGGTCGCGGGTATTGTGCTGATTAAATCGGGTACCCGTAAGCCTGGCAAACAGCAGAAGGAGCAGAACCATGCAACAGTTTGAGTGGGTTCATGCGGCCTGGCTGGGGCTCGCCATCGTGCTGGAAATCCTGGCGAACGTTCTGCTGAAATTCTCGGATGGTTTTCGCCGTAAACTGTACGGCCTGATGTCGATTGCCGCGGTTCTGGGGGCATTCAGCGCCCTGTCCCAGGCGGTAAAAGGGATCGATCTGTCGGTGGCCTATGCGCTGTGGGGCGGTTTTGGTATCGCCGCCACGCTGGCCGCAGGCTGGGTGCTCTTCGGCCAGCGTTTAAACAACAAGGGCTGGATGGGGCTCATCTTGCTGCTTGCCGGCATGATCATGATAAAACTCGCCTGATAACGTTGCGATCCTTAGTTTCAGGCCTCCGCGCTGGCTTACTGTGTAGCCAGCGCCTCCAGCTGGTCGCGGAAACCGGTAACGGACAAGGCGCGGTTGTCGGCGCGCCACCGGTCTTTTGCCGCCGGGGCAGAGCTCTGGACACCAATCAACTGCCAGCCCTTGTCGGTTTTCAGCATCAGCGGTGAACCACTGTCACCCGGCAACGTATCGCACTGATGCGAGAGTACACTGGTTTGCGCCCAGCCCGTCACAATACAGTCGGTGTGCGTATAAAGCGTATCCAGGTGATCGACAGGATAGCCTGACTGCGTCACCTTTCGGTCGGCGGCTTTCAGCGCGGCGGTGAGGGCGGCCTTGTCGCCGTCAAATAACGGCAGCGGCGTAATGCCCGAAGGTGGGTAGCGTAAAACGATCAGGCCATAATCCCACGAGGCGGCCGCAGGTGGCACTATCCAGCCGTCGCCATCTGGCTTCAGGCGTTTGCCGAGAGAAGGATCAACCCTTCCCTCAATGCCGTGGATTTCATAGCGCCAGGTCCCTTTTTGCGACACAAACCGCAAGGCAACGGCTTTATCCGGCTTGCCGTTTGGCGGCGTTAACAGGCAGTGGCCTGCCGTCAGGGCAAGCTGCGGGGTGATCAGCGTCGCAGTACATAAGTTACCGCTGGCGGTTTCCAGCTGGCCTATAGCATCCCAGGGTGCCTGGGTGGGATCGGCGACGCGCGTACGATCGTCATGACCGAAAAAAAGCGTCTTTAGCTCTTTCGCGCTAATGGTGTCATCACCGCCATCATCCGCATGTGAGAATCCAGAAAAAAGACCAAACGTTCCCAGTAACAACACAACAGATTTACGCATATCACACTCTGGTGGGGGTAATTATGATTATTAAAAGTGAACCCTATGAAAATACTATAGACGGGACAGCGCTAAAGTGGGAGTAAAATCAGCGTGCTACAATCAGGAAAGATAAAAATGGCTGGCGATGAGCGCGCATAAAATAAGCAGGATCAGAATCAGCTCAAACCGATAGCGTCGCAGCATACGCCCTCCGGAAATAAAAAAACGGCGCGGAACCTGTTCCGGTTCAGCGCCGGTTTACCAACGTGCCCCGAAGGGCACGGTTAAGCTTGTACTCTTACGCAGCTGGCTGTGCAGCTGGTTTAGCAGCTTCGTGTTTTACTGCTTTTTTGTGATGCTTTTTAGCAGCCTGAGCTTTCTGTTCTACAGCTGGTTTGGTTGCTTTTTTGTGGTGCTTCTTAGCGGCCTGCGCTTTCTGTTCTACAGCCGGTTTGGTCGCTTTTTTATGGTGCTTTTTAGCAGCCTGAGCTTTCTGCTCTACAGCCGGTTTAGCGGCTTTTTTGTGGTGCTTTTTGGCAGCCTGAGCTTTCTGCTCGGTTGGTGCTGCGGTTGCTGGTGCAGCGGCTTCTTTTTTCGCTGCAGCTTTGTGATGTTTCTTATGGTGAACCGCTTTTGCTGGCGCAGCGGTGGTGGTTGCAGCAGGCGCGGCAGCCGGTGCAGCAGTTGCGGTAGTGTCAGCAGCAAATGCAGCAGAAGACAGACCCATAGCAGCGGCAACAACCAGAGCTAATACTTTATTCATTCTCATACCCTCGAATTTGGTTTTTCATTTAACCCCACTGCGGGGCCGTTGAAATAACTATATCCCTGTAAATTCGAGGTTTCCGTGAGTGATTGGTATCGGCGTGTAACGGAATGTACAGAGGGGAGGAAAGTGTACGAACAGGCCAAACGCCGCTGCTCGTACGGGCCTCTGTTATTTGTTCAGTGTGGCCAGAATAGCCGCCGGAGACTGACTGCCTATAATCGTCCGTGATTCAGGCTCGATCACCACCATTACCGGGGTGATGCTAATGCCCAAACGTTCTGCCAGGGCAGATTGCCGCGCGATCAGATCGGAGCAGGCTGTGGTGGTGTCGTTATCCGGTAAAAATCCCGCCATCGCTTGTTGCAGGCTTTTGACCTTATCGGTTGAACACCAGACGCGCCCCATATCTTCAATTACCGAGTCGCGAATGGCGTTGGGCGCAACGGTCAGAAACGACATCGTCAAACCGGCATCCGTATATTGCTTAACGTTTTTCACTACGTTGCTGCAGTAAATGCACTGGTTATCAATAAACACCAGCAGCTTATATTTTTCAGCAGGAGCCTGAAACGTGATGGGCTGGAGGTCTGCAAGAGAGCGGGTAATATCGTTAAACGCGTCTTGCGGGGTATTATCCGTGGCTGCGAAAGTACTTAAACTGGTCGCACACAGAATGGCTAACATCGTTTTCATTATGCCTTTCATCATTCATCCCTTTATTTTTTTAATCCTGACCTGATGGCAGTCTAATTGTGTCGGAAGGACACGCATTCATACACCCAACGCAATCATGACAACATGTGCTAAATCATATTCTTATTGAAAAGGGTGAGAAGAGTGCCGGAGCAGGCTCCGGCAGAGGGATTAAAGATAACGGGAGGTCAGATGTTCCCGGAAGTAACGGATATTCAGATCTTCGCCCGTCGCCTGGGTGATTAATTGCGACGTGCTGAAGCGGCTGCCGTGCTGCCAGATGTTCTGACGCAGCCACTCAAAGAGTGCGGAAAAATCACCTTCGGCGATGGAGGCCTGCAGACCCGGCAGTGCGGTTCTGGCGGCATGGAACAGCTGCGCGGCGTACATAGCGCCAAGCGTGTATGACGGGAAGTAACCAAAACCGCCGTCGGTCCAGTGGATATCCTGCATACAGCCGTTGCGGTAGTTGTCTTTGGTGGATAATCCGAGCCAGGCCTGCATTTTCTCATCCCACAGGGCGGGAATATCGTCCACCTCTATCTCGCCGTTGATCAGCGCGCGCTCAATCTCATAGCGCAACACCACGTGTGCCGGGTAGCTCACTTCGTCCGCATCGACGCGGATATAGCCAGGTTTGACGCGCTGGTTCCAGGCAATAAAATTCTCTTCGCTAAACGCCGCCTGGCTGCCAAAGCGGGCGTGTACCGCAGGGAGGAGATGCCTGAGGAAGGCTTCACTGCGCCCCAGCTGCATTTCAAAGAACAGGCTCTGTGACTCATGGATCGCGGTTGAGCGCGCCAGGGCAATCGGCTGTCCTGCCCACGCGCGCGGCAGGTTTTGTTCGTAGCGGGCGTGTCCGGTTTCGTGGATCACGCCAAACAGCGCGCTGAGCAGCTCATCTTCGTCATAGCGCGTGGTGATGCGCACGTCTTCCGGGACGCCACCGCAGAACGGGTGCGCGCTCACGTCCAGGCGACCGCCGTTAAAATCGAAGCCAAGCATCTTCATGGCTTCCAGGCCCAGCTCACGCTGTGTGGCCGTCGGGAAGGGGCCCTGCGGGGGAATAAACGACCGTTGAGCCTGTTTTTCCACCACGTTTGCCAGCAGGTCCGGTAGCCAGGACTTCATATCGCCGAACAGAACGTCCAGACGCGCGCTGGTCATGTCGGGTTCAAAAATGTCCAGCAGCGCGTCGTAAGGCGTACAGCCTTTGGCTTCAGACCGCAGGCGAGCCTCTTCGCGGCTGAGTTTTACCACCTCTTTCAGGTTGGCGGAAAAACCCTGCCAGTCGTTAGCGGGACGCTGGGTACGCCAGGCGTGTTCACACTTGCTGCCCGCCAGGGATTTGGCTTCCACCAGCGATTCCGGCAGCAGAGTGGCCTGCTGGTAGTGGCGCGTCATTTCGCGCAGGTTGGCCTGTTCGACATCATTCAGATCGTCACCTGCCGCCGCCGCTAACAGGTCGCCGACTTTTTTATCGGTCAGGATCTGATGTTGCAGGACGCTCATCTCCGCCAGCGCCTCGCCGCGCGCGGCGCTGCCGCCCGGCGGCATCATGGTGAACATGTCCCAGCTGGCGATGGAGGAGAGGTGAGAGAAGCGGGAGAGACGCTGGAAGGTGCGGGTGAGTTGTTGGTAGTTATTGTTTTTCATGAAGTCCTCGTGTCTGAATCAGCCGATGACAAAAATTAGCATCGGCTTGATTTAAACACGAAGGCGCTGGAATGTTAATGCAGACGTTTATGCAAACTGGTGCCCACCAGCAGCGCCGCGCACAGCATCAGCGCGATAAACCCGCCCACGCCGTTCCAGCCGTAGTAATGCCAGAACACGCCGCCGAGGGTCCCGGCGATGCTGGAACCCAGGTAATAGCTAAACAGATACAGCGATGATGCCTGTCCTTTGGCGCGACGCGCGCGCGGGCCAATCCAGCTGCTGGCGACCGAGTGGGCGGCGAAGAACCCGGCGGAGAAGAGCAGCATCCCGGCAAAGATGAACCACAGCGAGGATAATAGCGTCAGCAGCAGGCCGAGTAACATCACGCCCGTGAATACCAGCAGTACCGGCCCGCGTCCATAGCGTGCGGTCATCGCCCCGGCTTTTGGCGAGCTCCAGGTGCCGGTGAGATAGGCCACAGAAAGCAAACCGACAACGGCCTGATTCAGATGCCACGGCGAGAGCATCAGGCGGTAGCCAATATAGTTAAACAGCGTGACGAAGGCGCCCATCAGCAGGAATCCCATCAGAAACAGGCGCGGCAAACCTTTGTCGCGCCAGTGCAGGCGGAAGTTGATAAACAGCGTTTTCGGGCGTAGCGATGTCGGCCGGAAATGACGCGATTCCGGCAGAATTTTCCAGAACATCAGGGCCGATGCCAGCGCAAAACATCCGATTACCGCCAGCGCAATACGCCAGTTAAAGAAGTCCGTAAACACCCCGCTCAGCAGGCGGCCGCTCATTCCGCCAATCGAGTTCCCGCTGATGTAAAGCCCCATAGAGAAAGCAACAAAGCTCGGGTGGATCTCCTCGCTGAGGTAGGTCATCCCGACCGCCGCCACGCCGCTGAGCGAGAGCCCAATCAGCGCGCGCATTACCAGAATGCCGTGCCAGCTGGTCATCATGGTCGAGAGTAACGTACAGACCGACGCCAGCATCAGCGCGGTCACCATCACCGGTTTACGGCCAATGGCGTCGGACAGCGGCCCGGTAAAGAGCAGCCCAATCGCCAGCATGCCGGTAGAAATAGAGAGTGAAACGCTGCTGCTGGCAGGCGATACGCCAAACTCATGAGAGAGAACGGGCAGGATCGGCTGAACGCAATAGAGCAGGGCGAAGGTCGCCAGACCGGCGGAAAAGAGCGCCAGCGTGACGCGCATAAATTGGGGGCTACCACGTTTAATGAACTGGACCGGCTGCGGTGCTACGGGTAAATCATTGATATCTCTTGCCGGATCGATATCAATAGTCGTTGTACGGCTCACACTGTTTCCTTGCTTAAACATCCCCGTGATTTCTGGTGACGGGTATGACCACCTGTTCAGGGTAGGAAAATGTAAATATTCTGTCTAATATATTAATAATCTCAAATGATACTTTAAAAATATGAATATCGAGCTGCGTCATCTTCGCTACTTTGTCGCCGTTGCCGAGGAGCTGCATTTTGGCCGCGCGGCGGCACGGCTGAATATCTCTCAGCCACCGTTAAGCCAGCAGATTCAGATCCTGGAGCAGCAGGTCGGGGCGCGCCTTCTGGCCCGCACCAACCGCAGCGTGAGCCTGACGGCGGCGGGTAAGCAGTTTCTGAACGACAGCCGACAAATTCTGAGCATGGTCGATGACGCCGCCGCTCGGGCAGAACGGCTCTATCTCGGGGAAGCCGGAGAGTTGCGCATCGGGTTTACCTCGTCCGCGCCGTTTATCAGCGCCGTCTCGGAAACCCTGTCGTCATTCCGCCGCCATTTCCCGGATGTTCACATCCAAACGCGCGAGATCAATACCCGCGAGCAGATTGCGCCGCTGAATGAGGGTTCGCTGGATCTGGGGCTGATGCGTAACACCCAGCTGCCGGACACGCTGGCGTGGGAGGTGATCCTGCGCGAGCCGCTGATGGCCATGATCCCGCACGATCACCCGCTGGCGTCGCGTCCGGCGGTCTCGCTGGCAGAGCTGGCAAAAGAGCCGTTTGTCTTTTTTGACCCGCAGGTCGGGACGGGCCTGTATGACGATATCCTGGGGCTGATGCGCCGCTACGATCTTGCCCCGGTCATCACTCAGGAGGTAGGGGAAGCGATGACCATTATCGGCCTGGTCGCGGCCGGGCTGGGCGTGTCTATTCTTCCGGCCTCCTTTAAACGGGTACAACTGCGCGAAATGCGCTGGGTGACCATCGCCGAAGAGGATGCCGTTTCCGAAATGTGGCTGGTCTGGTCAAAACATCGTGAACAGAGCCATGCCGCACAGCGCTTCAAACAGCAGCTAATGAGCGCCTCTTCCGGGCGGCATTTTCAGTGAAAATAGGGAAAAAATGTGCGGTAAATCACATGGCTAAGTAAATATTTGACGGCAGCCATACAAGTGCTTCACCATAGCCAACAGTTTATTTCGAAGCTCGAAAATAAGGGAGTACGAGGTGGTTGCTGATAGTCAGCCAGGGCATATCGATCAGATTAAGCAGACCAACGCTGGCGCGGTGTATCGCCTGATTGATCAGCTTGGTCCGGTTTCGCGTATCGATCTTTCGCGCCTGGCACAACTGGCACCTGCCAGTATCACCAAGATTGTCCGCGAGATGCTGGAAGCGCACCTGGTTCAGGAGACGGAAATTCAGGAGCCGGGCAGCCGTGGCCGCCCGGCAGTCGGGCTGGTGGTGGAGACGGAAGCCTGGCACTACCTGTCGCTGCGCATCAGCCGCGGCGAGATCTTCCTTGCGCTGCGCGACCTCAGCAGCAAGCTGGTGGTAGAGGACCGGCTTGAACTGCCGCTCAACGCGGAGGAACCGCTCCTCGACGCGATTGTCTCGCACATCGATCGCTTCTTTATCCGCCATCAGCAGCGGCTTGAACGCTTAACGGCGATTGCCATCACCATGCCGGGCATTATTGATACCGAAAACGGCATCGTCCACCGCATGCCGTTTTACGACGATGTCAAAGAGATGCCGCTGGGTGAGGTGCTGAAAAATCATACCGGCGTACCGGTCTATATTCAGCATGACATCAGCGCCTGGACGATGGCGGAGGCGCTGTTTGGCGCGTCGCGCGGTGCGCGGGACGTGATTCAGGTGGTTATCGACCATAACGTCGGGGCGGGCGTGATTACCGACGGTCGTCTTCTCCACGCCGGAAGCAGCAGTCTGGTGGAAATCGGTCATACCCAGGTCGACCCGTACGGCAAGCGCTGCTACTGCGGAAACCACGGCTGTCTGGAGACCATTGCCAGCGTGGAAAGCGTGCTGGAGCTGGCGCAGGTTCGGCTTAGCCAGTCCATGAGCTCCTCGCTGCACGGACAACCCCTAACGGTGGATTCGCTCTGCGCCGCCGCGCGCCAGGGCGATCTGCTGGCGAAGGACATTATTACCGGGGTGGGGAATAACGTTGGCCGCATTCTGGCCATTATGGTGAACCTCTTCAACCCGCAAAAAATCCTGATTGGCTCGCCGCTCAGCCAGGCGGCGGAGATCCTTTTTCCGGCGATTACGGCCTGTATTCAGCAGCAGTCGCTTCCCGCGTACAGCAAAAATATCGCGGTAGAAAGTACCCAGTTTTCCAACCAGGGAACCATGGCCGGCGCGGCGCTGGTCAAAGATGCCATGTATAACGGCTCGCTGTTGATCCGCCTGTTACAGGGTTAACTCTTTTCCGCTGATGTAAGAAAAATTGCGCTATCTCAAGCCGGGTAGCGCATGCATCCCGTAGACTTCCTCCACTGAATTATTTACCTGGTTTATATTTTCGAAGCATACCCAAGAGGTGGAGTGAGTCATGCTTAAGCGTTTCTTTGTTACTGGTACAGATACCTCTGTCGGCAAGACCGTCGTATCCCGCGCATTGCTGCAGGCGCTGGCAGCAAGCGGTAAAAGCGTGGCAGGGTACAAACCGGTCGCAAAAGGCAGTAAAGAGACGCCAGAGGGATTGCGTAATAAAGACGCCCTGGTGCTGCAAAGCGTCTCGTCGCTGGAACTGCCTTATCACGCGGTCAATCCCATTGCCTTAAGCGAAGAGGAGAGCAGCGTAGCGCACAGCGGTCTGATTAATTATCCCCTGTTGTCCGACGGACTGGCGAACCTGAGCGAGAAGGTTGATCACGTGGTGGTGGAAGGGACGGGCGGCTGGCGCAGCCTGATGAACGACCTGCGCCCGCTTTCTGAATGGGTCGTGCAGGAGCAGCTTCCGGTGGTGATGGTGGTGGGTATCCAGGAAGGGTGCATCAACCACGCGCTGCTGACGGCCCAGGCGATTGCCAATGACGGCCTGCCGCTGATTGGCTGGGTGGCAAACCGCATCAACCCGGGCCTGGCGCACTACGCGGAGATTATCGACGTGCTGAGCAAAAAACTGCCCGGACCGCTGGTGGGTGAACTGCCTTATCTGCCGCGCGCCGAGCAGCGCGAGCTAGCGCAGTACATCGATCTCTCTGCCCTCGGTGGCGTGTTGACCGTAGACCGAGTCGTGGCGTAACGTCCGCGACAGCACGGACGCGACCACGCAGGCGACCAGCAGGCCGGGCAGTAAAAGATATTGCCCGGTCATTTCACAGACCATCAGCGCCGACATAATGGGCGCATGCGTGGTCGCGGCAAGTAGAGTTGCCATCCCCGCCAGCCCCAGCAGAATCGCCGTCTCAGAACCCGGTAGCCACAGCGCGAACAGCTGCGCAAACAGCATCCCTGTTGCCATCCCGACAAACAGCGTAGGTGTAAACACCCCTCCGGGCGCGCCCGATCCGCTGCTCGCCAGCACTGCCAGCAGCTTACAGATGAACACCCCGGCAATGACCGTCAGCAGCGGCGGAGCGAGCAGAAAAGCCTGAACCACGCTGTAGCCATTCCCCCACACCTTCGGCGTGAGGAGAGACAGCAGCCCGACGATCGCACCGCCCAGCGCCAGCTGCCACGGCGGCGAAAGCTTGAGGCGCAGGAAAAGCCCGTGGCTGAAGTCCATCAGCCACATCAGCAGCGGTCCGCAGAGGCCCGCCACCAGCCCCATCGCGACGAGAAGAGCATAATCGGCCGCGGTAAGGATGCCGCTCAGATGGACCGCGTAGAGCGTACCCGCGCCCGGAGCCAGGAGCTGCGTCGTAAGCAGCGCCACCACCGCCGCAATCACCACGGGGCCGAGCGAGGCCAGCATCAGCGTGCCAAACAGAATTTCCGCGATGAACAGGCTTCCGGCAAGGGGGGCGTGATAGGCGCTGGCCATCCCGGCGGCGGCGCCGCAGGCAATCCATAATTTCCACTCGGATTTGGGCGTAAAGCGCCGGGCGAATAGGGAGGCGGCGAGGGCGGCAAGCAGGATCATCGCCCCTTCACGCCCGATGGCGCTTCCGCTGGCAACGACCAGCAGCGAGGCAAGGGATTTCACAAGGCTGGCGCCGTAGTCAAACTGGCCGTCTCCGGTCTCCAGCGCCTCCATGTAATCGGTAGGGGCATGAGGCCGCTGCGCGGTCAGACGCTGCCATCCCCATAGCAGCAGTCCGGCGGCCAGCCCGCCCAGCGCTGGCGTCAATGCGCGCCGCCAGGGCGAGAGCGACGCGGCGGCATTCACCAGGCTGCCGCTGTCGTTGCTGAGAAGCAGCCACTCCAGCAGGTACATGCTGTGGCGGAATACCGCAACGGCCAGCGCGGCCAGCACGCCGGTGACGGTGGCAATCAGCAGTCGGCGAAACATCGCGCGGATGTCGGGGTAGGTATGAAGACGTTGCATGGGGTGCGTTTTTACGGGGACGATACGATATTGTGGCGGGAAATCGCAGGGTTAGCAAAAGGTCTGCGTGCGAAAAGGCCGGGCGATGCCCGGCCAGAAGGGTTAGGTGTCGCTATGAATATTCAGCGCCCGGCGCGTGCGTCCGGAGCTCAGGTACTCGGCAATATAGTCCTGCGAAATCTCGCCGTTGTAACGACCGTCCTCATCCACGATCGGCATCCAGCTGGTATTACTCTCATACAGACGTGAAAGCACCACGCGCAGGTTGTCTTCCGCTTTGCCGGTCATGCGGAACGGATGCAGGATGTCGGCGCAGGTACCGCTCGCGTTACGCGCTTCGCGACGCTTCACAAAGCCCAGGGGTTTGCCGTGCTCGTCGACCACCGTCACGGCACGAATGTCGTTATCATCCATGGTCGCAAAGGCTTCGGGAAGCGGAGTAGAGCCCCGCACCGTAATGGTCGGCTGCTGGTCGGTGACGTCGCCCGCCGATACCAGCAGCAGACGCTTCAGCGTCCGGTCCTGGCCGACAAACGAGCCGACAAACTCATTCGCCGGTTTCGCCAGCAGTTCATCCGGGCTGGCGCACTGCACGATTTTCCCCTGACGGAACACCGCAATACGGTCGCCGAGCTTCAGGGCTTCGTCGATATCGTGGCTCACCAGCATGACGGTTTTTTTCAGCTTGCGCTGCATCTCCAGGAACTGGTTCTGGATCACCTCGCGGTTGATCGGGTCCACCGCGCCGAAGGGTTCATCCATCAGCAGCACCGGAGGATCAGCAGCCAGGGCGCGGATCACGCCGATACGCTGCTGCTGGCCGCCCGACATCTCGCGCGGGTAGCGGTTGAGAAACTTATGCGGGTCCATCGCCACCATATCCATCAGCTCTTCGGCGCGGGTTTTGCAGCGCGCTTTATCCCAGCCCAGCATGCGCGGCACGACGGTGATGTTCTCTTCGATTGTCATATTCGGAAACAGGCCAATCTGCTGGATCACGTAGCCGATGTTGCGGCGCAGGGTGACGGTGTCCATCCCGCTGGTGTCTTCACCGTTGATCAGGATCGTCCCGCTGCTTGGGGTAATGAGGCGGTTAATCATCTTCAGGGTGGTGGTCTTTCCGCAGCCGGACGGGCCGAGCAGGACGCACATTTCCCCTTCGGGCACGGTCAGATTAACGTTGTCGACGGCCTTAAAGGTCTGTCCGTGCTTCTGTGAAAATTGTTTGGTGAGGTTTTCCAGTTTTATCATTATCGAATCCCCTTTGGAGTCAGAACCACCTGCAGACGATGCAGCAGCCAGTCGAGCACAATCGCTAAAAGACAAATCATCAGCGCGCCCGCAATCAACATGCGAATATCGCTTCCGCCAATGCCGTTGAGCAGCAGCAGGCCCAGTCCGCCCGCGCCGATCACGGCGGCAATCGCCATCACGCCGATATTCATCACCACGGCTGTGCGGATGCCGCCGAAAATCACCGGCAGCGCCATCGGGATCTCAACCCAGCGCAGCCGCTGCCAGAAGGTCATGCCGATACCGCGTCCGGCTTCACGCAGGCCCGGCGGCAGGCTGTCGAGCGCCGTATGGGTGTTACGCACAATCGGCAGCAGCGAGTAGAGAAACACCGCCGTAATCGCGGGCAGGGCGCCAATTCCCTGACCGATCAGCGAAAACAGGGGGATCATCAGCCCAAACAGGGCGATGGACGGAATGGTCAGCACGATAGTGGCTATCCCCAGCACCGGCGTCGCCAGCCACCTGTGGCGGACAATCAGAATGCCCAGCGGTACGCCGATGATGATGGCTAAACCTACGGCCAGCGCCACCAGCCACAGGTGCTGAAGGGTGAGGGTTAAGAGGTAATCCCAGTTGTCCAGAATGTAGTGAATCGTCTCCATAGCGCCTCCTACAGCAGCTGTTTGCTACGCAGGAAATCGCGGGCGACCTGCTGCGGTGACTGATGGTCGATATCCACCTTCTTGTTCAGCTCGGTGATAACGTCGTTGTTGAGCTGCGCCGAGAGGGTGTTGAGCGCCTCTTCCAGCCCGGGGTTGGCCTCCAGCGTGTCCTTACGCACCACCGGCGTCACCGCGTAGCTCGGGAAGAAGCCTTTATCGTCTTCCAGCACCTTGAGGTCGAAGCCTTTCACGCGCCCGTCGGTGGTGTAAATCAGACCGGCGTCGACGAAGCCGTCGCGCACCGCGTTATAGACCAGACCGGGGTCCATCTGACGGATCTGCGGGCGGTCCAGGTCCATCTTATAGGCGGCCTGAAGCGGCTTCATGCCGTCGCTGCGCCCGGCAAACTCCAGGTCTAAGCCCAGCAGCCAGTTTTTGTCCGGGTTGGTTTTACGGATCTGCTCAATCTTCGCCACCATCTCCGACATGGTGTTGATATGTTCCGCCTCGGCGCGCTTGCGCTGCATGGCGAACGCATAGGTGTTGTTCATGTCGGCGGGCTTGAGCCAGACCAGACCGTGCTTCGCGTCCAGACGTTTCACCGTCTCGTAAGACTCCTGCGGCGACATGCGCTTGTTGATGTGGTTAAAGATGATTAATGACGTGCCGGTGTACTCCCAGGTCATGTCAATCTGCTTGTTGATCATCGCGTTGCGGGAAATCACCGTGGCGATATTGGTTTGCGGCTGGACCTGGAAACCTTTTTTCTGCAGGTACTGCACGGTCATCGCCGAGAGAATGTGCTGCTCGGTAAAGCTCTTGGTCGCCAGAATCAGCGGGGCCGCCATCGCCTGGCTGGTGAACAGCGCCGCGGCACATAGCGCCGTCAGGCCGGAAAACAGTCTCATAAAAGCTCCTTGTTATTGTTATCGAGCGAGATGGGGACTCATCGCGCGACCCAGCGCCGCCAGCAGGGTATCGAGGATCAGTGCGAACAGGGCGGTAGCCGCCGCGCCGAGGATCAGGGTCGGGAAATCGTTCAGGTAAATGCCGGGGAAAATCAGCTCGCCGTAGCTGCTGGCGCCAATCAGGAACGCCAGCGGTGCGGTACCGACGTTAATGGCGGTGGCGATGCGGATCCCCGAGAGCATGACCGGCCAGGCGGCAGGCAGCTCTACCTGGCGCAGACGCTGCCATTTGGTCATCCCGATGCCGTTTGCCGCTTCCAGCAGCGACGGCGGGACCGAGCACAGCCCGGCGTAGGTATTGCGCACGATCGGCAGCAGCGAGGCGAGGAACAGGGCGATGATGGCGGGCGTATCGCCAATGCCAATCACCACCATCGCCAGCGCCAGAACGGCCAGCGGTGGCAGCGTATTGCCGACGTTGAAGATTTGCATCACATATTCGGCGATACCCCGCGCGGCCGGGCGGCTCAGCAGAATACCGGCTGGAATACCCACCAGCAGGGCAAAAAACATCGATGAGAAAACCAGAATCATGTGCTGTTGCCCGAGATAAACCAGGTCAACCTGGCGCGCCCTGATCGTTTCCAGCCCAATGCCCCAGACGAGGAGGGCGAGAACCACGATAATGGCGCCGACAAACAGCAGCGAACGTTTGAGTAATGGATGCATTGCGGTGTGTCTCCCTGTGCGCATGCGTTATAGCAACCATCGGTTGCCTGTTGTTATGCCATGTTTCGGCAGGGGTATTTCACCTATAGCAAGCGTTTGGGAAGGGTTCCAGCGAAGGGGTAAAATCAGTAACCCTATGAAAACAGTGACAACCTTGTGTTAGGCCTGATGGCATAAGGGCTGATTGAGGGTCAGGCAGAATAGTCCTAAAGCGAATCTTTAGATGTGACGGTGTCACATCTAAAGGGCTCATACGCCGGATATCGGTCATTAACTTCACAGAGAGGCACGAACCCGTCGAACCCGCGTCGAGACGGTGATAATTGAAACGATAGCGACCACGGCGAGCATCAACCCGAGCGCCAGCATGGCGTTAAACCCGATCCACCTGAACAGCAGCAGCCCCGTGATACCGCCCGTAATAAACGAGAAAAGGGTGGTTAAGTGGGTTTTCAGCTGGCTTTTTTGCGCCGCCGTATCTTTGGAGTAATCCCTGCGCAGCATCGCCACCAGTACCGAGGCCAGGGAGATCCCCGCGTCCGTCAGCGTGCCGGTAATGTGCGTCGATCTTACCCGTCCGCCGGAAAGCTGCGTGGAGGTAGAATTATGAATGCCCATCAGAAAGCAGAGAAAAAGAATTATCTCGCGGTTGCTGGTGAGGGCATGAAAATACATTTCGTAGAAAGAGACGCCGGTCAGTAATATCCCCTCGACAAACAGGATCTGGCAAAAAACCAGCCTGACGTTATGGATAATCCCCCATATCACGATCGCGCGCGCAATAATGGCGCCGGCCACAAAAGAGAGAATAATCGAGCCGAAGAAAATAATATCGCTGAGATCGGTGGAGGAGACTTCGCTGGATAACTGTGAGGTGTTGCCGGTCATGTGTGAGGGGAAAAAACCAAATGCCCCGAGGGCGATGGCGTTTAGTAAACCTGCCGAGGTCGCCAGCCAGAGAGCAAGCCGGCGATCTTCCTTATGCGTTCGTTCTTTCTTGAGTCTAATCAGCAAGAATACCTCCAGGTTGAGCGTTGCCTGACTATTCAGGCTAGCAAAGCAGTGCAACGGGCTGTCCAGGATATGGCTTAATTATTATTCCCTCTGACGACTTTCAGGGTTTCGTAATTAAATAAAATAGTCTTGCTCAACATGGGGGCGTAAATTTCAAATCATGCCGTTATTGCCGTGACGCAAAAACGCCGGTCGCTGGTTAAGACGTTCAAACCAGGCCTCAATCGCCGGCACGTCAGGTTTATCAAACGGCGTCATTTTCCAGCGATTCACCGACAGCCCAAGCACCACGTCCGCTAGGGTAAACGTCTCGCCCGCCGCAAATGCGCCGGTGCGCTGCAGCTGGTTTTCCAGAATGGTGATGCAGTGGTTCCACTCTTTTATTCCCGCCGCAATGCGCTCAGGGTCGTTAAAGTCCGGGTTTTTACGCCCCAGCGCCGGGAAGACATAGCGCCAGGCGTTGTTAAATTCAGTGGCCTGCCAGTCCATCCAGCGCTCAACGTTAGCGCAGGCTTGCGGTTCTGCGGGCAGCAGATCGTGACGTTCGGGCTTGCGCGCCAGATAGCGGCAGATGGAATTGGACTCCCACAGCACGAAATCGCCATCAATCAGCACCGGCACCATGGCGTTGGGGTTCAGGGCGCGGAAGGCGTCCGTTTCCGTCGAGGCGAAACCGCTGCCGTAATCTTCCTGCTGATAGGTTATGCCCGCTTCTTCGCAGGTCCAGAGCACTTTACGAACGTTGATGGAGGTGGTTTTGCCGAGGATGGTGATCATTGCGCAGGTGTCCTTTAATGGATGTTATTGTTTAAAAACAATACACGAACGGTGAAGAAAAGCGTCAAAAATCATCCGGCGCGTTATTTGTGAAGACGCGAAAGCAGAAACGTTAGCGCTGCCGCAAAGAGGAGCACTATGCCACTCAATGCAAACGTGCTCTGCCATCTATAACGATCGAACGCTATACCGCCCGCCGTTGAGCCGAGCGCAATGGCGAGCTGGATCACCGCAACCATCAGTCCACCGCCGGCTTCAGCATCCTTCGGCAGCGTTCGCGCAATCCACGTCCACCACCCCGTCGGTGCTGATGTTGCCAGCATCCCCCATAGGCCTGACAGCAGGGCCACAATCCACACGTTATGCCCGGCGAGAATCAACGCGACTGCGATGGCCGCCATCAGTAGAGGGATCGCGATCAGCGTTATGTAAAACGCGGCATTAAGCACCAGGGCAACGAAAAGGGTGCCCACAAAACCCGCAACGCCTATGGTGAGCAAAATCAGCGACAGCCCGGCTCCGCTCACCCGGGTGACGGTTTCAAGGAACGGGCGCAGATAGGTAAACAGCGCAAACTGCCCCATAAAGAACAGGCCGCAGGCCAGCAGACCAACGGAAACGGCAGGCTGGCGGAATAACCGAAAAACACTTCCTCGTGATTTACCGTTTTTACGCGCGCTCATGTCAGGCAGGCTTAAACACTGCCAGATGAACGCGACTATCGCCACGGGCACCAGACAAAGAAATGCGCCGCGCCAGCCAATAATGCCCCCAAGATAGCTGCCAAGCGGGGCGGCCACCACCGTTGCCAGCGCGTTACCGCCGTTGAAAATGGCCAGCGCGCGCGCAACCTTATGCGGCGGAACAAGGCGAATGGCCGTTGCGGCAGACATGGACCAGAACCCGCCTATAGCGATACCGATCAGCGCGCGGCCTGTCATGTAAACCAGATAGTTTGGGGCGAAAGCGATAATCATCCCCGAGAGCGCCATCAGGAGCGTCATGCCCAGAAGAAGGTGTTTGCGGTTTATATTCCCGGCAAGCCGGGAAAGGAAGAGGCTGGTCAGCACCGCCAGCGCGCCGGAAATCGCGATCCCCTGGCCAGCGAGACCCTCCGTAACGCCCAAATCTCTGGCAAGGGGGGTAAGCAGGCTGACGGGCATAAATTCCGAGGCAATCAAGATAAATACGCACAGGGTCATGGCAAAAACGCCACTCCAGTGTGCATGCTCTGTGTTCTGTGATGTGGTGCGGCTCAGTGTAGACATAGTCAGATTTCACAAAGAGCCACCCGTATAGGGCGAGTGGCGTAGAGATTTATTTCAGGTTGGTTTTGAAGAACTGCTCAAACTGGCCGAAGGGGATCTTCCCGGCAGCATTATCGTAGAGATCGACATGGTTTGCGCCCGGAACAATCACCAGTTCCTTCTGCTTGCTGCCGACCGCTTTAAACGCATCTTCAGCAAAGTAGCGGGAGTGTGCCTTTTCACCGGTTACGATAAGCGTTGGAATAGTAATTTCCCCGGCGTAGCTCAGCAGCGGCATATTCATAAATGATAATGGCGTGGTCGCGGTCCACGCGCCGGTGGAGTTGACGGAGCGCGCATGGAAGCCGCGCGGCATACGGTAGTAGTCAAAGAACTCTTTGAGTACCAGATTCGGGTTGTCAGGTAACGTCTCCGGCAGAATACGTTCAGCTGCCGTCACCTTACCGTTCTCATCGACATAAATGTCATGGCCGCCGTGCGCGAAGGTACCGTTCTCAGCATCTTTCCAGCGCTGTGCGTTCAGATACTGCAGAACGGCACGGCGGTCAGACGTTGAATAGCGATCTTTCCCGTCGCCCACGCCGTGGCCCATCGCCCGGCTCATGTCATACATCACGCTGGTGGCGACCGCCTTCACGCGGGTGTCCATGGATGCTGCGTTGAGCGCCATACCGCCCCAGCCGCAGATGCCGAGAATACCAATGCGGTTACGATCAACCTCTTTCTGCAACCCAAGGAAGTCCACCGCCGCGCTAAAGTCTTCGGTGTTGATATCCGGAGACGCTACGTTGCGCGGCTGGCCACCGCTTTCGCCCGTATAGGACGGATCGAACGCCAGGGTCACAAACCCATTTTCTGCCAGGGTTTGCGCATACAGGCCGCTGGACTGCTCTTTGACCGCGCCAAATGGCCCGCTGACCGCAATCGCCGCCAGCTTGCGGTCGCCGCGGTTTTTGGGAAGATACAGATCGCCTACCAAAGTGATCCCGTATCGGTTCTGGAAGGACACCTTACGGTGATCGACTTTGTCACTTTCGGCGAAGGTTTTATCCCATGTGCTCACCATCGAAACAGGCGCGTTTGGGTTGGTGGTTTCTGCATAACTCATTGTTGTCACTCCACTTAATGATGCACATAGCAGCATCGCAACGGACAGTTTTTGGGTAAATGTTTTCATAGAAATGAACCCTGGGTTGTTGTGTTGCGGTCATTATAGTTAGCAGAAATAGTGCTGATTAGAGGGCGAAAGCTGCTAGGATTCATATCATATTGTTATAAATGGGTGGGGATGATGGCGAAACGGGAAAACTATAATGAGCTGTACCTGTTCATGCAGGTGGTACGGGAGGGGAGCTTCACGGCGGCCGCGCTTCGGCTTGGGCTGGCGCAATCCGGGATCAGCCGCTCGGTTCGCGAGCTGGAAGAGCGATTGGGCGTTCAACTTCTGGTCCGCACCACGCGCAAGCTCTCGCTCACCCATGCCGGGGAACAGCTTTATCAGACCGCCGAGTCTGCATTCGATACGCTCGATACGGGTCTGGCGACCCTGGCACACTATCGTCAGACGCCGTCCGGCACGGTGCGTATTAATGCCAGCCAGCACGCTATCGATAAGTGTCTGCTGCCAAAGCTCGCCATTTTTAAACAGCGTTACCCGGACATCAGGCTGGAACTGATGAATGAAAGCCGCTTCGTCGACATTATCGCCGAGCGGTTCGATGTGGGTGTCAGACTGGGGCCGGAAGTGGGGCAGGGAATGATTGCAGTGCGTATCACGCCTGATATGGAAATGGCCGCGGTGGCTGCCCCGGAACACTTCAGACGCTACGGTTTTCCGCAGACACCAGCCGATTTAGTGGCTCATCCCTGCATTGCTTACCAGTTTGCCGACGGTAGTGACTATCAGTGGGAACTGGTGCAGGACGGGAAAAAAATCACCCATCGGCCAGAGGGGCAATGGGCGCTGTCTGACAGCTACATGGAAGCCGAGGCCGCCCGGCTGGGGCTTGGGCTGGCCTATGTCCCGGTGGAGCTGGTGGCTGACGATCTGGAGCGCGGAACGCTTATCCGGGTGTTGCAGCGCTATAGCCTGCGCATGGACGGGTTGTATCTCTATTATCCGCACCGCAACGTGTCGCCTGCCCTGAGGGCTGTGATCGATACGCTGAAAATTTAGGGCGGCATAACATCACGAGAGCGGACATTCAAATTGCCCGCCGGTGAGCTAAGCCTAAAAATAAATCAGGACCGCTGTGGTGAAGCAAGTTTTGCAGCAATCATTTCAGATGTGGGCTGTATTCCCCCAAGACTCCACTGTTCCGGTTCATGCTCGTCAATACGGATCAATACTGAACGCCGGAATTCAGGGTCGCCGTTTCCCTCAATTTCAACAATAAGGTCAGTCATACGACGTAGCAGTTCTTTTTTTTGCTCCGAATTCATAATTCCATTAATGGTTTGCACATTTACGAAGGGCATTGTATTCTCCTTAAATAACTGAGTCTTTAAATCATACTCAGGTTACGAGGCAAACGAAGAGATGTCAAAAAATAAATCATTACCGTACTTATTACCTGAGCTTTGTGGGTTAGCGGCGGCCGCTGAGCTTCTTGGCGATCAATGGGTTTTGTTGATTCTGAGAGAGGCGTTTTATGGGGTAACACGCTTTGAAACGATACGGGATCATACAAAAATCACCAGGCAGACGCTGGCGAACCGGTTAAAAAAAATGACTGAACTCGGCCTGCTTTGCAAAATCCCTTATCAGGAAGAAGGGGCGCGTGAACGGTATGAGTATGTTCTCACCGCCAAAAGCCGCAGCCTTGCGCCGATTCTTTTCTCTTTGATGGAGTGGGGTCATAAAAACATACTGCACGACGCACCGCATATTGCGTTAACAGACAAAGAAAGTGGAGAAGTGGTTAATAGCGCCTATGTTACCGCCGACGGTAAGTTCGTTGACCCTAAAAACGTTCGGTTAACGTTTCACGACAGCCAATACTTAGCCGCCATGCCCCAGGCGCCTGACCATACTGACGCTTAAAGCTGCGGTTGAAGGACTGCCGGGAGTCAAAGCCCAGCGAGAGCGGTGATTGATACCCTTAAAATTTAGGGCAGCGTTGTCATTCTGGAAGGCGCCTCGCAAACCGCAAAGTAACCCTCTGTAACCAAGGGTTATGTCTTTTATTCATTTCTACGGAGTCGTAAAGTGCCTGCGTTGCGGCATATCCGCAATCGGGCGTAGGAACCCGTATCTACCATATAGTGACATTTCGTATGTCGCGGCAGCACCGATCCCGTTACAATTGCGGTGGCGCTGGCGGAGCAGCCGTAAGGCTGGCCGTTTTTCTATATGGGCGGTATTCCTACCTCTGTCAGCGCTACCCCCCGAGCGTAGGAACTTACTGGGTGGCTTAATGAACTGCATATAGAAGGAAGCCTTGTATGGCTACTATCCCAACCCTCACTTATTTTCCGTCTGACGAAAGCGTTATTCAGCACCTTATCTCCCGGCCGCTTCCGGCTGATGCCGATCTTTTTGACGTCGCTGACAGCTGCGCCGCGCTGGTGAGCGTGCTGGTCGAAATCGAGGATGCGAAGCTGTTTACCGTGCTTTGCGAGCGTCTCCTTCAGTCTTTGCGCAAGCTGCGCGAACTCTGCGATGTCGATCTTCCGCCGGACCTGATCGCGCAGTTGATCATGGGGGAGAAAATGAACTCCTGCGTGCCGGACTGCTGGCAGGACACCGTTACTCAGGTGGACTATGCACTGGCGCTGACGCAAGCGGTTATGGGTGGAACGCTGCCCGCTCACGTAGCGAAAGAGCTTACGGGCTTGCTGCACGATATGGTGTGGCTGCTGGCTGAGTTTGTGAAGGAGCCGCGCATTACTGCGCATTAAGTACGCTGACGTGGAGGGGCGGTAGCGCCCCTTTGAAAGCGTGATTAACGTGATGCGTTCCCCGTATCCAGAAGCGACGTTCCGTGGGAGTTGTCGATGGTACAAAGCCAGCGACCGTCGCTTTCCTGTCGAAAAACATAGGTTGCGCGGCGGGACATTTCCGTTATCCCACCCTGACCATCAGGAAAACGCAGAACGGTTTCCATGATAACGAGGGCATTGTCACCGCCTTCGATCACCTGCATCTCTCCTTGTTCCACAATCAATTGGTCCTGGAAATAATCAGAAATGGCAATAAACGCGCTGCGAATATTTTCTTTTCCGTTAACCGTCATGCCGGGCTTGACCACCAGAGCCGCGTCGTCGGCGTAGTACTCCATCAGGGCGTCATAGTTTTTGGTCGTGATGGCGCGATCGCAGGATTCGATGATCTGGCGTAGCGGATGTGGGGTCATGCGAGTTTCCTTGTTAAGGGCTAAACAGGTATTAACGTAACAGTCTGGCGTGTTTGTATAGCTACCAGGTCTTATGGATGGTGCTGTGGGTTTGAAGTGGAGGCGCTAAGTAACGTTACGTTTGCAATGAGTGGGACGCAAACATAGCTAACACATTCCGCAGATATCACGGCGATAATTGTTCAGTTGCCTAAAAATAGACCAGCACTAATGGCAGAGTTTACCGGAGGATTTAGTTTAAGCTGGAAAATTTCTCTAAAGTTTTTCGCGGAATAGCCGTTCAGTTAATGAGAACTTTGGTCAACAGATATTGTGGTCAAATAAAGTGTAGCATCTTGTAGTTAATTATATTTTTTTAGTTGCTATAAATAAAATTTATTTAATTAGGGGTAGTGATGATTAAAATCTTAGGGTTTATATTCGTAATGCTTACTGCCGGGTGTTCAACGCCAGGGAAGCCGGCGTTCTATTATACCTGGACACAATATAAAACTGGTGTTGAAGTGATGCTGGTTAATGAACCCCAGTATAAAGATGGTTTTGATGGAATTCTCCGCCTCGACGATAAAGGTGAATACGCAGTAATGACCGTTTACTACGGTGGGGATTTGTCTGGTCATTTTGGTTACGTCACCAAGGCCAGCCTCGAACATTGGATAACTTTGTACACTAACTTTTTAAAATGGGATCCGACAAAACCAGCACAGACGACGAAATTCAATATTCCGGATAATCTCTCGTGGACTCATAAAAGCTACGATGTTGAGTATCAATTTATGAACGGCAAAAAACTATTTATCATAAGGAAGCACGGTAATGGTAACTGGTTTGTAGACTTCTCAGTGCTCTCGATGGATGAAGCCAATATAACGAAATTGAATGAAGTCTATATCGAATTGAGAGAGAGGCTGAAATAGCCCGTGAAGTATTACTCTACAAGCCTCCGTTGGGAGGCTTTTTTCTTTCTGGCAGAATAAATCAGGCCGCTTTCACCGCCCTGATTTTTTTCGTGTCAGCCGCATCGGATTCAGTTTTATCCGCTGCAGCTGGGGCATTGAGATCGGGAAGCTTGCTAGTACGCAGAATATGCTGCACGGTCTCTTTCTGCTCGGCGAGATACAGGCCAAGATTTTCAGCCTGCGTTTCATCCATCTGCATTCCGCTTTGCAACAGCCAGTCGGTGAACGCATCTGCCATATCGAGCAGCTTGTCGTGAGCGTCAGCCTCTTTCTTACTGGCAAATGTCATTTTCTCTTCACCTTTTCTTATGACAACATATTTTGTTTCAACAGCCATCGTGCACCTCGCTATACTGTATTTATATACAGTGTAGCAGCAACAGATGGACGTTGCAGCAAAATATGCATTACTGGCGAAGCTGCTGTGTTTCCGGGCCACCCATACTCCGCCGCCATGCCCCAGGCGCCTGACCATACTGACGCTTAAAGCTGCGGTTGAAGGACTGCTGGGAGTCGAAGCCCAGCGCGATCGCCACGTTTAGAATAGGCTCATCGCTGCGGGTTAAGCGCTCAACCGATTTTTGCAGCTTTTGCGCGCGAATATACCCGGCGAGGGGATAGCCCGTATGCTCTTTGAAGAGGCGCTGGAGGTGCCATTTTGAGTAGCCGGACCGCCTGGCGACGGACTCAATGTCCAGACGGCTATCCAGGTTGTTGTCGATCCAGTCGAGTAAATCATGCATAAATGCGCCAGTGTTCATCTGGTTACTCCCACGCTGCCTGTCAAAAAGTATCTTTGTCTGTTGCATTAAAAGGTGGCGCGTTTTTGTATTAATTGCAAGTTTTATTGTTGCATTTAAATCCCTGACCGAAACGGGTCTTTTCACATCCGCTCAAATAGCACATAAAGTGCAACAATTATTCTTGCACTTAGTTAAGCGCCTTCCTACAATCGCCGCGATAGTGTATTCGCAACTGTTACAGTTTTGTGGCGATGAACGACACAAATGGCCTTGAGATAGCCACCGGACAAAGGAAGTGGCGCAGTGCCTCCTGCTGCGTCTTGCCCGGCGGCGACAATTACCGGAATAAAAATAATGAGCCTGCAAAAAACCTGGGGTAACTTTCATCTGAACGCGCTGGGGGCCATGTTGCTCTCCGTGCTGCTCGTCGGATGCGACAACAGCGTCGCGCAAAACGCCGCGCCGCCTGCGCCCGCCGTCAGCGCTGCTGACGTGGTGGTGAAATCCATTAGCCAGTGGGATAGCTTTAACGGCCGGATTGAAGCGGTGGAGAGCGTTCAGCTCCGTCCGCGCGTTTCCGGCTACATTGATAAAGTGAATTACACCGACGGCCAGGAAGTGAAGAAGGGCGAGGTGCTATTCACGATTGATGACCGAACCTATCGCGCGGCGCTGGAACAGGCGCAGGCGAACCTGGCGAGAGCTAAAACGCAGGCCAGCCTGGCGCAAAGTGAGGCTAATCGTACCGATAAGCTGGTCAATACCAACGTTGTCTCCCGCGAAGAGTGGGAGCAGCGTCGTTCGGCCGCCACTCAGGCGCAGGCCGATATTCGTGCCGCGCAGGCAGCAGTTGACGCCGCGCAGCTCAACCTGGACTTCACCAAAGTCACCGCGCCTATCGACGGTCGCGCCAGCCGGGCGCTGATCACCAGCGGAAACCTGGTGACGGCGGGTGACACCGCCAGCGTTCTTACCACGCTGGTCTCGCAGAAAACGGTTTACGTCTACTTTGACGTGGACGAGTCGACCTATCTTCACTACCAGAATCTGGCCCGCAGCGGGCAGGGGGCTTCCAGCAACCATACGGCGCTTCCGGTTGAGATTGGCCTGACGGGCGAGGAGGGATATCCCCACCAGGGTAAAGTGGACTTCCTGGATAACCAGCTGACGCCGAGTACCGGCACCATCCGTATGCGCGCGCTGCTGGATAACGCGCAGCGTCAGTTCACGCCGGGACTTTTTGCCCGCGTACGCCTGCCGGGCAGCGCGGAGTTCAAAGCCACGCTTATCGACGACAAAGCGGTGCTGACCGATCAGGATCGTAAGTACGTTTATATCGTCGATAAAGAGGGGAAAGCGCAGCGCCGCGACATCACGCCGGGCCGTCTGGCAGACGGTTTACGCATCGTGCGGCAGGGGCTGAACCCTGGCGATAAAGTCATCGTCGAGGGTTTACAAAAAGTGTTTATGCCGGGTATGCCGGTTAACGCCAAAACCGTTGCCATGACCGCCACCAGCGCCCTCAACTGATCCCTTGACCTGAGAATCCTACCCATGGACTTTTCCCGCTTTTTCATCGACAGGCCGATTTTTGCCGCGGTGCTGTCGATTCTGATTTTTATCACAGGGTTAATCGCCATCCCGCTGCTGCCGGTGAGCGAATATCCTGACGTCGTGCCGCCAAGCGTGCAGGTGCGCGCGGAGTACCCGGGCGCCAACCCGAAAGTGATTGCCGAGACCGTGGCGACGCCGTTGGAAGAGGCGATCAACGGCGTTGAGAACATGATGTACATGAAGTCCGTCGCGGGCTCCGACGGCGTGCTGGTCACCACTGTCACCTTCCGTCCGGGAACCGACCCGGATCAGGCGCAGGTGCAGGTGCAAAACCGCGTCGCGCAGGCCGAAGCGCGTCTGCCGGAAGACGTGCGGCGCCTGGGCATTACCACCCAGAAACAGTCCCCGACGCTGACGCTGGTGGTGCATCTGTTTTCGCCCAACGGTAAGTACGACTCCCTGTATATGCGTAACTACGCCACGCTGAAGGTGAAGGACGAGCTGGCGCGTCTGCCCGGCGTCGGCCAGATCCAGATTTTCGGCTCGGGCGAGTACGCGATGCGCGTCTGGCTGGATCCCAACAAGGTGGCGGCCCGCGGGCTGACCGCGTCGGACGTGGTCACGGCGATGCAGGAGCAGAACGTTCAGGTATCCGCCGGGCAGCTTGGCGCCGAGCCGCTGCCGAAAGAGAGCGATTTCCTGATCTCCATTAACGCCCAAGGGCGTCTGCATACCGAAGAAGAGTTCGGCAATATTGTCCTGAAAACGACGCAGGACGGTACGGTCGTCCGCCTGCGCGACGTGGCGCGTATCGAAATGGGGTCCGGCAGCTATGCGCTGCGCTCCCAGTTGAACAATAAAGACGCGGTCGGGATTGGTATCTTCCAGTCGCCGGGGGCGAACGCCATTGATTTGTCTAACGCGGTGCGCGCGAAAATGGACGAACTGTCCACGCGCTTCCCGGCAGATATGAAATGGGCGGCACCTTACGATCCAACCGTTTTCGTGCGCGACTCCATCCGTGCGGTCGTGCAAACGCTGCTGGAAGCGGTGGTGCTGGTAGTGCTGGTGGTGATCCTGTTCCTGCAAACCTGGCGCGCGTCGATCATTCCGCTGATCGCGGTGCCGGTTTCGGTGGTGGGTACCTTCAGCATTCTCTACCTGCTCGGCTTCTCGCTGAACACCCTGAGCTTGTTCGGGCTGGTGCTGGCCATCGGTATCGTGGTGGACGATGCCATCGTGGTGGTGGAAAACGTCGAGCGAAACATAGAAGAGGGGCTTGCTCCGCTTGCGGCGGCGCATCAGGCGATGCGCGAAGTGTCCGGGCCGATTATCGCGATTGCGCTGGTGCTGTGCGCGGTGTTTGTGCCGATGGCGTTTCTCTCGGGCGTTACCGGTCAGTTCTACAAGCAGTTTGCGGTGACGATCGCGATATCTACGGTGATTTCAGCGATTAACTCGCTGACGCTCTCTCCGGCGTTGGCGGCACTGCTGTTAAAACCGCACGGCGCGCCGAAGGATTTCCCGACCCGGCTTATCGATCGTCTGTTCGGCTGGATTTTCCGTCCGTTTAACCGCTTTTTCCACCGCAGCTCGAACGGCTATCAGGGGCTGGTGGGCAAAACGCTGGGACGACGCGGCTCGGTATTTGTGGTGTATCTGCTGCTGCTCTGTGCCGCTGGCGTCATGTTTAAAGCGGTTCCCGGCGGGTTTATTCCGACGCAGGATAAGCTGTACCTGATTGGCGGCGTGAAAATGCCGGAAGGTTCTTCGCTGGCGCGCACCGACGCGGTGATCCGCAAAATGAGCGAAATCGGGATGAATACCGAAGGCGTGGACTACGCGGTTGCGTTCCCGGGGCTGAACGCGCTGCAGTTCACCAACACGCCGAATACCGGGACGGTCTTCTTTGGCCTGAAGCCGTTCGATCAGCGCAAACATACTGCGGCGGAAATTAACGCTGAGATCAACGCGAAAATCGCGCAAATTCAGGAAGGTTTTGGCTTCTCCATTCTGCCACCGCCGATTTTAGGGCTGGGTCAGGGGTCGGGCTATTCTCTGTACATTCAGGATCGCGGCGGTCTGGGGTATGGGGCGCTGCAAAACGCGGTGAACACCATGTCCGGTGCGATTATGCAGACGCCGGGAATGCACTTCCCGATCTCAACCTACCAGGCTAACGTTCCGCAGCTGGACGTGCAGGTAGACCGTGATAAGGCGAAAGCGCAGGGCGTATTGCTGACCGATCTTTTCGGTACGCTGCAAACCTATCTTGGCTCGTCGTACGTGAACGACTTTAACCAGTTCGGCCGTACCTGGCGCGTGATGGCGCAGGCCGACGGACAGTTCCGCGACAGCGTGGAAGATATTGCGAATCTGCGCACCCGTAATAGCCAGGGCGAAATGGTGCCGATTGGCAGCATGGTGAAAATCACGACCACCTACGGCCCGGATCCGGTGATCCGCTACAACGGCTACCCGGCGGCAGATCTGATTGGCGATGCCGACCCGCGCGTGCTTTCGTCTGCGCAGGCGATGACGCAGCTGGACGCCATGTCTAAGCAGATCCTGCCAAACGGGATGAACATTGAATGGACGGACCTGAGCTTCCAGCAGGCGACGCAGGGCAACACGGCGCTGATCGTCTTCCCGGTCGCGGTGCTGCTGGCGTTCCTGGTCCTGGCGGCGCTGTATGAAAGCTGGACGCTGCCGCTGGCGGTGATCCTCATCGTGCCGATGACCATGCTCTCCGCGCTGTTTGGCGTCTGGCTGACCGGTGGCGATAACAACGTCTTCGTGCAGGTGGGGCTGGTGGTGCTGATGGGGCTGGCGTGTAAAAACGCGATTCTTATCGTGGAGTTTGCCCGCGAGCTGGAAATTCAGGGCAAAGGCATTATGGAAGCCGCGCTGGAGGCGTGCCGCCTGCGTTTACGTCCGATTGTGATGACCTCCATCGCCTTTATTGCCGGGACTATTCCGCTGATCCTCGGCCACGGCGCGGGCGCAGAAGTGCGCGGCGTCACCGGGATCACGGTCTTCTCCGGGATGCTGGGCGTGACGCTGTTTGGTCTGTTCCTGACGCCGGTGTTTTACGTGACGCTGCGTAAGTTCGTGACGCGCGGGAAAAAAGAGGAAAGGGACGTTCTGCCCGCGTAGGAATGCTGCAGATAATAAAAAACCGCCTTCACTGTGAAGGCGGTTTTTTTTACATCTGAATATGGGCCGGGTAAGCGCAGCGCCAGCCGGCAAGATCGTTAAGACGTTTTTTGATACTGGGCAATAAGGTCGGGGAGCGGATCCCATCCGCTGCTATCGGCGTTTTTGACCGCTTCGAGGGCGCTTGCCACGGTATGGCGGGCCAGTACCGCTAACGAAGCCTCCTCGGCTTCTTCGGATATCGATTTGAAATACCAGCAGGCGTTAGCGCTGACCACGCAGCGGGCCGGCACGTCAGGGCGCGACGCCCACAGCTTTTTATCTTCGATTACCGAAAGGTAGATGTCGCGCAGGGTGATCTCTTCCGGCGGGCGACCAAGATGAATTGAGCCGTTACGGCCAAGCGTTGAGACGATAATGCCGTCACGCGTCAGCGGAACCATCAATTTGCGGATGAAGCTCGGGTTCGCTTCCAGGCCGTAGGCCAGAATCGCACTCGTAGAACGTTCACCCAATTGCTCCGCCATCGCTACGCTGAGAACCATCTGCAAAGCTGTCGGGAAGCGGTAATCTAACATTTCTCTGTCCTGGGTTGCGGTGAATCTTGTTCTTTTTGGCACCGCAGAGGTGAATAAGCAATAAACAACAATATAACAAATACGGTAATTATTTTGAAGCAATCTGCGGCATTTGCGATCGAACCCCCCGTTCTGATTTAGCAAAACGTGCGGTTCGGGAAGTCAACCGTCACCATCAGGCCACCTTCAGCGGAAGTACTCAGGTTTACGCTGCTGTTGTGTTGCTGCGCCACCGCCTTGACGATGGCAAGCCCCAGCCCGCTCCCGCTTTGCACCTGATTGGGGTCGCGGAAAAACCGGTCGAACACGCGCTCGCGCAGTTCAACCGAAATACCGGGCCCTGCATCTGAAACGCGAAGCCGCGCGAAGCCATCTGCTATGCAGACATCGACCTGAATCCGCCCGCCCTCGGGACTGTACTTCACGGCGTTCTCAATGAGGTTATCAATAAGCGACACCAGGCGTTCCCTGACGCCGGGGATCCAGATGCCATCCTCGGCGAAGAATTCCAGTTCTATCCTGCGCGCAGAGGCCAGCGGTTCCAGCTCGGCCATTCGCTCCTGGATGAGCGTCGTCAGCGGCACGGTCTCCATTTCCGTATCAATGCGCGCTTCGCTGTGCATCATCAGAAGCAGCTGGTTGACGAGACGCGCTGCCCGGCTGTTGCTGCGAATCACCCCCGCAAGCAGCTCCTGCTGGCTCTCGCTGATGACCCAGGACTGCAGCGCTTCCACGTTGATGCGCATCGCCGCGAGGGGGGTACGCAGCTCGTGCGCGGCATCTGCAATGAAAACCCGTTCCCTTTCCGCGCTAAACGGTTTCGTATGTTTTACTGCCCGTGAGGATGGGAGGGCTGCGCAGGTCCTCCCACAGAATGAAGGTTAGAAAAAGACACCACAGCAGGGTCAGCAGCATCTGGGCGATGATAATTCGGCGCACCAGCGTCGGGCGCCTCAGGTGATACCAGACGTTTTGCATTAACCGGTCACCTTTTGAATGGAGACGGTATCAATGACGTACCCGACGCCCCGCACCGTCCGCACATAGCCGTCGCCGATTTTTCTCCGCAAGTTTCCCATATGCACATCGAGCGCATTGCTGAGGTTCTCTTTGTTGCCGAATATCCGTTCTTCCAGAAACCGCCGCGTAATCACGCGGTCAGCGCGCAGCATCAGCGTTTCCAGCAGCGCATATTCACTCGCCGTCAGGTCTACGTGGCGCGCGCTCACCGTCACGCGGCGCGTCGGAACATGAAGCGATAAGCCTCGAATTTCTATCGCTTCATTCTCGAAGCCGTAGCTGCGCCGCGCCAGGGCTCTGACTCGCGCCAGCAGTTCGGCGAGAATAAAAGGCTTGACGAGATAGTCGTCCGCACCGGCATCCAGCCCGCAAAGCCGGTCCTGCAGCGTGCCTCGCGCCGTCAGGATGATGACCGGGATCCCCTTGAGCTGCTGACGCAAACGCGCCATCAGGCTCATGCCGTCGCCGTCGGGCAGCCCCAGGTCGAGCAAAATAAGTTCCGGCACGCAGACGTCCAGCTGATGCAGCGCATCCTCTTTGCGGCGTACCCATATGACGTCAAATCCTTGATCCGAGAGGGCGATACGTACGCCGTTGCCGAGATCCAGGTCGTCTTCGATTAGTAAAATTTTCACACTGGCAACTGTATCAACCGTGAATGAAGAACATCTTAAGAAAAAAACGGTATCAGGAAACCTGCCTGGTCTACAGCGCCTGCTCGCGCTTCAGTGTTTCTTCATGTTCGGCTCATAAGAACCTTAGGGTCGGTATTCAAAATGGGCGTTCTGGCGGTTAACCGCATGCATCGTCATCATTTGAATCCAAGGGGCTTCTTTAATGAGAAACATCGAACTTCGTCATACGTTCCCTCATTTACTTCCGGGCCGAAGCCTGAAAAACCTCGTGCCGGGCTTCGTTCTGGCGTTACTGACCATGCCTGCGCTGGCGGCAGAACAGAGTCAGGGTAACGTCTTAACGCTGGGAGGCGGCGTGGACGTCGCGCCGCGCTGCTCGGGTTCCGATAAAACCCGCGTCAGTGCGGCTCAGGTGGTGGATTACGCCATGGCAAACGGCTTTTTTATCGGCACCACGAGAGGGATCGGTTACGGCAACAACATTGGCAACCTGGACTACAGCGCCGCGCTGAGCTATCGAGTTGGGCGTAAAGATAAAGACGTGAGCAGCGATTCCATCAGCTCCGGCAGCGACGAGCTGCGAGGAATGGGCGAGATAAAAGGCTCGGCAATCATTGTGCCCGGGCTGGAGTACAGGGTGACCGACTGGCTTCACCTGCAGATGCAGGTAGAGGTACCGGTTTCAGAAAGAGACAACGGTGAAGCGGTTCATTTCGGCATTTCCAGCCCGTTCTACACCTCACCAAAAAATGAGGTGACGCTGGCGCTGACCGGCAACTGGGGATCAGGCAAGTATATGCAGACCTACTATGGGGTCAGCGCCGCCCAGTCGAGCGCATCGGGCTTTGCCCGACATGACGTCGGGGCCGGGATTTATAGCTACTCGATGAATCTGGACTGGACCCACAGGCTCACCTCGCGCTGGAGCGTCCTTGCCTCAGCGGGCGTTACGCAGCTGACGGGGGATGCGGGTGATAGCCCCATTGTGCAACGCAAAACATCGCCCACGGGGAGTTTGAAGGTGACGTACAGTTTTTGATGTTGGCTGCGGTGGCTTAACGTTTTGAGCACGCACTTGCGGTAATTAATGCCGCTCCGGTTGAGATGGCGGGGCGGTTCCCTTTGCAGACAGTTACAGCACTGCACACGTGGTTGACGGATTTATCTAAAGCTCCATTGTGCCGTAATGACAAACACGGAAGGTATGATAATACCCACATCCATTCCAAAATAAGACGTAAAATTATACTGGAACCCATGATATATATAGGGCGAAAATCCTATCCCCGTTGCTTTTTTAAAATCATGGTATGAACCATGGTCACCACAATCATCGAAAGTATCAAAGAAAAATTCACCTACATAGCCATAGATTCCTTTAAAAACCCAACCGTTATCCCATCCAGCCCAGTCTCTTCTTACGCCGGCAGCCAGGCATCTGTCATTAAAGCTGTTTTTCATTGTCCCTAGCACAAGACTGTATTTCGACGTATCCGAGAATTTCCTCTCAACGGATATGAACTTATTTTCAAAGTTCTCCGTGTATTGTCCTCGATTATGCGTCAGATGATAAACGTATGAGCCGGTATTTATTGAATACAGATTTATTTCATCTGCAGAGCAATGCAACGTAAAAAGATAAAAACTTCCGCACCACAGCCATGTGGGCCATCTTTTCCGATCTGTCTGCTTATGTGGAATATTATCCATATTCGCTCACTTTGGCTAACGAACTGAAATTATAAGGACTATTTTCGGTCTTCGGCTGGATAAATTTTAGCATACATACCAAAACTTGAGATATTCACGTCACGGATTGGGGGCTGAAATTACGATAGAACATGTTCTGCGAACCCTTACCCCAAGCGCTTACACGAGTGAAAATCAGCCTTTTTGCCGCCGCTAAAATCATAGCCTCTGAGGTATAATCGCTGTTCAGAAAAAGGCAAAGAGGATGTGACAAGATGCTGACTTATATCACTATAGGTACAAATGATCTTCAGCGCGCCGCGGCGTTTTATGACGCGATTTTTAAAGTGCTTGGCTATTCACGTTTGCCTGCCTGGACCAAGGACTGGGCAATGTGGGGAGATGAAAATAATCCAGATGAGGGGTTTAGCTTCTGTATTTGTCCTCCCTTTGACCGACAACCCGCAACGGCGGGAAACGGGACCATGTTCGCATTCCGTGCAGCTAACGCGGAGCTTGTCAGACGTTTCCATGCAGCAGGCCTTCTTGCGGGAGGAAAGAGTGAAGGCATGCCAGGGACACGAACCGCGTACGGCCCCGATTTTTATGTTGCCTATCTGCGCGATCCTGACGGGCATAAGCTGGCATGCGTTTGTCAGCATTATTCTCCTGAAGCCGATACGTTCCCATGCGAAGAATAGTCACAAGCGGTCGTTTTTGAACTATGTTTAACACCAGTCAGGATAATAAATAGTTGAACTGTTATTAGATTCTGAATAGTGGCGGCCTTAATCCGGAGCATTTGAAAGCCAGAACCTCACTGAGAAGTGTGCCAGCATGACGTGGCTAATATTCCTATCCGGAGAACAACGTGTTCGGAAAACAATTGTTAAACTACATGCCAGGTTTACAAACTTTGTTAGCCTACGATAAAAGCTGGCTAAAAAATGATGTTAAAGCTGGCTTATCCGTTGCGGCTGTCGCGCTTCCGGTGGCTATTGCTTATGCTGAGTTGGCGGGTGTTGGGGCAATAGTGGGGCTCTATTCCTGCGTTTTACCGATGATAGCGTATGCACTCTTTGGTTCTTCACGTCAGCTTATTGTGGGCCCTGATGCCACGACCTGCGCGGTGATTGCGGCCGTCGTGTTTCCTCTTTCTGCAGGTAATCCCGAACTGCACTGGCAGCTGACCATTATCATGACGTTGATGATGGGTGGGTGGTGCCTGCTTGCCAGTAAATTCCGCCTGGGCGCACTTGCCGATCTGCTTTCTCATCCCATCCTTACGGGTTTGCTTAATGGCGTTGCCGTGACGATTATTGTCGGGCAATTAGGCAAGGTGTTGGGGATAAAACTCGACGAAGCGCAGGTTATTGAGAAAATAATGGCCTTGCCAGGCCGTCTTTCAGAAAGCCATTTATTAACCGTTGGCATATCGCTTTTAACGTTAATTATTTTAATGGCGATCAAAACGTATCGCAGCCACTGGCCAGCACCGTTGATTGCCATTGTGATGACAACGTTACTGGTATGGGCGACATCTGCACAACAGTATGGTATTGCCACTATTGGGGGAGAAGGCTTCCAGCCTGGTTTACCCGTCGTTAACTGGGCCGCGTTCCAGCCCGGTCCGATGCGTGATTTAGTGATCCCGGCGCTGAACCTGGCGTTGGTCAGTTTTGTCAGCCTGATGCTGACCGCCCGCAGTTTCGCCGCGAAAAATGGCTATGAAATTAATGCTGATGCAGAGTTCCGGGCGCTGGGGATTGCGAACCTCATGTCGGGATTATCTCAGGGGTTTGCTATCAGTGGAGCCGATTCCCGGACCGCGGTTAATGATTCAGTGGGTGGGAAAAGCCAGCTGGTTTCCATCGTCGCAGCCTTACTCATCGGTATCGTAGTGGTGTTTTTCACTCAGCCATTACAATTTATTCCGGTATCTGCATTAGGTATTGTTTTGATGTACGCATCCTGGTCATTAATTGATCTGCGCGGGTTATGGAACCTGAGGCGTAGAAATAAACAGGCATTTCGCCTGGCCTTCTTCACGTTTGGCTGTGTGTTAATTATCGGCGTTATCCAGGGGATCGGCCTTGCGGTGTTGCTTGGCCTGTTACAGTTCCTGCGTACGGTGTTTCGTCCCTCTGAGCACTTACTGGGAACTGACGACGATGGCATGATTCACTCATTAGGTAATACAACCGATATTAAAATGGTCCCGGGGGTGCTGATGTATCGATTTAACTCACCGTTGACCTATTTTAACGTGGCTTATTTTAAACGTCGGGTATTGAACCTGGTTGATGGTGCAGCAGTACAGCCTAAATGGGTGGTCATTGATGCCGTTGCTTGCTTCACCTATTCAGACATCAGCGTTCTGGCAACCATAAATGAGTTAAAGCGCGATCTGAAAGGTCGACAGATTACGTTAATCCTTGCGGGCAGAAAAACGGAATTAACGCGCTGGTTTAAAGATAGCCGGCCAACAATGAATGATGATGACATGATTCTGGCGCCAGACCTCTATCTGGCACTTCGGTTCATTCAAAGCAAAGAGAGTGCGAGTGAATCAGGTAGCGAGGTATAAGCTAAAGGCTTGCCCGCCAACCGCGAGCAAGCCGCATCCCTTAACGATACAGCGTTTTTTCCGCAACCGGAATAAGCAGCCCGGCTCGCCAGTCCGCGAGCGTCAGCTGAGCAAGCCTGCCCAGCGCGGTATAAAAGGGATGCCCGGCGTTTTCCACAAACACCGACAGGAAGCGGGTGCTCCACGGCAGCAGGTGCCACGCCAGAAGCTGAGCGCACTCTGCTTCGCGGCCATTCTCGGCCAGCCACGCCGCCAGCAGCAGCAAAGTACCAAAATGATCTTCCGGCTCATTCTGCTGCATCTCAAACGCGATATTGTTCTCACGCATCCACTGGCGCAGCGCGAGGGTCGAGTCGCCAAACAATACGGACTCACGGTCCAGCCAGACGGAACCCCACGGCGGAGCGGGCAGGGCATACGGACCAATAAACAGCCGTTGCCAGGCGTCCGCCAGCGGCTCATCGGAAGATGAGGCAAACGTATCGGCAACGGGCTGCAGCGTTTCTGCAGGCAGAGGCCAGTCCTGAACCCATTCGCCAGCGGTGAGCGCTTTCACCAGCGGCGCGGCCTGCTCGCTGTCCGGAGCGAAATAAAACAGCGCGCCCAGCACCCGGGCGCTGAACGCGAACGATTCACTATGTGAGACGTCTTTCATTAAACCTTCCTTGCTCGCGCGGATGACGTCCGCGCGACTGTGTTAAACGATAATACTGACCACAGAATAAACCAGGGTCTCGTGTTTCACCCTCTACACTTTCTCAATCTGCACAAGATTGGTGTGCTGCGGGTTGGCTTTTGCCAGCGGAGAAGGACGATGGGTCGTCAGCGTGTTGATGCAGGAGCCGTGGTCGATACGATCGCCACTCATATTGGCATCGTGCCAGGCGCCCTGGCCCATGGCGCTCACGCCGGGCATGATGCGCGGCGTCACTTTCGCTTCAATTCGCACCTCGCCGCGGCTATTAAAGACGCGCACCGTATCGCCGTTCTTAATGCCGCGTTTTTCGGCATAGACAGGATTAAGCCACACCTCCTGGCGGCAGGCCGCTTTCAGCACGTCGACGTTACCGTAGCTCGAGTGGGTACGGGCTTTGAAGTGGAACCCGAAAAGCTGCAGCGGGAACTGCGCGCGCTCGGGTGCGTCCCAGCCGTCAAAGGTCGATGCGTAGACGGGCAGAGGGCTGATGGTCTCATCTTTTGCCAGCTCCCAGGTGGCCGCAATCTCTGCCAGCTTGCTGGAGTAAATTTCAATCTTGCCCGATGGCGTTTTCAGCGGATTGGCTTCAGGGTTCTCGCGGAATTTTTTATAGGCCACGAAGTGTCCGTTCGGATCTTTGCGCTTATAGATGCCCATTTTTTTCAGCTCGTCATATGACGGAAGCTGAGGATCTTTCGCGAGCATTTTGGCATACAGAAACTGCAGCCACTGTTCCTGCGTGCGTCCTTCGGTGAATTTCTGATGGATATCCGGCCCGAGGCGTTTCGCCACTTCGCTCATGATCCAGTAGATCGGCTTACGCTCGAACTTCGGCGCGGTCACGGGCTGGAGGAAAATCAGGTAGCCCATATTTCCCGCATAATCGTTAGGAATGATATCTTCCTGCTCGACGGTCATCAGGTCCGGCAGCACGATATCGGCATACTTCGCTGACGAGGTCATGAAATTGTCGATGACGACAATCATTTCGCACTTGCTTTCATCCTGCAGGATATCGTGGGTTTTATTGATATCGGAGTGCTGGTTGATGATGGTATTGCCCGCGTAGTTCCAGATGAACTTAATCGGCACGTCCAGCTTATCTTTCCCACGCACGCCGTCGCGCAGGGCGGTCATCTCCGGTCCGCGGGCGATGGCGTCCGTCCAGCTGAAGCAGGATATTTGCGTTTTGACCGGATTATCCGGTATCGGCATACGTTCGATGGTAATGGTGTATGTCGACTCACGCGCGCCGCTGTTGCCGCCGCTAATCCCCACGTTTCCAGTCAGAATAGGCAGCATGGCGATGGCGCGCGACGTCAGCTCGCCGTTCGCCTGGCGCTGTGGTCCCCAGCCCTGGCAGATATAGGCCGGTTTCGCGGAGCCGATTTCCCGGGCCAGCTTGATGATGCGATCCGCCGGAATGCCGGTGATGCGTGAGGCCCACTCCGGCGTTTTCGCCGTGCGGTCATCGCCCTGGCCGAGAATGTACGCTTTGTAGTGGCCGTTAGCGGGCGCGCCTTCCGGCAGCGTTTTTTCGTCGTAGCCAACACAGTATTTGTCGAGAAAAGGCTGGTCGACCAGGTTTTCGTCGATCATTACCCACGCGATCCCCGCCACCAGTGCGGCATCGGTACCCGGACGGATCGGGATCCATTCATCTTCGCGTCCGGCTGCCGTATCGGTATAGCGCGGGTCGATAACGATCATTCGCGCGTTTGAGCGCTCGCGGGCCTGCTCCAGATAATAGGTAATCCCGCCGCCGCTCATGCGCGTTTCCGCCGGATTATTGCCGAACATCACCACCAGTTTGCTGTTTTCAATATCCGAGGTGCTGTTCCCGTCGTTGCTGCCGTAGGTGTAGGGCATGGCGCAGGCGATTTGCGCCGTGCTGTAGGTGCCGTAGTGGCTCAGGAAACCGCCGTAGCAGTTCATCAGGCGCGCCACCAGCGAAGCGTAAGGGGAGGAGCGGGTGATATTGCCGCCGACAATCCCGGAGGAGTAGTTAATATACACCGCTTCGTTGCCGTATTTGCTGACCACGTTTTTAAGGCTGGCGGTGATGGCGTCCAGCGCTTCATCCCATGTGATGCGCTCGAACTTGCCTTCACCGCGTTTGCCCACGCGTTTCATCGGGTAGTTGAGACGGTCAGGGTGATTGATCCGACGGCGAATAGAACGCCCGCGCAGGCAGGCGCGCACCTGATGGTTACCGTAAATATCTTCACCTGTGTTATCCGTTTCGACCCAGTACACTTCGTCGTCGCGGACGTGCAGACGCAGCGCGCAGCGGCTGCCGCAGTTGACCGAGCAGGCGCCCCACACCACTTTATCTTCAACAGGCTGGACGGCGTTCTTCACCGCCGCGGCGGCGCTTTTTAAACCAAAAGGAAGCGAGATCCCACCGGCGGCCAGCGCCAGAGACCCTATTGCCGTAGATTTCACGAGAGTTCGACGGCTAATCCCGCCGTGATGTTCAGTATCGGACATGGCTCACCCCATCATTATAATTACGTATTATTTTTCCCGAAATGATAACCGGGCTAATGATGGGGTGAGTGTTACTGATTTGGGGGTATTAAATCTTAATCCTTATCAAATCAAAGGGGATTGAGGGTAAATTACTGCGCTTCAGCAGCCCCGTTGCCTGAACGGGTGTACAAAATTTTAAAGGTGTCGTTGGCGCAGTGGCCTACCACCTGCGTGCCCGCCTGGTCGGCCTGATCGTTCGGCACAATGCTCAGCGTAAAACCTGATTCAGGCACACCGTTGTTGATAATTTTCTGCTGAATGTCGCTTTTCACGCGCTCGCAGGAATCCGGTGCCGCCAGCGCGGCCGTTGAGGCACTCATTAACAGCAGGGCGGTAATCCAGGGTAACCGTTTCATCTGTAGCTCCTTTTCTCTGTGTAGAGATTAATTTTAGCAGGCTTCGTGTAAACAACTGTATTTGCTAATATGATTGGGAATAATCTCCCTGCACGGTAATAAATGTGAAGAAATACGCAGCGATAACGCTACTGGCAGCAACACTGGTGGGGTGCGACAACAGCTCCGCGCCGCTGTCGTTTACGCCCGAAATGGCGAGTTTCTCGAACGAATTTGATTTTGATCCGCTGCGCGGCCCGGTGAAAGACTTTACCCAGACGCTGTTCAACGAGAAGGGCGAAGTGTCCAAACGGGTCACCGGCACCGTGTCTACGGAAGGGTGTTTCGATACCCTTGAGCTGCACGACCTGGAGGCCAATACCGGCGTGGCGCTGGTGCTGGATGCCAATTACTACCTTGATGCAGAAACCCAGCAGCGCAAAGTGATGCTGCAGGGGAAATGCCAGCTGGCCGAACTGCCGTCAGCCGGGATAACGTGGGATACCGACGACAATGGTTTTGTGGTGGCGGCGCACGGCAAAGAGATGGAAGTGAAGTATCGCTACGATGCGGACGGCTACCCGCTGGGCAAAACCACCGTCTCCGGGGATCAGCACCTGTCCGTCCAGTCGACGCCGTCTAAAGACGTTCGCAAAAGAATGGATTACTCGGCGGTGAGCATGTTGAATGATAAGCCGCTGGGCAACGTGAAGCAGAGCTGCGATTACGATCGACACAATAATCCGGTGAGCTGCGACCTGACGATCACGGACGATAGCGTCAAACCTGCCGTTGAGCGCAAATACACCATCAAAAACACGATTGAATACTACTGAGAATAAAACCGCGCAGGTTACTGCGCGGTCGGTTTCAGCAGGCTGGCGCCTGACGGCTTGTGTCCGGCCAGGTGCTGATGCTGGAAGATGCACATGCGAATGGTATTGCGGTATTCGCCGTTGATAAAGAACTCGTGAATCAGCTCGCCTTCCACCATAAAGCCCAGCTTGCGGTAGATATGGATCGCTTTCTCGTTCTCTTTATCCACAATCAGGTAAAGCTTGTAGAGATTCAGAACGTTGAATCCATAATCCATCGCCAGCTTCGCTGCCCGTGAGGCAAGGCCTTTTCCCTGATGTTCAGGGGAGATGATGATCTGAAACTCCGCCCGACGGTGAACATGGTTGATTTCAACCAGCTCCACAAGTCCGGCTTTTTCGCCTTCACACTCCACCACAAAACGACGTTCACTCTGATCGTGAATGTGCTTATCGTAGAGATCGGACAGCTCAACAAAAGCCTCGTACGGCTCTTCGAACCAGTAGCGCATTACGCTGGCGTTATTGTCGAGCTGGTGGACGAAGCGCAGGTCTTCACGCTCCAGCGGGCGAAGCTTAACGTCGCAGGGCGCCGACATTACGGGGCTACCGTGCGGCCAGTGCGGCGATCCAGGCAGCGCAGGGTGTTTGGCTCCCAGTAGGCGTTGACGTTTGCACTTTGCTGGCACTTATCGCGCGCGTCAAAAGCGACATCTTCTTTATCCCACTCTTTCTCAGCACGTTTGTTGACCTTGTGGCGAAGGCTGCGGGTGTCATTCCATTGTTCTTTGTCCATGGCGGCGTTCTGGCGGCTTTGCGCGCTGTCACCAGACTCAATAATGAGCTTGCTGGTTTCCGCTGTCGCAGAGGCGGCAAAGGCGAACGATGACAGCGCCAGCAGGGCTGTCAGACAAAGGCGTTTGCTTAATGTGGTCATAGCGTTTCCTTTTAAACGGGTGCAGATAATCAAGTTATCCCGAACAGATTCTACACCAAAGCGAAAAGACGGCATACCCGCGGAGCAGGTATGGAAAAGTAAAGGATATCATCAGGTATGATGTCTAAATAAATCCTCACCTGACGTGAAATATGCTCAAAACGACGCTGCTTTTTTTTGCCACCGCGCTATGCGAAATCATCGGCTGCTTCCTGCCCTGGCTCTGGCTGAAGAAGGGGGGATCCGTATTGCTGCTCATCCCGGCAAGCGTCGCGCTGGCTCTGTTTGTCTGGCTGTTAACGCTGCATCCTGCCGCGAGCGGCCGCGTCTACGCCGCTTACGGCGGCGTCTATGTCTGTACCGCGCTGCTGTGGCTACGCGTGGTGGACGGCGTCAGGCTCAGCGCGTACGACTGGGCCGGCGCGCTGATTGCCCTGTGCGGAATGCTGATTATTGTGGCGGGATGGGGACGGGCCTGATCCCCCGGTTTTGTGATCGTTAGCCGATTTTATGATCATTATACTTGTATGGTAGTCTGGTTGGTGAGTAAGTTTCCAGCATCACAACGAATGATGTAAGGAAAGGAATTATGAAGATTGTCGCGGCTGACGTGTTTGTTACTTGCCCGGGGCGGAACTTTGTCACCCTTAAAATCACCACCGACGAGGGGATTGTCGGCCTCGGTGACGCTACGCTGAACGGGCGTGAACTCTCCGTTGCTTCCTACCTTAAGGACCACCTCTGCCCGCAGCTGATTGGCCGCGATGCGCACCGCATCGAAGATGTCTGGCAGTTCTTCTATAAAGGCGCCTACTGGCGTCGCGGTCCGGTCACCATGTCGGCCATCTCCGCCGTGGACATGGCGCTGTGGGACATCAAAGCCAAAGCGGCCAACATGCCGCTCTACCAGCTGCTGGGCGGCGCATCCCGCGAAGGCGTGATGGTTTACTGCCACACGACCGGTCACACCATTGACGACGTGCTGGAAGATTACGCCCGCCATAAAGAGATGGGCTTTAAGGCGATCCGCGTGCAGTGCGGCGTGCCGGGCATGAAAACCACCTACGGCATGGCCAAAGGGAAGGGGCTGGCCTACGAGCCTGCGACCAAAGGCGACTGGCCGGAAGAGCAGCTCTGGTCCACCGAAAAATACCTCGATTTCACACCGAAGCTGTTCGACGCGGTGCGCAGTAAATTCGGCTTCAATGAACATCTTCTGCATGACATGCACCACCGCCTGACGCCAATCGAAGCGGCGCGCTTCGGCAAGAGCATTGAAGAATTCCGCATGTTCTGGATGGAAGATCCAACGCCTGCGGAAAACCAGGCCTGCTTCCGCCTCATTCGCCAGCACACCGTCACGCCAATTGCCGTGGGCGAAGTGTTTAACAGCATCTGGGACTGCAAGCAGCTCATCGAAGAGCTGCTCATCGACTATATCCGCACCACCATTACCCACGCGGGCGGGATCACCGGAATGCGTCGCATCGCGGACTTCGCCTCGCTCTACCAGGTGCGAACCGGCTCGCACGGTCCGTCGGATCTCTCGCCTGTATGCCACGCCGCCGCGCTGCATTTCGACCTGTGGGTGCCAAACTTTGGCGTCCAGGAATATATGGGCTATTCCGAACAGATGCTGGAAGTCTTCCCGCACAGCTGGCGCTTTGATAACGGCTACATGCATCCGGGCGACAAGCCGGGGCTGGGCATTGAGTTTGATGAAAAACTGGCGGCGAAATACCCCTACGATCCGGCCTATCTGCCGGTGGCCCGTCTTGAAGACGGCACGCTGTGGAACTGGTAAACGAGGAGCGAACGATGAAAAGCGTAGTGATTCAACAGCCGAACGAACTGGTGATTGAAGAGCGGCCACTTCCGCAGCCAGGCCCGGGTGAAGTTCGCGTCAAAATCACGCTGGCGGGGATCTGCGGTTCGGACAGCCACATCTATCGCGGCCATAACCCGTTTGCGAAATATCCACGCACGATCGGCCACGAGTTTTTTGGCGTGATTGACGCCGTAGGCGAGGGTGTCGACAGCGCCCGTCTGGGCCAGCGCGTCTCGGTCGATCCGGTGATCAGTTGCGGACACTGCTATCCGTGTTCCGTCGGAAAGCCGAACGTCTGCACCTCGCTGGTGGTGCTGGGCGTACATCGCGACGGGGGCTTCAGCGAATACGCGGCGGTACCCGCTAAAAATGCCTGGCCTATCCCCGATGACATTCCGGATAGACACGCCGTCATGGTGGAGCCCTTCACCATCGCCGCCAACGTGACGGGACAGGCCTGCCCCACCGGGCAGGACGTCGCGCTGATTTACGGCGCAGGGCCGATGGGGCTGGTCACCGTGCAGGCGCTGAAGGGCGTCTATAAGGTGAAGCAGGTTATCGTGGTTGATCGCATCGACGAACGCCTGAAAATGGCCCAGCGCAGCGGCGCGGACTGGGTGTTGAATAACGGCGAGCAGTCGCTGCAGGCCGCGCTGGACGAACGGGGCATCAAACCGACGTTAATCATTGATGCAGCCTGTCATCCGGCGATTTTGCAGGAGGCGATTACCCTGGCCTCTCCGGCGGCGCGCATCGTGCTGATGGGCTTCTCCAGCGAGCCGAGCCAGATTATCCAGCAGAGCATCACCGGCAAAGAGCTGGCGATCTTCTCCTCTCGCCTCAATGCCAATAAATTCCCGGTCGTCATCGACTGGCTGAAAAAAGGGCTGATCGACCCGGAAAAACTGATCACTCATGCCTTTGACTATCACCATGTAACAGACGCCATTGAGCTGTTTGAGAAAGACCAGCGGCAGTGCTGCAAAGTCTTGCTCACGTTCGGGCAATAATTATTTACGCGGTTAAGAGCCTGCGCAGACAGGCTCTATGTGGTACGCATCTTACCCTTCAGAGATAGCCATTATGACGCAAGCACAACCTCAAAGAACCACCTCCGATCTGGTGAAAGCCGCCGTTTCCGGCTGGCTGGGCACCGCCCTGGAGTTTATGGACTTTCAGCTTTACTCGCTGGGGGCTGCCCTGGTCTTTCACGAGATCTTCTTCCCAGAACAGTCAGCCGCGATGGCGCTGATCCTCGCGATGGGGACATACGGCGCAGGCTACATAGCACGCATTGTCGGCGCCTTTATATTCGGCAGAATGGGCGACAGCATTGGTCGTAAGAAGGTGCTGTTTATCACCATCACCATGATGGGGATCTGCACCACGCTGATTGGCGTCCTGCCGACCTACGCGCAGATTGGGATTTTTGCTCCCGTTCTGCTGGTGACGCTGCGTATCATCCAGGGCCTGGGAGCCGGGGCGGAGATTTCCGGGGCCGGGACCATGCTGGCGGAGTACGCGCCGAAAGGCAAACGCGGCATTATCTCCTCGCTGGTGGCGATGGGCACAAACTGCGGGACGCTGAGCGCAACGGCGATCTGGGCGGTAATGTTCTTTGCCCTCGACCGTGAAGAGCTGATTGCCTGGGGCTGGCGCGTGCCGTTCCTCGCCAGCGTCGTGGTGATGATTTTCGCCATCTGGCTGCGAATGAACCTGAAAGAGAGCCCGGTGTTTGAGAAAGTGAACGATGCGCAAAGCGTGCAGCCGGACACTTCGCTGGGTTCAATGGTGAAAAGTAAATCCTTCTGGCTGGCGACCGGCCTGCGGTTTGGCCAGGCGGGCAACTCGGGTCTGATCCAGACGTTCCTGGCGGGATATCTGGTCCAGACGCTGCTGTTCGATAAAGCCATCCCGACCGACGCGCTGATGATCAGCTCCATTCTCGGGTTTATCTCCATTCCGCTGCTGGGCTGGCTTTCCGATAAAGTAGGGCGCCGTCTGCCGTACATTATCCTCAATATCTCCGCCATTCTTCTCGCGTATCCGATGCTGTCGATCATCGTCGATAAGAGCTATGCGCCGGGGACAATCATGCTCTCGATCATCGTTATCCATAACTTCGCCGTGCTGGGGCTGTTTGCGCTGGAAAATATCACCATGGCGGAGATGTTTGGCTCGCGAAATCGCTTTACCCGTATGGCTATCTCGAAAGAGGCGGGCGGTCTGGTGGCGGTGGGCTTTGGTCCGGTGCTGGCGGGGATCTTCTGCAATATGACCGGCTCCTGGTGGCCGATTGTCGCCATGCTGGTGGCCTATTCCGCGATTGGGCTGGTCTCGGCGATCCTGATGCCGGAAGTGCGCGACCGTGATTTGAGCGCGGCGCACGACGCAGCGGAGTCCGCACCAGAAGAGAGTGTGGGTTACGGCGCGGTCTCCTCGCGGCGCTAGTGGTTTATAACTTACGTGACCTGTCACACAACTTTAGCTTTATGTCACACCACATGAGCAAAAGTTAATATAAATCAAAATCTCAAACGGCAGTATCAGTATGGTTGATGGCAGTTACTTTTTTACCCCAGCTGCCATTCTAGTTGGTATAGTCAGCAGGCGCTGCCGCTTCTGAAGGCGCGGCAGCGGTCCACGGCTTTCTAATTAACGAGTCTTAATCATGAAAAACACCTTATTACAGGCCAACGCGACGCTGCCTCAGTACGATCGCGACAGCCTTCAACCACGCATTGTTCATCTGGGTTTTGGCGCCTTTCACCGGGCGCACCAGGCGGTATACGCCGACATCCTCGCCGCTGAGCACGGCAGCGACTGGGGCTACTGTGAGGTTAACCTGATTGGCGGCGAGCAGCAGATTGCCGATCTGAACGCGCAGGATAACCTGTACACCGTGGCGGAGATGTCTGCTGACGCATGGACATCCCGCGTGGTTGGCGTGGTTAAAAAAGCGCTGCATGCACAGGTCGACGGGCTGGAGTGCGTGCTGGCGGCGATGTGCGAACCGCAGGTGGCAATTGTCTCGCTGACCATCACCGAGAAAGGGTACTGCCACTCACCGGCGACCGGACAACTGATGCTCGATCACCCGTTTATCGTCGCCGACCTGCAAAACCCGCACCAGCCGAAATCCGCGCCGGGCGTGGTGGTGGAAGCGCTGGCGCGTCGCAAAGCGGCGGGTCTGCCCGCGTTTAGTGTGATGTCCTGCGACAACATGCCGGAGAACGGCCACGTGATGCGCAATGTGACCTGCGCTTACGCCCGAGCGGTAGACGGCGAGCTGGCGGACTGGATCGAGGCTAACGTCACCTTCCCGTCAACCATGGTGGATCGCATCGTGCCGGCGGTCACTCCCGATACGCTGGATAAAATTGAGCAGCTGACCGGCGTGCGTGACCCGGCGGCGGTCGCCTGTGAACCGTTCCGCCAGTGGGTGATCGAGGATAACTTTGTGGCAGGACGTCCAGAGTGGGAAAAAGCCGGTGCCGAGCTGGTGTCAGACGTGATCCCGTTTGAAGAGATGAAGCTGCGCATGCTCAACGGCAGCCACTCCTTCCTGGCGTACCTGGGCTATCTGGCCGGTTACCCGCATATCAACGACTGTATGGAAGATGAGAACTACCGCCTCGCCGCACATACGCTGATGCTTAACGAGCAGGCGCCCACGCTGAAAGTGAAGGGCGTTGATTTAGGTCGCTATGCCGATCTCCTGATTGCCCGCTACAGCAACCCGGCCCTGCGCCATCGGACATGGCAAATCGCGATGGACGGCAGCCAGAAGCTCCCGCAGCGTATGCTGGACTCCGTGCGCTGGCACCTGGTGCATCAGAAGCCTTTCCCACTGCTGGCGCTGGGCGTGGCAGGGTGGATGCGTTATGTTGGCGGCGTGGACGAGCAGGGTAACGCCATCGACGTGAGCGATCCGCAGCTGGCGGTGATTCAGGCGGCGGTGAAGGGAAGTGCGGAAGGGGAAAGTCGGGTTAACGCGCTGCTCGGCATTGAGGCCATCTTTGGTAAAGAGTTACCGCAGGAGCCGCGCTTCGTTGCTGCAGTGATGACCGCGTACCGGGCGCTGCTGCAAAAAGGCGCGAAAGCGACCGTCGCGCAGTACGCGTCTCAACGGTAATTCAGCACATGCCGCCGTGCGCGGCGGCATGGCTGCGCACAGCTTAGTGCATCCCAAGGCGAATCAGCTCAATCGGCTCGAACTTACCTTCGCATCCTTCCACTTCAACCGTTTTGCTGCGGCGCACCTGCGCGGCATCCAGCCCGTCGCTGTGGATTGCTTTAATCACGCCGGTTTTGCCCGTGCCGCTAATCATGACGCGGCTGCCGGTGGTGATTGCATTGCGGTTACGGTCGTATGTCATCATGGTATTTTCTCCTCTCTAACCTGTTCGATACGGCGCTATTTCGGGTTATGCCGTTCACGGGGCATATAAATACGCCTGTCCGCGCTTCATGTTTTTGTTTTTGATCAAACTCACACTTTTTTCTTTATTTCGTCGGGCGCTGACGGTTCAGGACGGTAATTTACAAAGTGGACCATTATTTTCATTAATTGATAGTTTCGACAGGGAAGCGTTGAGGGTTGGTTTATATTCCCGATGTCATCCTGTGTGCAGGAAATAACCCTTCATCGGAATAAGGAGTCAGGCTTATGTATAAGAGCATTTTGATGCCTGTAGACGTGTTTGAAATGGATTTGAGCGACAAAGCGGTTCGCCACGCGGCAAACCTTGCGAAGGCAGAGGGCGCGTCGATTACCCTGGTCAACATTCTGCCTGCCAGCAGCCGGTCTCTGCTGCGCGGGTTCAACGCCGATATTAAAAAGTTTGAAGAGTATATGACCGCAGAATCCGGTAAGAAAATGAACGAGTTAAAAAGACTGTTCGATATCGCCCCAGAGAATATTCATAGCATGGTGCGTTTTGGCAACGTCCGGGATGAAATTATCAGGCTGAGCAAGGAGGGGGAATATGATGCGATTGTCATCGGGTCGAAAAACCCGAGCATCACCACTCATCTGCTGGGTTCAAATGCGGAATCTATTCTGCGCTACGCCACGATCCCGGTGTTAGTCGTTCGCTAATCACGCCGCCGCACCCGAAAGGGGCGGCGAATATTACTCTTCGCTAAACCACTCGCTATTTTCCTGACGAATAAGCTGCACGGATTCGCTAATTTCCTGCAGATGCAGCGTCATCGCTTTTTCCACACCGTCCGGGTCGCGTTTTTCCAGTGCGCTGAAAATATCATGATGCTGTCGGAGCAGCATTTCCGGCGGGGAGACGTGATCGAGGCTCATATAGCGCACGCGGTCGATGGTGGCCTTGATGTTCTCGATGGTGTCCCAGGCCAGCTGACAATCCGCGATCTGCGCCAGCTTCTGGTGGAATTCATCATCAAGCTGGAAGAAATCATTGAGCTGCTTGCGGTCAATTGCAATACGCTGCTGGTGCAGGTTCTGCTCAAGCTGGTAACACTGTTTGTCGTTGATAAGCGTTGCGGCGCGGCGCGCCACCGCGCATTCAATGGCCTGGCGAACGAAACAGCCGTTGCGTACCTGAGAGAGTGAAATTTTGTTCACGTAGCTGCCGCGCTGCGGGCGGATCTGAATCAGTCCGTTTTCAGCAAGCTTAATAAACGCTTCACGTACCGGCTGACGGGAAACGTCAAAACGCACGGAGACCTCTTTTTCAGAAAGCGGCGTTCCCGGTGGGATCAGGCAATGGACAATATCACGTCGCAAAATGCGATAGATTTGCTGGTTAACGGGCTGGGTGGGATTGAGTTGCGATTCAGCGGCCATGAGTTGTCATTTCTCAGATAGTTAGCCTGAACATACTACCATTCTTTTATAACCCGAAACAGACCCGGCCCGCAGGCCGGGAAGGGCGGATTTAGCCACGATGGACGCTAAGTCCTGCAAAACTCTGGCTGACTGGCATCATTTCCACGGTATTGATGTTGACGTGTTTTGGCAGCGTCGCCACCCACCAGACCGTTTCGGTCACATCTTCCGGCGTCAGCGCGTTAGCATTTTCGTAGGTTTTGCCCGCTTTCGCGTCATCGCCTTTGAAACGCACGTTGGAAAACTCGGTGCCGCCCACCAGACCCGGCTCGATATCTGTGACGCGAATGGCGGTGCCGTGCAGGTCGGTACGCAGGTTAAGGCTGAACTGGCGCACAAACGCTTTCGTCGCGCCATAGACGTTGCCGCCTACGTAAGGCCAGCTTCCGGCGGTGGAGCCAATGTTGATAATGTGGCCGCGGTTGCGCTCGACCATGCCCGGCAGCACCGCGCGGGTCATATAGACCAGCCCTTTGTTGTTGGTGTCGATCATGTTTTCCCAGTCTTCAACGCTGGCTTTGTGGGCTGGCTCCATGCCCAGCGCCAGACCGGCATTGTTGACCAGCACGTCGATGGCGCGCCACTCGGCGGGCAGGTTGGCAATCATCTCTTCAATGGCCGCGCGGTTACGCACGTCCAGCTGCGCGGTCAGGATGCTGTCGCCTAATTCGTCCTTCAGCTCCTGCAGGCGCTCCTGACGACGGCCCGTGGCAATAACCTTGTGCCCGTTGGCGACGAAGCGACGCGTGATGCTTTCACCAAAACCTGCCGTTGCCCCGGTAACTAAAATAATCATCTCACTGTTCCTCAACGCTTTTTGTGTTGTACTAACATAGCACGGCCGCAGAGGGTGCGTTAAGGCAACATTTGTATGACGGCGTTGCAGGGGATGGCGGCCTGGCCTACTCTGGGAGGATACCCGTACTCAGGAGCGAAAGATGACGGCCACGAATCCTTTTTTTGACATCAGCCTGCTGCCCTATCAGGCTCCCCATTTTGATGAAATCAACGATAGCCACTATCGCCCGGCCTTCGATGAAGCGCTTCGCCAGAAGCGGGCGGACGTAGACGCCATTGTGTCCCAAACCGCTGCGCCGGACTTCGCCAACACCGTGCTGGCGCTGGAGAAAAGCGGTGCCATGCTCTCGCGCGTCAGCAGCGTGTTCTTCGCCATGACCTCCGCGAATACCAATACGTACCTGCAGGAGCTTGAGGAAGAGTTCTCCACCGAGCTTGCCGCGCTGGCGAACGACATCTGGCTGAATGACGTGCTTTTCGCCCGCGTGGAGAGCGTCTGGCAGGATCGTGCCGCGCTGGCCGCCGAATCCCGCCGGCTGGTCGAGGAGACGTATCAGCGGTTTATTCTGGCCGGCGCGCGTCTCAATGAAACGGAAAAAGCCGAGCTGAAGGCGCTGAATACCGAGGCGGCGACCATGACCAGCCAGTTCAACCAGCGTCTGCTGGCTGCCGATAAGACGGGCGGGCTGGTGGTGGATTACGCGCACCAGCTTGATGGACTCATCGCCAGCGAGATTGCCGACGCGGCGCAGGCTGCCGCGGAGCGAGGGCTAAACGATCGCTGGCTAATCCCGCTTCTGAACACGACCCAGCAGCCCGCGCTTTCCGCGCTGCGCAATCGTCAGACCCGCGAAAACCTGTTCAACGCTGGCTGGACGCGCACCCAGAAAGGGGATGAAAACGACACTCGCGATCTGATCCTCCGCCTTACGGCGCTGCGTGCGAGGCAGGCCCGCCTGCTGGGCTTTGAGGATTACGCCAGCTGGAGTATCGCCGACCAGATGGCGAAAACTCCGGACGCCGCGCTGACCTTTATGCGCGGCATTGTGCCTGCCGCCCGTGCCCGTGCTGAGCGCGAGCAGGCCGATATTCAGAAAGTGATTGATGACGAACAGGGCGGTTTCACCGTGCAGGCCTGGGACTGGGCCTTTTATGCCGAGCGCGTGCGTCAGGCAAAATATGCCCTCGATGAATCGCAAATCAAACCCTATTTTGCGCTCAATACCGTATTGCACGATGGCGTATTCTGGGCCGCAAGCCAGCTGTTTGGCATCCGCTTTGTGGAGCGCTTCGATATTCCGGTGTATCACCCGGACGTCCGCGTCTGGGAAATTTTCGACCACACCGGTGAGGGCATGGCGCTGTTTTACGGCGACTTCTTTGCCCGCGATTCCAAGCAGGGCGGGGCCTGGATGGGGAATTTCGCCGAGCAATCCTTCGAGCTTGCTGCCCGTCCGGTGATCTACAACGTCTGTAACTACCAAAAACCGGCTAACGGCGGCGTCGCGCTTCTCTCCTGGGATGACGTGATAACCCTGTTCCACGAGTTTGGTCATACGCTGCACGGTCTCTTTGCCAGCCAGCGTTTCGCCACGCTCTCCGGGACCAATACGCCGCGTGATTTCGTTGAATTCCCGTCGCAGATCAACGAGCACTGGGCCAGCCATCCACAGGTGTTTACCCATTATGCGCGCCATTACGAAACCGGTGAGCCGATGCCGGAGGCGCTGCGTGAAAGCATGCTCAACGCGACCCATTTCAACAAGGGTTATGACATGACGGAGCTGCTGGCTGCCGCGCTGCTGGACATGAACTGGCACGGGATCAGCGAAGCCGTTTCGAGCGTTGACGCGTTTGAAGCGGCAGCACTGCAAAAAGAGGGGCTGGATCTGCCCGCCGTACCGCCGCGCTATCGCAGCAGCTATTTTGCCCATATTTTCGGCGGCGGCTACGCGGCGGGATATTACGCCTACCTGTGGACGCAAATGCTGGCGGACGACGGCTATCAGTGGTTTGTTGAACAGGGCGGCCTGACTCGTGAAAACGGGCAAAAATTCCGCGAGGCGATTTTGTCCCGTGGTAACAGCACGGATCTGGCTGAACTTTATCGGCAGTGGCGCGGGCACGATCCGAAGATTGAACCGATGCTGGAAAATCGCGGGTTGAGCGAATAGAGCCAGTCTCGTCTGAAAAAAGAACCGGGCTTTACGCCCGGTTTTTTTATAGGCTCCAACGTGCTTGTAACGTCTTCTGCAAAAATAGTTTTAATATGCGTTCTTTATAAATAAAACAGGTGAGATTAAAACTTACTTCGAACAGTATATTTAATTTACCGAGTTTAGGTAGTAAAAGAGTTAATGATTAATAATTTGATCTGGGTTAGAGAAATCAAATATTCTTTAATCTCAGATTTTTAGCTATAAATTTTTGTTATTTTGTGCCGATAAATGAAAGTGGCATACAAATCGACGTACTAGCAGTTAAGAAGGCGAAAGATGACCCTACCTCTGAACAATCCGGGCTTCACCGACACCGAGCCTTCTAAAGGCCTGATAAATAAAACCTTTACCTATATTGTAACGTTGTTGATAAGTATTTTTATTGCGGCAATAATTTCCCTGCTAATAATAAAAGATAATGTGAATGAAATCAGCGACAAGCACGATGAATTTTTGTTAAGGAAAGCCCTGGAGACCCGCCAGGAGAGCATGCGAAGTCATTTGAAAGATAATGCCGAGTGGGGAGATGCCTACAAACATCTTCATCTGAACAATGACGTTCACTGGGCATGGGATAAGCAGAACCTGGGCAAATCCCTGTATGACAACTTTGGCTACGAAGGGGTGTTTGTTCTCTCGCCGGAAGGGAGCACGCGATACAGCGTCGTTGACGGGAAGCTGAAGCTTCAGGAGCTGGAGCGCTGGTTAGACAAATCAACCAAAGACCGTTTACTCCATGAGTTGAGTATAAAAAAGGGAGTGCCGGTTTCTGTGCTAGCGCTTATCGATTCCGTGCCGGCCATTGTTTCTGCGCAATGGATAACGACGGGCGATGATACGAGCGTGCAAACCATGCCCGGAAAACCGTCGACAATGGTGTTTATAGACAAGTTAACGGTTAAAAAACTCCTCACGATTGGGCAGGATGCCGGTATCCAGAACGTTCGTACTTCTCCCGCTACAGCCACTTCTCAAATAAATAATCAGACAGCATTTACCTTAAGCACCCAGAATGGGGATGTGAAAATTATCTGGGACGGTGAAAATCCCGGCCAGGGGTTAATAATTTATTTTTTGCCATTGCTCATTCTTTCAGTCGTTCTGACGGTATTGATGACGGTGATATTAATGCGCCATATTATGCACAAGGCGAGAATGCTTGACGAAAATACGTTTCTCCTCGAGCAGGCGCGGTTGAATCTTATTACGAGTGAAAAACGATTTCGGGACGTCAGTGAAACAACCAGCGATTGGTTCTGGGAAACAGATTTATCGTTAAGGATAACGTGGCTTTCGGGTCGTTTTTCTACAATAACGGGATATGAAAATAGCAAATGGATAGGCCGCAGGTTGGATGAACTCTTTCCGTCGACAAGCGGATTATCACATGACTGCGCCAGGCAGCGGGACTTAACCGAACGCTTTGAATTTAAAAACTGTCCTTATACTCACGCGCAACAATCCACCTCATATTGCACGCTTCTGGCAAAGTTTTCTGCTCAGCCTGATGGAACGGTGGTGTTGCGAGGCGCGGCAACCGACGTTTCTCAGGAAGTTGAAGCAACAAAACGCGTGGAGTTCCTGTCACGCCATGATGAATTAACCGGTCTGCCAAACCGGTATCATATTAAGGAATTTCTGGCTGGCAAGTTAGCGAAAGAAGACCTTAACCACTATCCCTTTGCCATGATTTGCCTTGATTTAGACAAGTTTAAACCCGTCAATGATATTTTCGGGCACTCCACCGGCGATGCCCTGCTTGGCGAGGTCGCTTCACGTCTTAAAGATTGCGTTCGTCGAGGTGATTTTGTCGCACGGCAGGGAGGGGATGAATTTATGCTGCTCCTCGGCAACACCAGCCAGCAAGAGCAGATTGAGGAGGTGTGTCGTCGCATCGTGCAAGAACTTAACCGTCCTTTCGCCATTGAGGGCAATGATGTGGCGATAGGCGTAAGCATGGGCATTGCGCTGGCTCCCCGGGATAGCAGCAGCGCAAACGATCTTCTCCGCTACGCGGATATTGCGCTGTATCAGGCGAAACAATCCGGCAGAAACCGATGGGTCTATTATCGCCCTGATATGTCGGAAAAGCTGACTGAACGCAGGAAACTGGAATTAGAACTCAAGACCGCGATTCGCGAAGAACAGCTCTACCTGGTTTACCAGCCGCGTTATAACCTCCGGTATTCTAAAATTGAGGCCGTCGAAGCGCTGGTACGCTGGCAGCACCCGGCTCGGGGGACCATAATGCCCGATCAGTTTATTCCGCTGGCAGAAGAAACCGGGCTGATTATTAGCCTGAGCAACTGGGTCATACGCAAAGCCAGTACGGAGACGAAAGACAAATTGCCGGGATTATCGGTCTCCGTCAATATTTCTGCTATCGAATTCCAGGCAAGCGATCTTGCCGAAAGGATAAAAGAGATCCTTCACGAAACGGGGCTTGAACCCAACCGGCTGGAAATTGAAGTCACTGAAAACGTCACGCTTTCCGATCCTGAAAAAACCTTGCAGACCATGAAGTCTCTCAAAAAAATGGGCGTCCGCATTCTGATTGACGATTTCGGTACCGGCTATGCCTCTCTGAGCTATCTGCGGAAGTTTCAGTTTGACGGGCTTAAGCTCGACAAGAGCTTTATTTTTACCCTGGGGGACTCGCCGCAGAACCAGTCAGTCGTGGAGAAAATTATCGACCTGGGGAAAGCCTATTCCATGGCGGTAACCGCAGAAGGGGTGGAGACCGCCGAACAGCTGTCTTTTCTGAAAAAAAATAAATGTGATGAAGTTCAGGGCTACTTACTTGGAAAACCGGCCGCCATTACGGACTTAAATTTAAACGCTAACAGAGTAAATCTCTAAATCGCGCTTTCAATCAGGGCTGCGTAAATGAAAAACCGGGCTTCGCGCCCGGTTTTTGTTATCCGCTATCCGTTCGTATCCACGAGCGTAAACGCCGCTTTCTATCTCACGACCAGGACAGGGCATTTCGCATGCCGAACCACTGCCGCAGCGTTCGAACCCAACAGATACGTCGATATGTCAGGTTTGTGGGAAGCGATGATAATCAGGTCGGCATCGATCGTGTCAGCGAGCTTAAGGATTTGATCCTTTGGAGATCCCGTCACGGCGTGAGTCTGTACCTTGTCTGGAGGAATTTTGAATTGCTTAACGATTTCATCCAGCTTCGCTAAGGCCGCGTGCTGGAACTCTTTCAGCTTCGGCATTTCTACCGAATAGGCCAGGCCTAATGATGAATAATACGGAAGCGATGGAATGACGGTAAGAAAGTGAACTTTAGCTGTGTTAAGTGCTGTATGTGCCTGAACGAAGGGGATAACCATGTGCGTCAGGCTATCCTCCGAAATGTCAATTGGAACCAAAATTGAATTATACATTTGTCCCTCCTGAGTGTTTTTCACACAATTCAGGGTAGACCGTTAATTTCAGGAAAACAGAGAGCAAGCTGTCATAACGAGTACAAATTTCGGTTATGTGATAGGCGTACAGTGGAACCTGCCCTGATCTCGCTAACGTGGCGTGACAACGAACAGGGGCATTCGGGGATGAATCTCTCCGCGTCACGGTCCGTTTTCTGCAAAACGCCAAAGCCTCAACCGGGCGCAATGCCCGGTAACTTGTTCATATTGCGTGACAGCTAACGGACGCGATAATTTTATTCCCGCCCATATTCCCCATAATCATATCGAGTAATTTTCGGTATTCCTCCCGGGTCATCACCTCCGCGCGAATTTCAGTTTTACCTTCTGCTTGCGCAGTAGCGGAATAAATCGCTTTCAGACTTAACGTCAACTCTTTCGCCATGTTTACGACGCTTTGCCGCACCGCATCTTCATGCTCATCATTACAGGTGATTTTAAGGACATAGCATTTTTCGCCTTCATGAAGCACGGGCAGTTGATTAATTCGCTGCGCGGCTTCGCGAAGCAATATGTTAGCGCAGAGAATAATTAGGCTGGCCATAGCGGCATTCCAGAACTGGCCTAATCCGCACAGTACGCCAATTCCGGCCGAGCACCACAGCGTTGCGGCGGTATTCAAACCACGAATATTCATTCCTTCACGCATAATGACGCCAGCGCCAAGAAAGCCGATTCCGGAGACGATCTGCGCTGCGATACGCCCCGGGCTATCAGGTGAAGTCGATACCGAACTTAAAATGAACACTGCCGCACCCGTGGCAACCAGTGCATTGGTACGAAGCCCGGCCATACGCTGGCGCCACTGTCTTTCCGCGCCAATAATTGCGCCCAGCAGCATTGCTGCGAGCAGATGAGAGATATAAGGGAACATCAGCCTGTCGCCTGTTAACGTTATTAAATAATAAGCGTCAGTGCTTTGCTAAGCACATCATAACGCCGTTTAAATGCTAAGCGTGTCAGGACAACGGTGGCGGAAAGAGTGAATGAGTAAACATGAACATGCGATTCCCCACAAATTGAGTGGTTCTTACTGTGTCGGGATACAATCGCTTAAAGAGGATTGCTGCCCACCGTTTCAGGTAAGCAGCGAGAAAATCGCGCTAGCTTACCTTCGTATCGACGATAAAATAACTTTCCAACGAAGGACTCCTGTGAAAATTTATTGCCAGTATAGTCAGGGGCGATAATGAGTAAAGCGAAAAAACAGACTCCGTTATGAATTGTTTAAGTTCGGAAAGCATGTTTTTTTAAGACGTCATCTGATTTTCAAAAATACCCGGTATACTACATTTTCTTTTTTACAGGCGATAACAGACAAAGGCAGGAAGTATGTCTCTTCGTTCGCTGCGGGCATTGTGCCTGACAAGTTTTTTCATTGCGGATGTCCGCGATGGCCTCGGTCCTTTTCTCGGTATTTTTCTGACCGAACGCCACTGGACCCCCGATGATATCGGCATCCTGATGACGGCCGGTGGGCTGGCGGGACTACTCGCTACGCTGCCGGCGGGATTCATCACCGACACCTCGCGCAGCAAGCGGACCGTGCTGGCGCTGGTGTGCCTGCTCATCACCCTTAGCACGCTCCTGCTCTGGTTTAGCCAGCAGAGCGGCATTGTCGCCGTTTCGCAAATCGTCACCGGTATCTGTGCGGCGTTTGTCGGTCCGCTGATCGCCGGAATTACCCTGGGGCTGACCGGTCAGGGCGGGTTCAGCGCGCAGATGGGCAAAAATGAGGCGTTCAATCACGGCGGCAACTTTGTTACCGCACTGATTGCAGGCGGCATTGCGTGGTACTGGGGCGTCGGCGGGATTTTCCTGCTGATGACCTGTACCACGCTGTTAACGCTCTGCGCGCTGCTTGCCATTCGCAACGGGGATATCGACAACGACGCCGCACGAGGACTCTCTTCTTCAGCGAGCCTGCCGGTTCCCGGATTTGCCGTGCTGATAAAAAACCGGGCGCTGTTCGTGACCGGACTGACGCTGCTGCTGTTTCACCTGGCGAACGCCGCGCTGCTGCCGATGCTGAGCATGAGGGTGGCCGCGGCGCCCGCCTCGATCAACCCCGGTTTGTACGCGGCGGGCACCGTTATCATCTCTCAGGCGGTGATGATTCCCGTTGCCATCTGGGTCGCCAACCGAATAGACCGATACGGCTACTGGCGCTTAATTATGCTGGCGCTGCTGGTGATGCCGGTTCGCGCCGCGCTGGCGGCGTCTACGGACGCGCCGCTCATGATGATCCCGGTACAAATTCTCGACGGGCTGGCCGCAGGGATTCTGGGCGTCGCAGTACCGTCGTTTATCGTGGTGCTGTTGCGCGGAAGCGGGCACGTCAATGCCGGGCAGAGCGTGGTGATGCTGATGCAGGGGGTTGGGGCATCCATGAGCCCGGCGTTAACCGGCACGATTGCGGGTCATTACTCATTTGCCACGGCATTCAGCGTCCTGAGCGCGATTGCGCTGGTGGCCGTACTGCTATGGTGGTGCTTTGCGCACCGGACCTGGGAAACAGACAGTACGCCGGGTGGGGCATAGACGCCACCCGGCGTCACGCTTACGCCAGTTCGTTAGGGCACGCTTCGCCCTTTTCCAGCTGCTGCAGGTTACCCAGCGTGGTTTCCGAAATGCTGATCAGCGCTTCGGCAGTCAGAAACGCCTGGTGTCCGGTAAACAGCACGTTATGACAGGCAGACAGGCGGCGGAACACGTCGTCCTGGATCACATCATTCGACTTGTCTTCAAAGAACAGATCGCGTTCGTTCTCGTACACGTCCATCCCCAGCGCGCCAATTTTCTGGGTTTTCAGCGCTTCGATAGCGGCCTGAGAGTCAACCAGCCCGCCGCGGCTGGTGTTGATGATCATCACGCCATCTTTCATCTGGTCAAACGCCGCCTGGTTGAGCAGGTGGTAGTTCTCCGGCGTCAGCGGGCAGTGCAGGGAGATCACGTCAGACTGCGAGAACAGGGTCGGCAGGTCGACGTATTCCACGCCCAGCTCCAGCGCAGCGGCGCTCGGGTACGGATCGAACGCCAGCAGACGCATGCCGAAGCCTTTCAGAATGCGCAGGGCGGCGATGCCGATTTTACCGGTGCCGATCACGCCCGCGGTTTTGCCGTACATGGTAAAGCCGGTCAGCCCTTCCAGCGAGAAGTTGGCATCACGGGTACGCTGATAAGCGCGGTGAATACGACGGTTGAGCGACATCATCATGCCAATCGCATGTTCCGCGACCGCTTCCGGGGAGTACGCCGGGACGCGCACCACCCTCAGACCCAGCTCTTTCGCCGCGTCGAGGTCCACGTTATTAAAGCCCGCGCAGCGCAGGGCGATATATTTCACCCCCTGTTTTTTCAACTCTTCCAGCACCGGACGACTGCCGTCGTCGTTAACAAAAATGCAGACGCCTTCACAGCCGTGCGCCGTTTTGGCTGTTTTTTCGGACAGCAGAAAGTCGAAAAATTCAAGCTCAAACCCGTAAGCCTCGTTAACATGTTGCAGATACTTTTTGTCGTACTGCTTTGTGCTATATACCGCGAGTTTCATAAGACTTTCTCCAGTGATTTTGCATTCACGTTAGCATGATTAAAATTATCTTACAATTTATAAAATATTATTGAATTCAATAAGTTCTATCAATTATTCTAGAGCATATGTGCACCCTAACTCCATGATATTCTTGCTACGAGGAATCTTTGGCGTGAATCTGGTTAGGGCGTGTAGAGAAAAATGCAGTGGGTTGAGGATGCGAAAAAAGCCTGTCTGAATTACGTTAAAGAATGGCAAGAGGGTGTGAAAACTGCAATCCTTCTGGATGTGATGGGACGATATTAGGAACCGGGTGAGTTTCTGATAAAGAGGGAGAATGATGCATGTCGCAACAACTGGGGTTGTCCTTATCTCCGCCAATGCTGCCCGCTTTGTACTATTTCATTGTATCTATAGTAGTTTTTTTCTTTTTATATTTCGGGAAACAGAAGATTACCCGGCTAAGAAAACACCCACTGTTCATTGCCTATATGCTGTTTGTGATAGCCATTGCAGCCATCCAGATTAACGTTTTTGCCAACGGCTATGAGTTTGTTAGCGGTTTTTTACATATCGATTTTGATCCCTGGCGGTACGACTCGGTGTACTGGGGGTCATTGATATTCGCAATGCTTTACCTGCTGGCAGTGCCCAGGAACAGGTATTAATTACGCAGTTATTCCGGCTTCTTTGCCTGAAATTATGCGTAACCCACTGAATCTAAATTGTGTTCTTTAGGTTACGCATAGCAAAAAAGTTACCTCATACTATTTACAGCATCTATCCTTAATCTTGGCGTTAACTTCAACTCAACCGCTAAACATGCGACAATGATCGGCACTGCCGGCTTAATTCTTTCGCTAAATCAGGATATTAACTGCCCATGAAGGGTAAATACAAAGCCGCTCTTGCGCTTTTACTGCTGTTCATACTGTTGCCGCTGACGCTGCTGATGACGCTCGCTCAGTGGGTACCGACGCTCGCCGGGATCTGGCTGCCCGTCGGGACGCGCATCGCTTTCGAAGAGAGTCCGAAACTTACTCGCCACGCGCTGGTGATCCCCGATCTTCGCTATCTGGTTGAAGACTGCGAAATTGCCCGCATCGATAACGTGACGCTGTCACATCCAAGCCGCTGGAAGCTGGATGTCGGCGCGCTGGATCTCAATTCCGTCTGTCTGAGCAAAATTCCCCAGTCTGCACCCTCAACGGTCGCCCCCAAAACGCTGGCGCAATGGCAGGCGGTATTACCGAATACCTGGATCACGGTTCACCGTCTGACGCTGTCGCCCTGGCAGCAGTGGCAGGGCGAGCTGCATGCGTCGCTGACGCCGTCCATTCAGGAGATTGCCTATAAAGGCGAGCAGGTCAGCATTAAAGGCACGCTGCGCGGTCAGACGCTCTCGGTCAGCCAGTTCGATGTACAGCTCCCGGACCAGCCGCAGCCGATTAAGCTGGTGGGCGAGTTTACCCTGCCGCTGGTGCCGGATGGCGTGCCGGTGAAAGGCCACGCGGTCGCGACCTTTAACGTGCCACAGTTAACGTCTCTGGTCGATGCCGAACTGGACTGGGAAGACAATCAGGGACAGCTGGTGGTGATGGCGCGGGACAATCCCGATCCGCTGCTCGACCTGCCGTGGCAGGTCACGGCGGAGCAGCTGAACATCAGCGACGGGCGCTGGAATTGGGATCTCTCGGGGATGCCGCTGAGCGGCCGGGTGTCTCTTCGCGCCGACAACTGGCAGCAGGGGCTGGAGAAAGCCACCCTGACCGGACGGCTGAATGTGCTTACCCACGGTGATGCGGGGAAAGGGAACGCGGTACTGAATATCGGGCCAGGCAGGCTCAGCATGGAAAACAGCGACATGCCTCTGCACCTGAGCGGCGAGGCAAAGCAAAACGATCTCATTCTTTACGCTAAATTGCCCGCAACGCTGACCGGCAGCCTGTATGAACCGAAGCTGGCCTTTGAGCCGGGCGCGCTGCTCCGCTCGCGCGGGCGCATCATTGACTCACTTGATATCGATGAAATCCGCTGGCCGCTGGCGGGCGTGAAGCTCACCCAGAAGGGCGTGGACGGCCGTCTGCAGGCTATTCTGCGCGCCCATGAAAACGAGATGGGCGATTTTGAACTCCACCTGGACGGTCAGGCCAGCGACTTCTTACCTGATAACGGTCTGTGGCAGTGGCGCTACTGGGGGAAAGGCGGTTTTACGCCGATGAATGCCCGCTGGGATGTCGCCGGGAAAGGCGAGTGGCGCGACAATCTTATTGAGCTGACGGCGCTCTCCACCGGTTTTGACAAGCTCCAGTACGGCACTATGGAGGTCAGCAAGCCTCGCCTGGTGCTGGATCAACCGGTGCGCTGGCTGCGTGACCCCGATAAACCGGCCTTCAGCGGCGCGCTGTCGCTCAACGCCGGGCAAACCCGTTTCTCCGGCGGCAGCGCGTTGCCGCCCTCGGTCCTGACCTTCAGCGTTGACGGCACTGACCCGACCATTTTCCAGTTTAAGGGCGACCTCCATGCGGACAAAATCGGCCCGGTACAGGTGAACGGACGCTGGGATGGCGTGCGCCTTCGCGGGCAGGCCTGGTGGCCAAAACAGTCGCTCACCGTATTCCAGCCGCTGATCCCGCCGGACTGGAAAATGACGCTGCGCGACGGGGAGCTTTACGCGCAGGTCGCCTTCTCGGCGGCGGCCGATCAGGGCTTTGAGGCCGGTGGGCACGGCGTGCTGAAATCCGGCAGCGCCTGGATGCCGGATAACCAGATTAACGGCGTCGATTTTGTGCTGCCGTTCCGATTCAGCGAGGGAACCTGGTCTCTCGGCACGCGCGGTCCGGTCACCTTGCGCATTGGCGAAGTGGAAAACCTGGTGACCGCGCGCAACATTACCGCCGATCTACAGGGGGACTATCCCTGGACGGAGGACAATCCGCTGCTCCTCACCAACGTGAAGGTGGAAACCCTCGGCGGGAAGATCACCATGCAGCAGCTGCGGATGCCTCAGCACGATCCGGCCCTGCTGCGCGTGGACAATATCTCCTCCAGCGAGCTGATCAGCGCCGTTAATCCGAAACAGTTTACCATGTCAGGGCCGGTGAGCGGGGCGCTGCCGTTCTGGCTGGACAATGAAAAATGGATCATTAAAGATGGCTGGCTGACCAACCCGGGGCCAATGACGCTGCGCATCGACAAAGATACGGCAGACGCCATCGTGAAAGATAATATGGTGGCGGGCGCGGCGATTAACTGGCTCCGCTATATGGAAATTTCGCGTTCGTGGACGAGAATCAATTTAGATAATCTGGGTGAATTAACCATGCAGGCGACCCTCAAGGGGACCAGCCGGGTGGATGGCAAAAGCAGCTCCGTCAACCTGAACTATACCCATGATGAGAATGTCTTTACCCTCTGGCGCAGCCTGCGCTTTGGGGACAATCTGCAAACCTGGTTTGAGCAACATGCGGCGATACCTGCTCCCCGCAGTTTGACTGGCAAGGAAAGTGAGGAACAACAATGAAAAAGATGGCTGGTGTGCTCACCGTTGCCGTTGCCGCGCTACTGACCGGCTGTACGCCGCGCATTGAAGTCGCTGCGCCAAAAGAGCCGATTACCATCAATATGAATGTCAAAATCGAACATGAAATCCATATTAAGGTCGATAAAGACGTCGAAACCCTGCTGAAATCGCGCAGCGATCTGTTCTGAGGATACCATGAAACGATTAGCTCTGATTTTACTGGCGCTGGGGATGAACGTGCAGGCGGCTGCGCTGACCTTAAACGATGCCCGGGCACAGGGGCGCGTGGGGGAAACCCTCAGCGGCTATCTTGCCCCGATTCAACAGGACGCGGAAACGCTGGCGCTGGTCAGTCGTATCAATGCGGCGCGCGCGGAAAACTACCAGAAGCTGGCTGACAGCAATAATTTGCCGGTCGATGAAGTGGCTAAAATGGCCGGTCAGAAACTGGTTGCCCGCGCGCAGCCGGGCGAATACGTGAAGGGCATTAACGGAAAATGGCTCAAAAAGTAGTTAGCGGTAGCGCCTGCGGTATTCACCCGGCGAGACGCCAAAACGCTGCTTAAACGCCGTAGAAAAATGGCTATGGTCGGTGAACCCCCAGCTGTAGCCAATACCCGCCAGCTTTTCATCATCACCGGTAGATTGCAGTGCCTGCGCGCAGAGATCCAGACGACGGTTTTTGATGTACTGCGCTACCACCAGCCCCTTCTCGGCAAACATGCGGTAAAGGCTGCGCACGGACATGCCGCTCTCGGCTGCAATCCATTCCGGGCGCAGCGATTCAGACTGAATATGGTCGTCAATCAGCGCCACCACATGCTGGAACTGGCGCTCCTTGCGCGGCTGAATGATTTCACGCTGCTGGAAAGCGGGGCGCAGCAGGCAGATCATCGCCTCGAGCGCCGCTTCGCTTTCACGGTCACTCAGGTCGGCATTGCTCATGCTCTCCATCAGCAGGCGATGGCTCAGCTGTACCGTGGGCAAGGTGCGGGAAAGCGCGGTCGCGCAGCTTATCTCCTGGAAACGACACTGCTGCTCAATAATCTGGCGGGGAACCAGCAGCGAAATCTGGCGGGATTTTTCCCGCCAGTTGATCGAGCAGGGACGCGACGCGTCAATCAGCGTGATATCACCGGTTCTGAGCAGCGCGCGACGGTCATCCTGCTCAATTTCCGCGCTGCCTTCGAGCTGGAACACGGTATAGAACCAGGCATCGTTACTCTGAGCGATCTCCTGACGGGAGCGGAACAGGTTAACGCCGCCTGCGGTCACGGTGCTGAGCTTCAGGCTGCGCGCATAGCTGGTCTCCAGCTCGCCGAAGAATTTCCCCCCGGTGGGCTGCGCGTTAAAACGCCCGCAAACCTGGTTAATTTGCGCCAGCCACTGCTGATACTGTTCCTGCTCGCTTGCACACGCCATCGTTTCTCTCACTGCACCGTCAACGTTTTCGCATTGTTGCATTTGTGTTGCATTTTGTCAGAGCTATGAGGCTGACTATAGGAAAGAACACTCACCGGTAACAGCGATATAAGCGGCAATTATCGCGATTTGCGGAGCCTGTCACAGGTGGCAAAGCGAATGTCACAGAGACAAAAGCGAGAACGCAAAACCCCACTTAGACTGGATGGACACCCTGCGAAGAATAACGAAGGAGTATCCTATGTCTGAATCACAGGTGGCCATTCAGCCTGCCGTACAACAATTTTTAGACCGACAGCATGGCCTGTGGATTGAAGGGCGTCAGGCCGCGTCGGACAGTGAAAAGCGGCTGAACGTCTTCAACCCGGCCACGGGCGAGGTCATTGCCTCGACTGCCGATGCCAGCGTCGACGACGTTGATCGTGCCGTCATGTCCGGCTGGCGCGCCTTTGTGGCCCGCACCTGGGCCGGAAAACTCCCGGCGGAGCGTGAGCGGATCCTGCTCCATTTCGCCGATCTGGTGGAACAGCACAGCGAGGAGCTGGCCCAGCTTGAAACGCTGGAGCAGGGCAAATCCATCAACATTTCCCGTATGTTTGAAGTCGGCTGCACCCTGAACTGGATGCGCTATACCGCCGGGTTGACCACCAAAATTTCGGGTAAAACTCTCGATCTTTCTATCCCGCTGCCGCAGGGCGCCCGCTATCAGGCGTGGACGCGTAAAGAGCCGGTTGGCGTGGTGGCCGGGATTGTGCCCTGGAACTTCCCGCTGATGATCGGCATGTGGAAAGTGATGCCAGCGCTGGCAGCTGGCTGCTCTATCGTCATTAAGCCGTCTGAAACCACGCCGCTGACCATGCTGCGCGTGGCGGAACTGGCCAGTGAAGCGGGCATCCCGGATGGGGTGTTCAACGTGGTGACCGGGAGCGGCGCGGTGTGTGGCGCGGCGCTGACCTCGCATCCGCATATCGCGAAGGTGAGCTTCACCGGCTCAACGGCGACGGGTAAGCAAATCGCCCGCGCGGCGGCGGATACGCTAACCGGGGTGACTCTGGAACTGGGCGGGAAAAACCCGGCCATTGTACTAAAAGACGCGGACCCGGCGTGGGTAATCGAAGGCCTGATGACCGGCAGCTTCCTGAACCAGGGGCAGGTGTGCGCGGCGAGCTCGCGCATCTATATTGAAGCGCCGCTGTTTGACACGCTGGTCAGCGGGTTTGAGCAGGCGGTGAAATCCCTGAGCGTCGGGCCGGGCATGTCGCCGGGAGCGTTTATCAACCCGCTGGTATCGCGCGCGCACTGCGACAAGGTGCAGACCTTCCTTGACGAAGCGAAGTCGCGCAGCGCGGAGCTGATCGTCGGTAACCGGGGGCCGGAAGGCAAAGGCTATTACGTTTCGCCTACGCTGGTGGTGAACCCGGATGCCTCACTGCGCCTGACCCGTGAAGAGGTGTTTGGCCCGGTGGTCAACCTGGTACGCGTCGCCGACGGGGAAGAGGCGCTCCAGCTGGCAAACGACACCGAATATGGCCTGACTGCCAGCGTCTGGACGCAGAATATCAGCAAGGCGCTGGAGTACACCGACCGGCTGCAGGCGGGCACCGTCTGGGTAAACAGCCATACGCTGATTGACGCCAACCTGCCGTTCGGCGGCATGAAGCAGTCCGGCACCGGACGCGACTTCGGTCCGGACTGGCTGGACGGCTGGTGTGAAACCAAATCGGTTTGCGTGCGCTACTAGTAAAAGCAAAAGGCAACCTGGAGGTTGCCTTTTTAGTGTTTGTTCCCTCTCCCATGGGAGAGGGTCAGGGTGAGGGCATCCAGCCGCACCGGGCGAATTTTGCAGGCCGTGTAAGGCGTAGCCGCCACCCGGCTTTAATTAAAGCGACCACCGATCCCGACCGGCCTCTTTCGCCCGGTACAGCGCCGCATCGGCGCGGGCGATGATCTCGGTGCCCGCTAACCCTTCCGCCATGCTTGCAATTCCCATGCTCACGGTGACACGATCGCTAACGGTTGACGCGCTGTGCGGTATAGCTTCTGTGCGCAGGCCGTCCTGAATACGTAAGGCCACCTTTTCTGCGATGTTTTCCGGACAGTTAAACAGGATCACTACAAACTCCTCGCCGCCGTAGCGTGACACCACATCATCAGGCGTGCGCACCGACTGCTTAAGCACCCGCGCCACGCGCGTCAGGCAGTCGTCACCCGCCTGGTGCCCGTAGGTGTCGTTGTAGCGTTTGAAATAGTCGATATCCAGCATGATCACCGAGAAGGTTTTTTTCTGCTCAACCGCGTTCTCCAGCACCACTTCCATTTTCCGGCGATTGGCGGTTTTGGTTAACGGATCCTGATGCGCCAGCGCATCCAGCCTGGAGATCAGCAGCTGATTTTGCTGGTTACGTCGCCAGGCCTCGTCAAACCAGCTCAGCAGGATGAAACGCCCGCAGATCAGGATCAGCGTAAAGACGCTCCAGATAACAAAAAAGTGAAGGTTGAGGCCATCGTTCCGTATCCAGCTTGCTACCGGCAAGGTGATCCAGAGCGGGAGCACAAAGGCGAGTAGCCCTTCAGGATAAAAATAGAGCGCCGTTAAGCCAGCGAGTAATAAATTGACGCACAGCGGCCAGACGTGCGGGAGCAGCAGCTGGGTGATAAACCAAAAGCAGGAGACCGACCAGATGGCGCTGCAGATAAACAGTACCACGCTAATGCCGGCGATGCGTCGCCAGGCCATGAGGATCAGCGCAGCAGAGAGAATGATAATGCCGAGCATGGAGGCATCGACCATTCTCGCCAGCTGCGGCGAGTGGGGATAAAGGGGATCGCTGGTATTAAGCAAAATGTGTCGCAGCAGAATCATCACCGCGAAGCTGATATTCACGAAGGCCAGCCACGGCAGGTTCATCGCCAGCCCGTGCATAACCATAGCATGGTGCGTTGGCCAGGTTGCCCGTTCAAGTGTCGGTTTTTTTCTTTTTTCCATAAAGCCCTTTCCCGACCGGGGGATAAATCATGCAGGTGAGATATCAGTAACTATAAGCAAGCCAGGACGATCCTCAAATCCAGAGGCAAAAAAAACCGGGCATTGCGCCCGGTACGTTATTTATTTCTGTTCGTCTTTCTTCTTCCCGAGCGTTGGCGTCTCGTCGAAGAAGTTCCACGGCTTAAGCAGGGTATGCACCCATTCCGTCGGCATTATCGGCCACTCCTCCGCGCGGGCGACATGGGTGGTGCCGGTGGTCATCCAGACCACGTCATCCTGATCGTTAAGCGACTCGTTATCCTTGCTGTACTGCCCCAGGCCCGTGTCGTGTACGGAGCGGTTCGGGAATTTTCCTTCAGGGTAGAGCTCATCCGGGTGGTAACGAGTCACCCACAGCTGTTTGTCCATAAAGCTCAGGCGATGGTAAATCCACTCGTCCGGGGCAAATTTCGCGCCGGTCGCCACCGGGTGCGTACCGCCCGCGTAAGGGATAATCTGGTACGAGACCGGGTTGCCCATGCGGTTCTCTTTACTGGTGTTGCTCAGCAGCCGAATGGTGCCCGGGTCGAACTTCTGCGCCGCCTGCTGCTCGGTATTAATATCGTACTGATTGATCTGCATGGTGCTGGTGCGCGGGCCCCCGGCGGTATTCGGCTTCACTTCCGGATCCATCGCCACCAGCTTGTTGTTGATGCCGTCCACGTCCATATCAAGACGGAAGTTGTAGATATGCTGGTGCGTGGTGCCCACGATGTTATGGTCGATCAGCGTGCCGTATTTGGTGTCGTCTTTGGCTGTGGCGTCGTGCATGGTTTTCGCCTGAACGCCTTTCACCGCCTCGATACCCGTTGCGCCGGCGTCAATGCCGATAGTGCCATTTTCATGGAACACCCAGTCAAAGATGTAATCGTAGTTGCCCACGGTACTCACCCAGCGCACCACCAGCTCGCGGCGCTCGGTGCTGACGTTTGGCTGACCCATCTCCTGATGTTTGTATTCCGGCCCGGCGTAGCGTTCGAAAATGGCGATCGCGCGCGGGATCTCCATCGGCGCGCCGGTGTAATCCGGGATGGTTTCATTGAGCATCACGGCGTTGGACGGTACGTCTTTACCGCGCACCAGCGGTGAGGTCAGGGTGCCCATACCGTAGTCGCCGGAGTCGAGATAGGCTTTAAAGTACCAGCCCACGTCCGGATCGCCGTAAGGGACGATCATGCCGCCGAGCGACCCCTGATACATCACCTGGCGCTTTTTGCCGTTGTCGTTATAGGTGACGGTTGAAATCATCGGACCGACGCGGGAGTCCAGGCTAAGGTGAAAATCCCAGTTCTGCCAGTGCACCATATCCCCGGTGATGGTGTAGTTCTTACCTTCCGGCTCAGTGATGTTGAGCGGTTTTTTCGGCGTCTCAACGCGGTCGCGGCCATCATAGGGACGCGGGGTCATGGGAACCGGAACAACGGCGCCTTCTTCAATCTTCTGGATCTTTTTCTGTTCAAGATCGACCACGGCCACCAGGTTCTCAATCGGGTGCGCCCAGTAGTTGCCGTCGCCCACGTCCAGATAGCTCACCACCTTCAGCAGGCGATCTTCCTGCTTCAGGCCGTCTTTACCGTCGAAATAGCCGACGGTCAGCGGCGTAGTAATCACTTTTTTCGGGTCGGTGATGCCGTGTTTTTTAAGCACCTCGGCGAACTCGGTGCTTTCGTTGATGATCTGCTGAACCGCGGTGAAATCATCCAGCAGCACCATGCCGTGCGCGTCTTTTACCGGCTCCCGGCGCAGGATTTTTTTATCCTTCAGGTCCACCACGCTTTCGATAACGTGCTTGCCATCGAGCATGACGATCTTCGCCTGGCGAGGGGCATCCACTGCCGTACCGTTAAGCACAAAGTCCCACACTTTGGCTTTCTCGGGCTCTGCCAGGGCGATCTGGGTAAAGCGGGTATTCGGTTTAAAGTCCGCCGAGGCTTTCACAATCTCAACGGCCTGCTTAATTTCGTCCGCCGTTAGCGCGTTTAACGGGTGAGGGCGTTTTTCTACCTGGAAGGTCTGGTCAAGGCCGGACTGGAACACATCGTTGATGAAGGTATCGGAAATAAAGGCTTTCTTGCCTTTCATCACCACCGGCACCTCGAGTCTGAGGGTTTTACCGTTGACGATGGCGGTTTTAGCGCCCGGTTTGACCTTCACAAAGGCACCGTCTTTCGCAATGGTGAACATCTGTGCGTAATCATCCCACTGAACGTCCGCGCCAAAGTCCTGCAGCGTTTTGTCCATCGGGATCATATGCGCCTCACTGCCGTGGGCGAAAACAGGGGATTGCCAGGCGCAACACAGCGCAACGGCCATGGCCAGCGCCGTTCTACGGGCAGAAAAAGAAGAATTGCTTCCCATCGTAGACCTCATCTTGTTGTGTTTATTGTGTTGTGACAGCCTTATCCTGACAGGCCTATGAGAAAAGCGTTTGCCTGCATCTGCCAGGTTATTTGCCAGTCTTGCCAGGTTAAAAAAAGAGCGGGGATACGTCACATCCCCGAGATAGAGGCTTCATGGGATCAGTAAGGTGATCTATCCAGATAAATACGCACGTCGAACCCAACTGTAGTGAAAGAGTAAATATTTCCGCGAACGCGGAGATAAATATCTCCGTTTGTTACCGTTGCTGTGGCTTTAGCATCGTTGGTAACCATGACAGGTTTGATATCTGATACGTGAGACATAAAATCTTCAGTGCTTTTTTTCGCATCATAGAGATAAAAGTGAAACGTATCTCTGGATAAAGAACTCGCTTCAACCTGGGTTATGTAGAGAGCTAAACGATCATTAACGATAATTTTTTCCTGAAATTTTTCATACACGGTAAACAGATCGCGGAAAGGGTATAAGATAAACCCCAGAAAAATGACAACCGCCACTACGATTCGCCAGTTAAAATCCCGAACGTCGTGCATAATCTATTCCTGCCCTAATCCATAATTGATCAACAGGGTCATCTCCATAAGCACTGGCACCATGATATTTAGCAAATTCTACCGGATCGCTTGTGCCAGCAAGGATCTGCGCAGTACCTGCACCGCGTAGCAGCACTCCATCAGGAATGCCCGCCGCCGCGCCAACCGCACCGTAATGAAAATTTCCAAAGTTAGCATATTGCGAACGGCCTTGCTTATAGTCCCATGGGCCATGATTTCTCACCATTTGATAAAACCAGATGTACGTCATCATTGAGGGACCGCCATGAAATCGAGCGATGACCATATGGCTGACAACGTCAACGCCCGGGGGCGAAAATGAAGCAATATCGTATGGAGTAGAATATGAAGGCACACGCATAGTTAACGCTCTGCCCAGCTATCGGCGAATCGCAAATTACCGTCGCAATATGTCCAGGTTATTTTGTCGTACCGTAGTTCAACGACTTCAAGATGATTGTGTTTTTCTTTCGTCGGGTCTTTAGTGTCATGCATCAATGGCGTAACGGAAACGACGCGAACATTATCGAGATGCATATTGTAATATTCTACCTCTTGACCAGCGTCATTTATGCGATACCACCTGAATTCCGCTGTTTTGAGGGTTTGCCCAGTAGCAACGGCTTTCATCAGATAAGGAGAAGATGAATCAATTTCCTTTTGAAAAACGATTGGCGCATGGTTGCGTTTGCTGGTGATTTTACCGGTCAAAGGATCCGTTGGCAGGCGGAGGTTATGGGTAAAGCCGGTGACTTCAATGCTTCCCTCGCGGTCACGAATATCCACTGAGCCTGTGATTTTTGCGCCGCCGTCGTCCGTTAAGAAAAGATATACGGGTATTGCCATATTCAATTAACCTTCCATGTAATTGCACTTGAAAATATTCACGTCAGAAAATAATAGCCTTGATAATAATATGGTCAATTCGATTACTGTTTCTGGTTGTAACTTATCCAGACCAGGCTGGCTGGATGGTTTGGTCTCCCAATGCCATCCAGTTTATATTTTCTCTTAACGCAACACATCTGCGGATTAAGAGTTAAGGCTCAAGATAAAATATCACCCTGCTGGCGCGCCACCAGCGTCAGGATGGAGTAGAGCGCCACGGCCTGCTGGTGCTGATTGAAGATCTCAACCGCCCATTCCACCACGCCGGTCGGTTTTTCCTCCCCGGTACGCTGTTTCTTCAGCGTTTTACGTTTGCAGGTCAGACGCACCTGTATGGTATCGCCCGGCTTAACCGGCTCGATAAAGCGCAGGTTCTCCATGCCGTAGTTAGCAATAACCGGCCCGACGCCCGCATCAACAAACAGTCCCGCTGCGGCGGAGATCAGGAAGTAGCCGTGCACCACGCGCTCGCCGAAGATCGACTCTGCCGCGGCGATCTTGTCCATATGGGCGTAGAAGTGGTCCCCGCTCAGGCAGGCAAAGTTCACAATGTCCGCTTCCGTGAGGGTGCGGCGCGGCGTCAGCAGGCTATCGCCCGGCTGTAGCTCCTCGAAGTATTTGCGGAACGGATGCACGCGATCTTCCTGCACCGCTGCGCCACGCACCCACTGTTTGCCAATGGCGGCCAGCATCGTCGGGCTGCCCTGAATCGCGGTGCGCTGCAGGTAGTGCTTCACCGCGCGCAGGCCGCCCAGCTCTTCGCCGCCGCCCGCGCGGCCCGGGCCGCCGTGCACCAGCTGAGGCAGCGGGGAGCCGTGGCCGGTAGACTCTTTTGATGATTCCTCGTTAAGGATCTGAATGCGCCCGTGGGCGCGCGCCGCGCCGGCAATAAACTGGCGGGCAATCGCCGAATCGGCGGTGACCAGCGTACCCGCCAGGCTGCCGCCGCCCGCGCGGGCAAGCTGCATCGCGTGGCGTGCGTTGCTATACGGCATCAGCGTCGCAACCGGGCCGAAGGCTTCGGTTGAGTGCACCGCCGGGGTTTCGTCCGGCTGCGGGCAGAACAGCAGGGTCGGTGGGAAGAACGCCCCCGGGGCCTGCAGGTCCGCTTTGCCACCCAGACGGATCTGGCAGCCTGCGGCGATCAGTTGCTCCACTTTCTCCTGCACGTCCGCACGCTGTTCGGCGTTGACCAGCGCCCCCATCTTTACCCCTTCCTGCGCCGGGTCGCCCACCACCACTTTTTCCAGGCGTGCAATCAGCGCCTTGGTCACGGCGTCAATCTGGCTTTGCGAGACGATAATGCGGCGAATGGCCGTACATTTTTGCCCGGCTTTAGCGGTCATCTCGCGAACCACTTCCCGGACGAACAGCGCAAACTCCGGCTGTTCCGGCGTGACGTCTTCCCCCAGTACGCAGCAGTTCAGGGAGTCGGCCTCCATGGTGAACGGAATCGAATTCGCCACGATATTCGGGTGCACGCGCAGGCTTTGCCCTGTACTGGCGGAGCCGGTAAAGGTCACCACGTCCTGGCTGTCGAGCTGGTCGAGCAGATCCCCCGCGCCGCCGCAGATCAGGCTGATGGCGCCGTCCGGCACCAGCCCGCTGTCCACGATGGATTTCACCATCGCCTGCGTCACCTGCGCGGTCGCGGTAGCGGGTTTGATGATGGCGGGCATGCCGGCAAGCCAGGTCGGCGCCAGCTTTTCCAGCATCCCCCAGCAGGGGAAGTTAAAGGCGTTGATGTGCACCGCCACGCCGGCTTTGGAGGTGAGGACATGGCGCGCCGCAAAGCCGCCTTCTTTCGACAGCGGGATTAACTCGTCTTCCGGCCACAGCGTGTCATCCGGCAGCTCGCGGCTGCCCAGGCTGGCGTATGTGAAGAGGGTGCCAATGCCGCCTTCAATATCCACCCAGCTGTCCGCCTTCGTCGCGCCCGTCTGGGCTGACAGGGCATAGAACGTCTCTTTCTCGCTAAGCAGGTGCTTTGCCACCGCCTTCAGCATGGCCGCACGTTCGATAAAGCTCATCTCGTGAAGCGCTTCACCGCCGCGCTCAATCGCATAGCGACGGGCGGCCGCCATGTCCAGCCCTTCGCTGGTCACGCTCCACAGGGCTTCGCCACTGATGGCGTGATGAATAGTGCGTTCGCGGCCCCGGCCAGACTGCCAGGTACCGGACACGAAGCTGGCTAACTGCTGCATCGCTTATCTCCAAGTGTTACGTAATTTACTCATTAATAGTTTGATCATGAATCATAAAAATCAAGCTGAGTTTTTAATGAATTGTTAACGTTGTGATCTGGCCGGATGAATCTCACCGCTTAAAGGCGCTTTATGAAAGGCCTGAGACAAAAGCCTTGAGAGCAGCATCACAAAACCAGGAAACAATTCTTGGGGTTATATTTAACCTTTGTGTAACTTTTAAAAACAAAGTGATTCAACATTACGCTTTAATTTGCAAACTAAAGAATCATAAAGGTGACGACGTGACGCAAGAACAACGGTTTGAGCAGCGCATAGCGCAGGAGACGGCGATTGAGCCTCAGGACTGGATGCCTGACGCCTACCGTAAGACGTTGATCCGTCAGATTGGTCAGCATGCGCACTCCGAAATTGTCGGCATGCTGCCGGAAGGGAACTGGATTACCCGCGCGCCGACGCTACGCCGAAAAGCGATCCTGCTGGCGAAAGTGCAGGACGAAGCCGGGCACGGGCTCTACCTCTACAGCGCGGCGGAAACGCTGGGCTGCGCGCGGGAAGACATCTACCAGAAGATGCTCGACGGCAGGATGAAATACTCCTCCATCTTCAACTATCCGACCCTGAGCTGGGCCGATATCGGCGTGATTGGCTGGCTGGTGGATGGCGCGGCCATCGTCAACCAGGTGGCGCTGTGCCGCACCTCCTACGGTCCGTATGCACGCGCGATGGTGAAAATCTGTAAAGAAGAGAGCTTCCACCAGCGCCAGGGCTTTGAGGCCTGCATGGCGCTGGCGCAGGGCAGCGAGGCCCAGCGTCAGATGCTGCAGGACGCCATCAACCGCTTCTGGTGGCCGGCGCTGATGATGTTCGGGCCGAACGACGACAACTCGCCGAACAGCGCCCGCAGCCTGGCCTGGAAAATCAAACGCTTCGGCAATGACGAGCTTCGCCAGCGCTTTGTCGACAACACGGTGCCGCAGGTGGAGATGCTGGGCATGACGGTGCCGGATCCCGACCTGCGATTTGATGAAGAGAGCGGTCATTATCGCTTCGGCGAGATTGACTGGCAGGAGTTTGACGAGGTCATTAACGGGCGCGGCATCTGCAACCACGAGCGCCTGGCCGCGAAACGTAAAGCCTGGGAAGAGGGGGCGTGGGTGCGCGAAGCCGCACTGGCGCACGCGGAAAAACAACACGCCCGCAAAGTGGCTTAAGAGGAATCACGATGAGCAACGTCTACTGGCCGCTGTACGAAGTGTTCGTACGCAGCAAACAAGGATTATCCCACCGTCACGTGGGCAGTCTGCATGCCGCCGACGATCGCATGGCGCTGGAAAATGCGCGTGATGCCTACACCCGCCGCAGCGAAGGGTGTTCTATCTGGGTGGTAAAGGCGAGCGAGATTGTCGCCTCCCAGCCGGAAGAGATCGGTGAGTTCTTCGACCCGGCGGAAAGCAAGGTTTACCGCCACCCGACGTTCTACACCATCCCCGACGGCATCGAGCATATGTGAGGCAAAGAATGAATTCAGTGACTGCCTATGCCCTGCGTCTGGGCGACAACGGTCTGGTGCTTTCCCAGCGCCTCGGCGCCTGGTGCGGCCACGCGCCGGAGCTGGAAATTGACCTCGCGCTCGCCAATATCGGCCTCGACCTGCTGGGGCAGGCGCGCAATTTCCTGACCTATGCCGCGGAGCGGGAAGGCCAGGGCGATGAAGACACGCTGGCGTTTGGCCGCGACGAGCGCCAGTTCCGCAACGTCCTGCTGGTGGAGCAGCCGAACGGCAGCTTCGCCGACACCATTGCCCGCCAGTATCTGATGGATGCCTGGAACGTGGCGCTGTACGAACGGCTGACCCAAAGCAGCGACGGTCAGCTTGCGGCCATCGCCGCCAAAGCGGTTAAAGAGGCGCGCTACCACCTGCGCTTCTGCCGCGGCTGGCTGGTGCGTCTGGGCGACGGGACCGAAACGTCCGCGCAAAAAATGCAGCAGGCTATCGACAATCTGTGGCGTTTTACGGCGGAGCTGTTCGAAGCCGATGACGTCGAGCTGGCGCTGATTGACTCCGGCGTGGCGGTTGACCCGCGCGTCCTGCGCCAGCCGTGGGAAAGCGAAGTGTTTGCCGGTCTGAATGAAGCCTGCCTGCAGGTTCCCGCAGAGGTGGCGTACCGCACCGGGGGCAAGAGGGGGCTGCATACCGAACATCTGGGCCCGATGCTGGCGGAAATGCAGTATCTCCAGCGCGCGTATCCCGGTCAGCAGTGGTAAAGGAGAACGCTATGCAACGCCTCGTCGACATCGCGCCCGCGCAAATCCCGCAGATCTGGTCGCTGCTAAGCCAGATCCCCGATCCGGAAGTGCCGGTATTAACCATCACCGATTTAGGCATGGTGCGCAGCGTGAAGGCGCAGGGGGAAGGCTGGGTCATTGGCTTCACGCCAACCTACTCGGGCTGTCCGGCAACGGAACACCTGCTGGGGGCGATCCGCGACGCGATGACCGCGAACGGCTTCACCCCGGTGCACATTGTGCTCCAGCTTGAACCCGCCTGGACAACCGACTGGATGACCACCGACGCGCGCGAGCGCCTGCGGGCGTACGGCATCAGCCCGCCCGTGGGGCATAGCTGCCACGCGCACGCGCCTGTGGAGGTGAGCTGCCCGCGCTGCGCCAGCACCGATACCTCGCTTATCAGTGAATTTGGCTCGACGGCCTGCAAAGCGCTCTACCGCTGCAACACCTGCCGCGAGCCCTTCGACTATTTCAAATGTATTTGAGGCTGCCATGACAACGTTTCATTCATTAACAGTGGCAAAAGTGGAACCCGAAACCCGCGACGCGGTGACCATTACCTTTGCGGTGCCGCAGGCGCTGCAGGAGGCCTACCGCTTCCGTCCCGGCCAGCACCTGACGTTAAAAACGAAGCTTGACGGGGACGAGCTGCGCCGCTGCTACTCCATCTGCCGGAGTACCGCCCCGGGTGAAATCAGCGTGGCGGTCAAAGCCATCGACGGCGGGCGCTTTTCCCGCTATGCGCGGGATGAGATCAAAGCGGGCATGGCCCTGGAGGTGATGGTTCCTCAGGGGCAGTTTGGCTACCAGCCGCGGGCTGAACGTGAAGGCCACTATCTGGCGATTGCGGCAGGCTCCGGGATCACTCCCATGCTGGCGATTATCTCCGCGACGCTGGCGACCGAACCCAACAGCCAGTTCACCCTGATCTACGGCAACCGCAGCAGCCAGAGCATGATGTTCCGCCAGGCGCTGGCGGACCTGAAGGACAAGTATACGCAGCGGCTGCAGCTGGTCTCCATCTTCAGCCAGGAGCGGCTGGACAGCGATCTGCTCTTTGGCCGCATCGACGGGGAAAAGCTGCAGGCGCTGGCGAAAACCCTGATTAACTTCCGCCAGTACGACGAGGCGTTTATCTGCGGCCCGTCGGCGATGATGGACGACGCCGAAGCGACGCTGAAGGCGCTGGGGATGCCGGACAAATCCATTCACCTTGAGCGCTTTAACACCCCGGGGACCACCGCTAAACGCGCGGTGCACGTCCAGGCGGAAGGACAGAAAGTGACCGTGCGCCAGGACGGGCGCGATCGTGAAATCACCCTGACGGCGGACGACGAAAGCATCCTGGATGCCGCCCTGCGTCAGGGGGCGGATCTTCCGTATGCCTGTAAGGGCGGGGTGTGCGCCACCTGTAAATGCAAAGTGCTGCGCGGGAAGGTGGATATGGCGACCAACTACAGCCTGGAGCCGGACGAGCTGGCCGCCGGATACGTGCTGAGCTGCCAGTCGCTGCCGTTAACCGCCGACGTGATTGTCGACTTCGACGCGAAGGGGATGGCATGAGCGAACTGACTGTTACCCGTCATGGCCGCGTGCTGCAGCTGACGCTAAACCGTCCGGCGGCGCGCAACGCCCTCAACAATGCGCTGTTGACGCAGCTTGCGGAACAGCTGGAGGCCGCGGCTTCTGACATCGAGATTTCCGTCTGCGTGATTTACGGCAGCGAGCGCTGCTTTGCCGCCGGGGCCGATCTCAACGAAATGGCTGAGAAAGACCTGCCCGCCACGCTGAACGATATTCGCCCGCAGCTGTGGGCGCGGATTAACGCTTTTCCTAAACCGCTGATTGCCGCCGTGAACGGCTTCGCGCTGGGCGCAGGCTGCGAGCTGGCGCTGCTGTGCGACGCGATCGTTGCTGGCGATAACGCCCGTTTCGGCCTGCCGGAAATTACGCTTGGCATTATGCCCGGCGCGGGCGGCACCCAGCGTCTTATCCGCAGCGTCGGTAAATCGCTCGCCAGCAAAATGGTGCTGACCGGAGAGAGTATCTCCGCGCAGCAGGCGCTGAGCGCCGGGCTGGTGAGCGACGTCTTCCCGCCAGCGCTGACGCTAGAGTATGCCCTGAAGCAGGCGGCGCTGATGGCGCGCCACTCTCCGCTGGCGCTGCAGGCGGCGAAACAGGCGCTGCGCCAGTCTCAGGAGGTGGCGCTCCAGGCCGGTCTGGCCCAGGAGCGCCAGCTGTTTACGCTGCTTTCTGCCACCGAAGACCGCCGGGAAGGCATCGACGCCTTCTTACAAAAACGCACCCCCGACTTTAAAGGACGCTAATTGTGGAATGTATTCTCAGTCATGTTGAGCAGGGCGTAATGACCATTACGCTGAACCGTCCGGAGCGTCTGAACAGCTTTAACGACGTGATGCACCAGCAGCTTGCCGAGTGCCTGAAACAGGCCGAGCGTGATGACACCGTTCGCTGCCTGCTGATCACCGGAGCGGGACGCGGCTTTTGCGCCGGTCAGGATCTGAACGACCGCAACGTCGACCCCAACGGCCCGGCGCCGGATCTGGGGATGTCCGTTGAAACCTTCTATAACCCGCTGGTGCGCCGCCTGGCAAAGCTGCCGAAACCGGTCATTTGTGCCGTTAACGGCGTGGCGGCAGGCGCGGGGGCCACGCTGGCGCTGGGGTGCGACATGGTCATTGCCGCTCGTTCCGCCAGCTTCGTGATGGCCTTCAGCAAGCTCGGCCTGGTGCCGGACTGCGGCGGCACCTGGCTGCTGCCGCGCGTGGCCGGACGCGCCCGCGCCATGGGGCTGGCGCTGCTCGGCGACAAGCTCAGCGCCGAACAGGCGCAGGCCTGGGGGATGATCTGGCAGGTGGTGGATGACGAACAGCTCTCCACCACCGCGCAGCAGATGGCGCTGCACTTTGCGTCGCAGCCGACCTTCGGGCTGGGGCTGATCAAGCAGGCAATCAATGCAGCGGAAACCAACACCCTGGACGCCCAGCTCGATCTGGAACGCGACTATCAGCGCCTGGCCGGGCGAAGCGACGATTACCGCGAGGGCGTCAGCGCCTTCCTGGCGAAGCGCGCGCCGAACTTTACGGGGAAATAAGATGCTGAACATACGTACTGTCGCCGTGATCGGCAGCGGCACGATGGGCGCAGGGATTGCCGAAGTCGCCGCCAGCCATGGGCATCAGGTGCTGATCTACGACATCTCCAGCGACGCGATATCGCGGGCCATCGACGGGATCCGCCAGCGTCTGGCCTCCCGGGTGACGCGCGGAAAACTCTCCGCCGATGCCGGGAGCCAGATCCTCGCCCGGCTGCTTCCGGTCACGGATATCGAGGCGCTCGCCGCGGCCGATCTGGTCATAGAAGCGGCCTCCGAGCGTCTGGAGGTGAAAAAGGCGCTGTTTGCTCAGCTGGCTGAGATCTGCCCGCCGCAGACGGTGCTGACCAGCAATACCTCTTCCATCTCCGTCACGGCGATTGCGGCGGACGTCCACCACCCGGAGCGGGTCGCAGGGCTGCACTTCTTTAACCCGGCGCCGGTGATGAAGCTGGTGGAGGTGGTCAGCGGGCTGGCGACCTCTCCGGAAGTAGCCGACGCGCTGTGCGAGCTGGCGCTGAACTGGGGTAAACAGCCCGTTCGCTGCCAGTCAACGCCGGGATTCATCGTCAACCGCGTCGCCCGTCCGTTTTATTCCGAGGCCTGGCGCGCGCTGGAAGAGCAGGTCGCCCCGCCGGAGGTGATTGATGCCGCCCTGCGCGACGGCGGCGGTTTCCCGATGGGGCCGCTGGAGCTGACCGATATGATTGGTCAGGACGTAAATTTCGCGGTGACCTGCTCGGTATTTAACGCCTTCTGGCAGGAGCGTCGTTTTCTGCCTTCGCTGGTCCAGCAGGAGCTGGTGCTGGCGGGAAGGCTGGGCAAAAAGAGCGGAAAGGGCGTCTACGACTGGCAGGGTGACAAACCCGCCGTGCGGTGGGTGACGGCCGTGAACGACAGCTATAGCCCGATGCGCGTGGAAAGAAGACGTGACGGTGTCACCGAAATTGATGATGTGTACCTGATCGAAACGCAGGGCGAAACCGCTCAGGCGCTGGCGCTGCGGCTCAACGGCCCGGTGGTGGTGGTGGACCGCATTGAGCGCGACGTGGCGGTGATTGCGTCGGCCGCCAGCAACCCGCACACCGCGACGCAAAAGGCCATCCGCTACCTGCAGCAGCAGGGTAACCGGGTGGTGCAAATTGCCGATTATCCCGGCCTGCTGGTCTGGCGCACGCTGGCGATGATTGCCAACGAAGCGCTGGATGCCCTGCAAAAAGGGGTCGCCAGCGAGAAGGACATCGATACCGCCATGCGCCTGGGCGTGAACTACCCTAGCGGACCGATCGCCTGGGGCGAACGGCTGGGCTGGCAGCGCCTGCTGACGCTGCTGGAGAACCTGCAGCGTCATTACGGCGAGGAGCGCTATCGCCCCTGTTCACTGCTGCGCCAGCGCGCGCTTCTGGAGAGTAGCTATGAGTCATAACGCCTGGCATAACGCCCGCGCGATGTACGAACGGGACGCCTGCGCGCAGGCGATGGGGATGGACATTGTCGACATGGATGAAGGCTACGCGGTGGTGACCATGACCATCACCCCGCAGATGCTTAACGGCCATAAAACCTGCCACGGCGGCCAGCTGTTTTCGCTGGCAGACACCGCCTTTGCCTACGCCTGCAACAGCCAGGGGCTGGCGGCGGTAGCCTCGGGCTGCTCGATTGATTTTCTGCGTCCGGGATTTGCCGGGGACACGCTCACCGCCACCGCGCGGGTGATGCACCAGGGCAAACTGACCGGCGTGTACGACATTGAAATCCAGAACCAACAACAGAAAACCGTCGCCCTTTTTCGCGGGAAATCTCACCGCATCGGCGGCAGCGTGACAGGAGAGGCAGATGCGTGACGCATTTATTTGTGATGGCGTTCGAACCCCGGTGGGGCGCTACGGCGGCGCGCTTGCCGCAGTCCGAACCGACGATCTCGGTGCCGTGCCGCTGCGCGCGCTGCTGGCCCGCTATCCCCAGCTCGACCTCGAGCGGATTGACGACGTGATCTTCGGCTGCGCCAACCAGGCGGGGGAAGATAACCGCAACGTAGCGCGCATGTCGTCCCTGCTGGCCGGGCTGCCGCAGACGGTGTCCGGAACTACCATTAACCGCCTGTGCGGGTCGGGGCTGGACGCGATTGGTTTTGCTGCCCGCGCCATTAAGGCGGGCGATGGCGAACTGCTGATTGCGGGCGGCGTGGAGTCGATGTCGCGCGCGCCGTTTGTGATGGGCAAAGCCACCGCCGCGTTTCAGCGTCAGGCGGAAATCTTTGATACCACCATCGGCTGGCGATTTGTGAATCCGCTCATGCATCAGCAATTCGGAACTGACAGTATGCCGGAAACGGCAGAGAATGTAGCTGAATTGTTAAATATCAGCCGTGCCGATCAGGACGCGTTTGCGCTGCGCAGCCAGCAGCGTACCGCGCAGGCGCAGCAGAACGGCATTCTGGCGCAGGAGATTGTGCCAGTACCGGTGCCTGGCAAAAAAGGGGCGGTCACGGAGTTCTGCGTGGATGAACATCCGCGCGCGGACACCACGCTCGAACAGCTCGCTGGACTCAAAACGCCGTTCCGTAAGAACGGGGTGGTCACGGCGGGAAATGCCTCCGGCGTCAACGACGGCGCGGCGGCGCTGATCGTCGCCAGCGAGAAGATGGCGCTGGCGCAGGGGCTAGTCCCGCGCACGCGGATCGTGGCGATGGCGACGGCGGGCGTGGAGCCACGTCTGATGGGGCTCGGCCCGGTCCCGGCCACTCGCAAGGTGCTGGAGCGCGCCGGACTCAGCATTAACGATATGGACGTGATCGAGCTTAACGAAGCTTTCGCCTCGCAGGCGCTGGGCGTGCTGCGTCAGCTGGGCCTGCCGGATGATGCCGCGCACGTCAACCCGAACGGTGGCGCGATTGCGCTGGGCCACCCGCTGGGCATGAGCGGTGCCAGACTGGCGCTGGCCGCGAGCAATGAACTGCACCGACGCGGCGGGCGCTACGCGCTGTGTACGATGTGCATCGGTGTGGGTCAGGGCATTGCCATGATCCTTGAGCGTGTTTGAGCATAAAAACAATGTGAGTACCCTACAATGACAAATACAACAAAGCTTGATCCGATTGAAACGGCCTCCCTTGACGAGTTACAGGCGCTGCAGACCGAGCGTCTGAAATGGACGCTGCATCACGCCTACAGCAACGTGCCGATGTACAAACGCAAGTTTGACGCCGCGGGCGTTCACCCTGACGATTTCAAAGAGCTGGCGGATATCCGCAAATTCCCGTGCACCACCAAGCAGGACCTGCGGGATAACTATCCGTTCGATACCTTTGCCGTGCCGATGGAGCAGGTGGTGCGCATTCACGCGTCATCCGGCACCACCGGCAAACCGACCGTTGTCGGCTACACGCAGGGCGACATCGACAACTGGGCCAATCTGGTGGCCCGCTCCCTGCGCGCCGCGGGCGGCAGTGCGAAGGACAAAATTCACGTGGCGTATGGCTATGGCCTGTTTACCGGCGGGCTGGGGGCGCACTACGGGGCCGAGCGTTTAGGCGCGACGGTGATCCCGATGTCCGGCGGCCAGACGGAGAAACAGGCGCAGCTGATCCGTGATTTCCAGCCGGACATGATCATGGTGACGCCATCCTACTGCCTCAACCTGATTGAAGAGCTGGAGCGCCAGATGGGCGGCGATGCCAGCGGCTGTTCCCTGCGCGTGGGCGTCTTCGGCGCCGAGCCGTGGACGCAGGCCATGCGTCGCGAAATCGAAAAACGCTTAGGCATTACCGCGCTGGATATCTATGGCCTCTCCGAAGTGATGGGGCCGGGCGTGGCGATGGAGTGTATCGAAACCGTCGACGGCCCGACCATCTGGGAAGATCACTTCTACCCGGAGATCGTCAACCCGAACGACGGCACGCCGCTGGATGACGGTCAGCAGGGCGAACTGCTGTTCACCACGCTGACCAAAGAGGCGCTGCCGGTGATCCGCTACCGGACCCGCGACCTGACGCGCCTGCTTCCGGCAACCGCGCGCAGCATGCGCCGCATGGACCGGATCAGCGGCCGCAGTGACGACATGCTGATCATCCGCGGCGTCAACGTCTTCCCGTCGCAGCTGGAAGAGGAGATCGTCAAGTTCGAACACCTTTCTCCGCACTACCAGCTGGAGGTGAACCGTCGCGGGCATCTTGATTCACTTTCCGTGAAGGTGGAGCTGAAAGAGAGTAGCCTCACGCTGACGCACGAGCAGCGCTGTCAGGTGTGCCACCAGCTGCGCCACCGCATTAAGTCAATGGTGGGAATTTCCACCGACGTAATGATTGTTAACTGCGGCAGCATCCCGCGCTCGGAGGGCAAAGCCTGCCGGGTGTTTGACTTGCGTAAAGCTGCGGCCAACGGTTGAATTTCCCTCACCCCAGCCCTCTCCCACAGGGAGAGGGAGAACTACATTCCCTCTCCCTTTGGGAGAGGGTTAGGGTGAGGGGCTATCCCAGAATCCTGTGCTATGATTCATCCAGGACAAAAATTACAACAGAATGAATCACATGAATAAACTCGACGCCTTTATCCAGCACGCGGTCAGCTCCGTACCCGTCAGCGGGACCTCTCTCATCTCCTCGTTATACGGTGACGCGCTTTCCCATCGCGGCGGTGAGATTTGGCTCGGTAGCCTGGCCGCCCTGCTGGAAGGCATGGGGTTTGGCGAGCGCTTCGTGCGCACCGCGCTGTTTCGCCTCAACAAAGAGGGCTGGCTGGACGTTTCCCGCATCGGGCGGCGCAGCTTTTACCGCCTGAGCGACAAGGGGCTTCGCCTGACGCGTCGCGCGGAGAATAAGATTTACCGCGCGGAACTGCCCGCCTGGGACGGCAAATGGCTGCTGCTGCTCTCCGAAGGTCTCGATAAAGCCACCCTTGCCGACGTCAAAAAACAGCTGATCTGGCAGGGGTTTGGCACGCTGGCGCCGAGCCTGATGGCCTCGCCGTCGCAGCATCTGGCGGACGTGCAGTCCCTGCTTCACGATGCCGGCGTGGCGGAAAACGTGATCTTCTTTGAAGCCCACTCGCCGCTGGCGCTCTCCCGCGCCGCGCTGCGTTCGCGGGTGGAAGAGTGCTGGCAGTTAACCGAGCAAAACGCGATGTACGAGTCCTTTATCAATTCGTTCCGTCCGCTGCTGCCGCTGCTGAAAGAGGCCGCGCCCGAGGAGCTGACGCCGGAACGCTGTTTCCAGATCCAGCTGCTGCTGATTCACTTTTATCGTCGCGTGGTGCTGAAAGACCCGCTGCTGCCGGAAGAGTTGCTGCCCGCTCACTGGGCGGGGCAAAGCGCCCGACAGCTCTGCATTAATATCTATCAGCGTGTCGCGCCGGGGGCGCTGGCGTTTGTCAGCGAGAAGGGCGAAACCTCCGTGGGCGAACTGCCCGTGCCCGGCACGCTTTACTATCAACGCTTTGGTGGTCTTACAAACGCATAAGGAGCGAAGATGCCAGTTTATCAAATTGACGGTCTGACGCCGGTCGTGCCGGACGAGAGCTATGTTCACCCGACGGCGGTGCTGATCGGGGACGTGATTCTGGGCAAAGGCGTTTACGTCGGTCCCAACGCCAGCCTGCGCGGTGATTTTGGCCGTATCGTGGTGAAAGACGGTGCCAACATTCAGGATAACTGCGTGATGCACGGCTTCCCGGAGCAGGACACGGTGGTGGAAGAGGACGGGCATATCGGCCACAGCGCCATTCTCCACGGCTGCGTGATCCGCCGCAATGCGCTGGTGGGCATGAACGCGGTGGTGATGGACGGCGCGGTCATCGGTGAAAACAGCATCGTCGGCGCGGCGGCGTTCGTGAAGGCGAAAGCGGAGATGCCCGCCAACCATTTGATTATCGGCAGCCCGGCCAAAGCGATTCGCGAACTCAGCGAGCAGGAGCTGGCGTGGAAGCAGCAGGGCACGCGGGAGTATCAGGTGCTGGTGGAGCGCTGCAAGCTCACTATGCACCAGGTGGAGCCGCTGCGCGAGGCTGAGCCTGACCGGAAACGGCTGGCGTTTGATGAGAATTTAAGGCCGAAGTCGGCGGTGTAGGACGGGAAGTTCGCGCCACGGCACTAACGGGAAGATGTTACCCGCCTCATCATGCTATTAATCCTCAATAAAGACTCATCACGACAGAGGACGCAGAGTTATGCTGAGGGGTAAAAGAGCTGTTATCACGGGTGGCGGCGGGGGATTTGGTCAGGCGCTGTGCGTCTGGCTTGCCCGAGAGGGCGTTGAAGTGGATTTTAGCGCCCGTCGGGCGGTGGATATTCAAAAAACCTGCAGCCTCATCGCGGCTGAAGGTGGTGAGGCGAAAGGGTATCTCTGTGATTTAGCCCTGCCGGAATCCATTTCTCAGTTTTCTTCGCAGATCTTACATTCAGACAGGCCAATCGATATTTTAATTCTGAATGCTGCTCAGTGGTTGTCAGGGACAATAGACGAACATTCGAGCACAGAAATCTTCAATACCGTCAGTTCAGGCCTGACAGGTTCAATCCTGCTAACCCAGGCAATGCTTCCGGGTTTAAGACGCTCAGACAGTGCAGACATCATTGCGGTTATCTCTGCGTGCGGTATTCCGAACTTTACAGATTCGATTGCCCATCCCGCTTTTTTTGCCAGCAAACACGGGCTCAGCGGTTTTACAACGAAACTGTCAGAACACTTATCTAAAGAAAACATTCGGGTAACCGGATTATATCCGCCTGATTTTGAACTGACCGGTTTAGATGCGCATGTCGATAATCAATCAAGAATGGGGGAGCGTCTGGTGAATGGATGGTCAATCTGGGAAACGATTCGTTTTGTACTGACTCAGCCTCGAAGTTGCCATATTAGTACTATCTACTTTCAGGGGCCGACTCGCGAAGATCTTGCGCATCAGGCCTGAATCTGACGGCGGGCGTTCACTACTATTGCTGATAAACGCGTTTTGGGATCCCATTAATCGCAAAGCGGCTGCCAGGGCTCTGGCTGTCTTTTTTCGCCATATCCATTAATAGCGCGATGCCAATGTAATTACTCCAGTTAAAGGTATTTTGCAGCACCACCACCGCATTGCCTTTTTCTTTGTCATAGCCGATAAAGCTGGAGTAGCCGCCGATATAGCCGACCTGATAGGTGATTTTTTCCAGGCCGATAAAGTCGGTGGTCCAGGCAATACCCTGTACTCCGTCGGGGCGTTGAATATCGGTATTTCTCACTTCGGCAAAGACGCTGTCCAGCAAGGGATTATGCGTCGTCGATACGTGATAGCGGGCATAGGTCGCCAGATCTTCGGCGTTGCTGTACAAGCTCGCTGCCGCCACCATGTTGTTGGAAAAATGCCAGTCCGGGGTGAGCTGCCCGCGCGGGATAAATTTCGGCTGATCGCCCGCGTGGCCGAGCGCACGCTCCGGGTATCCTTTTAGCTGCTGGGGAATAAAGCTGCTGTTAGCCATTTGCAGCGGACGGAAAATATAGCGCGAGGCTAAACTCTGGATATCTTCGCCGGTTTTGTGCTTCAGGATATAGCCGATCAGGGCGTAGCCGGTATTGGAGTATTGCGGCACTTTATTCTCTGGCGCCCGCCAGTCGGCGAGGTAGCGCAGCACGTTATCGCTGTCCAGCTCGCTATAGAAATTATCGCCGGTGCTTAAGTAGCTGATGAATTTTCCAAGCATCGGAACATCCATATTCTGACGCGGCAGGCCGGAGGTATGGGTTACCAGTTCAAGCAGGGTAATTTTTTGTGCATCCGCGCTAAGCGGCGTGCCCGGCGGTAGCAGTGTTGCCAGGCTATCGTTCCAGTTCAGTTGCCCTTCATTCACCAGACAAGCCACCACTTCCGCCGTGATCCCTTTGCTGAGCGAGCCGAGCGCAAACAGGGTGTCAGGCCTGACCGGATAGCGATTGACCGCATCGGTTACGCCCCAGGTGTAAAACTGCGGCGAGCCGTGATTATGGATCACCGCGACCGTCATCCCGGGAACGGATTTTTGCACCATATAGTGACGCACCACGCTGTCAACGTCGCCATCCAGCGAATCATGGGTGAGAAGTTCCTGAGTACCTTCCGGGGAGGACATCTGTGAGAGCGTGCCACAACCGCTGAGGAGTGGGAGAGTAAGCAGAAGCCAGCGAATTTTTATTGTTATGTTCTGCATACCTGATAGCGAGTGTGGTGGTCATTAGCGCGCCAGGAATGTATCACAAATAGCCTGCCTGAATGTAAACTTTCTAAACGGCGGCGGCCCTGTTGATGGTCACCGCGACTTTACGGCCTGCTTTGAGGATTTCAGTATGACTCGCTTTTATCAACTTACCGCCACCAGCCTGGATGGCCGTGTTATCTCAATGGCCGACTATGCGGGAAAGGTGGTTTTGGTCGTCAATACCGCCAGCCAGTGTGGCTTTACGCCGCAATATGCTGGCCTTGAAGCGCTATATAAGAAATACGCCGATCGAGGATTAGTGGTGCTGGGCTTCCCCTGCAACCAGTTCGGCAAACAGGAACCCGGCGGCACCGACGAAATCTCGAAAACATGTTACATCAACTACGGCGTGAGCTTCCCGATGTTTGAGAAGGTGGAGGTTAACGGTAGCGCAGCGCACCCGCTGTTTCGTTATCTGAAAGATGAATTGCCCGGCGTGCTGGGAGGGCGTATTAAGTGGAACTTTACTAAGTTTCTGATTGGCCGCGACGGCAAACCACTGAAGCGTTTTGCTCCGATGACCACGCCAGAGAAAATGGATCCTGCAATTCTTGCGGCACTGGAAATGTAAGGTATCTGATAGCCGAACCTTTCTCTTAGAGCATGACGAAACACTCACATCGGAGAGAAGATAACGCCCGCTCTGTGTTCCTGACGGACTAAACGTTATTTTTAACGCGTTGTGCCGGGAGCGGACGTTATTATTTATAAAAGCTGACGGCCCGCTGATGAAGAGAAACGTAGAGTGGTTGCTCCACGCTAGCATAACGAGCTTATAAATTATAATTCTATTTTTTCGACAAGAAAAATGTTTCCTGGATTCGTTGGTTATTATCCTTCAATATTTTGTCTGATGCTTCCAGTACGGACTTTAACACTGGGGTTTCTTTACCAAATTTTATGGACTGGGTATCTATTGTGAGATTGTACACCGGAATGTTTTCAGCGCGATATACATTGTAAATCTTCAGTGTAAGTGTTGCAGGGACTTTTAAAGAAAGTTTGTCGCTAGTTGTTTTTTTATCATCGGATTTATCTTTGTTATAGTCATCAATAATTGACTGAATTTCTCTCTTAATGCCGTCTTGATAAGAACCGACAGATAAATCGGTAAGTTTGAAGATGGTTGAGTTATCGCTTTCTGTTTTTAATTCAACATTGAGAAATGTATTTTCACTATAAACTTTTCCTAATGATACATGACCGTTGTCATTGCTTAAAATGTTCTGTTTCTTAAATTCTATATTTCCTGATAATATTGCAGAGGATAACAACACTGACGCGCCAATTATTACGCTTGATATGATAATTTTCATTTTTATTCCTTGATAAGTTAAATTCATTTTTTCGGGGTTTGACGTTGTTAGTTTGCCAGACTCATCAATAACTAACGCCATGCCTGTAGTTGATTATTTTTTGATCTTTTCGATCTTGAAATTTCGCTAAGAAAGCCCCATCCATCTTTTGTCACTTAGTGTTTGAGAGAGCATGTCACTCCTTTGTTTGTTAGCATTTGGAACCATATTACAATCTATTATTTTGAGTTAAAACTGTTATTTTTTGTAATGCGTCAGTTAAAGGAAATGAAGATGCCAGTGGGGTGGTAAATATGCAATTACTGTACTTGAAGAATCTGTCACCAACACCTGGATTGGATGGCAGGTATCCTGGGAGTGTCCCAGGCAAGGAATTAGCTTAACGTAACGAAAAAGGCCCCGTCAGGGGCCTGGTCTGCTTTAACAATGGACTGTTGTTCGCCTGGATTAGAAGCGGTATTGCAGGCCCGCTGTAATGGTATAGTTATGGTTAGAAATACCTGCCGCATCCCCGCCAATAGAGCCGGAGTCACCAGTATTGGTATCAATAATCTGCGTACCGCCTTTACCTTCTTCGTAACTGCTATAGGTAAATTCTGCAAAAACTTTGGCGTGCGGAGTGACGTAATACCCGGCATCAACAGAGGCACCATAATAGCGGGAATCTGTTGTCTTCTCGCGGAAAGTCAGATCGCGCATGTAATGTTCGTCGTTATCATGTGCACGCACCCAGTCACTGAATTTGAAGAGGGCATTAAATTCAAAGTCATTGAAACGGTACTGTCCTGCAAGGCCAATGTAGGGCATAGAAAAACGCTGGCTATAACCAATGCCGCGTTCGCCTGCCGGGAAGTTCCCTTGATAGGCACCGTTATCATAATTGTAAGTACCACCAGTCGCCGTCCAACTGAAGCGTGTTTCCTGATAGCCTGCGGTTACGCCCGCTTTATAGTTATCGCCCTGGAAGATCCATCCTTTTACGTTGAGATCATATTCATTGGCGTAGTTAACGTTCGTGGCCGGATGGCTTGAATGGTCTGTCCAGGAGGATTGTTTTGCATTCATCCAGTCATAGTCATCCATATGACCTGAACCTGATGCCAGGGATGTCCAGCCGCGGGCGTTCAATGTTAAAAATGAGTAAGCATCCCAGGTGATATCGCCTTTCAGAATGGCGACATTTTTTATTTTCCAGTCCAGTTGGCTAATTTTTCTTCCCGTGGCTTCGTCATACACCATTTCGTGAGATTTTCCGCTCAGCATCCCGGCAGAGGCTGAAACCGCTAAACTATCCGGTGAAAAATCTGGTGTAACGATTGTTGGTCCTGCATATACTCCCCCTGAAAACGCGGCCATCATCATTCCCGCAACGATATTTCTTGTCATTTTTATTTCCCTAAAGCAAATTAATCAATGAGTTGCGGTAAAATCTTAAAAGTCATAACAATAATAATCAACTGCTAGTTTTGGTAATTTTTTATTATTTGACGTAAGGAACAATATTTAACTTTGGGCAGCCTGAAAGAGGCGATTTCTGATATTTAAATGATTTCTGGCTTAATGCGAAATAACAGTCAGCTGCGGATAAGATGACCAACTTCGCTATGGTATGCACGTCTGCAACCAGCGTCACAAACACATTCCCATTTACCCCCGCAGCCACGGCGTAATCGTCAGCCCGGTAAGCAAGCCTTCCGGGCTGAGCAGGCGAGTGACGGTTTGCCCCCACGGTTCCGTGCGGTTAGCCACCAGCAGGCGATAGCCTTTTTCGCTCAGAACGCGGGTAGCCGAGTCCAGATCCTTTACCTCGTACTCAATCCATCCCTGTGGTATCGGATGCTCCGTGGGCCACTGTTCTTCTCCAAAACAGGATGCAGCCGCCTGTGCGAGCGGCCAGACGGCGAAATGCTTCACGCCTTCCAGCTGGCCCTCCTCAGTGAGCAGATATTCGGTATTCCCCTCCATCGGCTTCAGCGGAAGGCCGAGTGTCTGGACATAAAACGCGGTGCTGGACTCCGTATCCCGCGAAATGGGCCCGAAGCCGGCGACGAACGAGACATCAATTTCTGGTAGCGTCTGCGACATATCCACTCCTGAATGAGGTGAAATTCACCCTGAATTTATCTTACGATCGGCGGAAATACGACCCTCAATTCTGGTGTTGCATTCACCCTGCCTGCACGTCCACGACGGGTTTAAAATTAAGCGCGATAACGATCAGCAGCACGATTCCCGCACTCATGATCAGCCATGCGCTGGTCAGCGAGAACGAACTGTCGCGAACGATCCCCGCTATTAGCGGCATAAGCGCGGCAATCATGTATCCACCTCCCTGAACTTTAGACAGTAACTTCCCGGCCTGGGCGGGCGTTCGCGCATGATCGAACGTGACGATGAGCGACAGCGGGAAGAGGGCGCCGATCCCGGTGCCAAGCAGCAGCGTGGATAACACCGGTGTTGTACCCGGCGCAAATACCAGACACAGTAATCCCGCCAGCAACAACAGCAATACGGCGATCAGCGGCACGCGGCGGTCGGGGAATTTACCGATCAGCGCGGAGACGGCAAACCCGGCGACAACCTCGGTTAACGTTAGCCAGGCCAGCATGTAGCCGCTGCTGCGTGCGGACCATCCCGCCTGAATGTAAAGCGGGGGCAGCCAGGCCAATACCAGCGTGTAGGCGCCCGTACCCACGCCGAAAAAGAGCAACAGTAGTGCTGTACGGGAGGACGAGAGCGTGACGGTTTCGTGGGCTGTTTTTTCCTCCTGAGGATGCTTAACCAGGGTTAACCAAAGTATCAGCGCAAGCAGCGCTAACAGCCCGGCCATTGCCAGCGCGGGCTTCAGCGTGAGCCATGAAAACAACGGCTCTGCGCTGGCGGCGGCGACTGCCGCTCCGGCCATAATGCCCGTGCTGAAGAGCGACATCACCGTGCTGGCCGTTTGCGTATATTCCTTTTTTATCAGGGCAGGCATTAACGCCTGGATCGTGCCTATGCTGGCCCCGCCCAGTAACGCGGTGCCCATAAGACTCTCCGGCGAGGCGCTAAAACCGCGCAGCAAACAGGCCGCAAGCAGTATAAAGAGCCCGAGCATAATTCCCCGAACGGCGCCGAGTCGGGCTAAAAGCCAGGGACCTGACAAGGCGGCCAGCCCCATCATCGCGACCGGTAGGGTGGTCAACAGACTGAATTGCGTAGCGGTCAGCCCCGCTTCGCGCTGCAGCACGGAAAACAGCGGTCCGACAGAAGCCAGAATGGGGCGCAGGTTCAGCCCGACGATAAAAGCGATAACGGCGAAGAGTAAAGGCGACGTGCGTTTCAACGTGGAATCCTTTTCGGTTGTGAATGGCCCGCGCAGATCGGCACGAGCATTTATCTTAACGTTAAGATAAAATATGTTTTTGCGTAAGATGTACCGCACAACAGGATAAATTCGCACGCCATCAGGGGTGAAAATGCAAGACCATGTAGACTTTGTTGTCGGCCAGTGGAGCCGCGCCATGCCGGAGCTGGACGCCTCGTCGATGAAAATTTTTGGCCGAATGCTCCGGCTAATGAAGCATCTGGGAAAAGAACGGGCGCAGGCCATGGCGCAGTTTGGTTTTCGCGAGGGCGAGTTTGACGTGCTCGCCACGCTCCGCCGCGCCGGTGAGCCGTACTGCCTTTCCCCCACGCAGCTGTATAAATCGCTGTTGGTAACCTCGGGGGCGATGACGAACCGGCTCAGCCATCTAGAACAGCAAGGGCTTATCAGGCGAATTGCCGATCCGGATGATAAGCGCAGCACCCTCGTAAGCCTGACGCCGCACGGGCAGGAGCGCATCGAACAGGCGCTGATCGTCCATACGCAAACGCAAAATGCGCTGCTGAGCAGCTTATCTGACGCACAGCGCGCGCAGCTTGAGTCCCTCCTCAGGGAGCTGCTGATGACGTTCCCGTCTGAGGACCTGAGCGACAAGTCACCGAGTGCCGAAAATACAAACACTGCATAGCTAAACCTCACAGAAAGGGAACGTATGTCTTTACCGCCACTGTATGCGCTGCGCGCATTTGAAGTTGCCGCGCGGCTGAACTCCTTCAGCAAAGCGGCTGAAGCACTGAATATCACGCCGGGCGCGGTCAGCAGGCATGTCCGGACGCTTGAACAGTGGTTCGACTGTGAGCTCTTTAAACGCCAGGGGCCGCGCGTGGAGGTCAGTGATGCCGGACGTATTCTGGCCGGACAGCTCAGCGAAAGTTTCTCCAGTATTGAGTGGGCCTGTCGCGCATTCAGAAGTGAAAGCCACCTTCTGCGCCTCAAAGCCCCCAGCACCCTGACGATGCGGTGGCTTCTGAATGTGCTTAAATCCTTTCGCGAGAACCACGCGAAGCCAAAAATTGAAATTGCCAGCGTCTGGATGGACTTCGACACCGTTGACTTCAGCCGTGAGCCCTACGATTGTGCGATCCTGCTCGGTAATGGCTATTTCGGCGAGTCAACGGAAAGCAGGCTGCTCTTCAGTGAATGGCTCATTCCGGTTTGTACCCCGTCGTTGCTTGAATCTGCCCGGCATCAGCTTGCGCAGTGCGAGCTTATTCATCCCTCCCAGGACAGACGGGACTGGAAACGCTGGCTGAAAAGAACGGGGTCATTCCCCGGACTCGACGTGAGTCGAGGGATAGTATTCGACACCCTGGAGCAGGGAAGCCTGGCCGCCATGCACGGTCACGGCGTGGCGATGGCCGATCTCCGCCTCACGCTCGACGCGCTGAAAAGCGGTCTGCTCGCGCTGCCCTTCAGGGAAGCTATCGCAACCGGCGATGGCTATTACCTCGTCTGGCCGAAAAACTCGCTCAGAAGACAGAGTATTGAACGGTTGCTGGCGTGGCTTAACCTTAACGCGCCGGTGCTGCCTTCGTTGGATATCGTCTGTCTTGATTATAACGAAAAGCGGGTTTAATAAATGGCGGAATATTTATAGAGGGATATTCCCCATCCTGAACGTATTTATGCGTAGGGAATATTCGCCATCTGTTTATATCTTTCCGGCAATGCGCTGTTCAGGCTAAGTAATTTATCCAGAATATAAAACGCTGGCGTCCCCTTTGCGCGCTCTGCGTCGATCAACGCAGTGCGTAACAGATTGGCAGCCGAGGTCATGTCACGGAAATACTCCTGCGATTCACGCGTCTGAAATTCGCCTGACGAGGCGTAACGCACCTTTGGCCAGTCCGCAAAGTCCAGCAGCGGAAGGTTCCCATCTTCTTTTGGCAAGTGCGCTGAGAGCAGCTCTTCGGCGTTACCCGGATTGCTTTGGGCGAAAGCCAAAAGATGCAGTCTATGTATGAAAGGCGATAGCGCCTCTGAGCTTTCCTTTTCTGCTGAAAGTAACGTTATCAACTCATGCACATTTGCCTGGATGCTAAATTTATGAGGCGAGATAATATTCATTACAGGGAATAAAACATCAAGTGTCATAGGTGCTCCATACAGGCTTAGTATTATTTATTTTTCTATCCCAGGGGTGAATGGATGGTATTTCAGGTGCGTCACTTTATAAAAACGATAAATAGTGGGAATCAATGTGAGTTTTACTCAATGTTGCGCTTTGAAGTGCGATCATGCACCTCCTCACGTTGCAGCGTTTTGTTTCACAAACGCCATCGCTCATCGACCGTCCAGAATGGTATAACGTCGTGCGGCAATCGGGTTGCCGCCCGCTGACTTCATTCACAAAGGTGTATATGAAACAAATTACGTTCAGTGACCTGCAGCAACAAAGCGAGCAGGCTGCCAATTCTCCTCGCTTACGCGCGCACCGCAATTTACATCCTGAGCTGAGCGACCCGGTACAACGCCTGGCTATCGCGATGGAGCCTGGTACCTATGTTCGCCCTCATCGCCACCCGCACACGTTTGAACTGCTGACGGCTCTGAGCGGTCGCTTTCTGGTGTTGAATTTTGATGACAGCGGTAACGTGACCCAGCGCGTGGTGTTAGGTGAAGACTGCAAAGTGCTGGAGATGGATGCCGGTACCTGGCATGCCGTGCTGTCGCTGGATAAAGGCGGCGTCATTTTCGAGGTGAAACACGGCGGCTATCAGCCTGTTCCGGAGCACGATACCGCCCCGTGGTCACCGGCTGAGAACGCGCCCGGTACCGCGGAGCTGATGAAATGGTACGCTCAGGCGCAGGTGGGTGACGGAGGTTTTACCCTGTAATTTTCTCTACTTTTCCCGACGCGCGGAAAGGCGCGCCGGGATAGAAAGAGACGATCCCGCTAACTCAACTAACCGTATTAAAATGCCAGCCGCTGGCAGTCGACAGCATCACGAACGGGCCGGCCAGCGTGCTGTTGTGATGCGCAATGATGTCAGTGGCGGATAAATGTGCGTTATCCATTGTGGTATGCGCATCTGAAATCAATATCGTCCTGAAGCTCAGCTCCGGCGCGGCCCGGCAGGTGGTGTCGACACAAAATTCTGTTTTCATCCCGGCAATGACCAGCTGTCTGATGCCTCTCTGATTAAGTTCACGCAGCAATTCGGTATCCCGAAAACAGCTGGGATGGCGCTTGGCGAAAACAACATCCTGCTCCTTCACGTCCAGCTCGGGTATCAGCTGCGTTAACGGCCCCTTCTCTGAGAAGGGGGAGTCGTCTGGTCCAACATGGCGGGCAAAAAAGACGGGTACCTGAGCGTGGCGCGCGTTGGCTATTAACAAACGGATATTTGCCAGAACGGCATCGGCGGAACAGGGTGAGACCGGGCCCCGGAAGAGGCCCTGCTGCATGTCGATAATTAAGAGAGCATTGTCAGATGAAACCATTTTCTTTCTCCATTCAGAGGGTGGTGAACGGAGAGTTATTTCCCCGTCCAGTTAGGCGGGGATTGAGGTTCTGTTTGTCAGTAGTTAGCTACAGCTACGCTCACGCCGCCGAAAGTGCCGCTGGTGGTGAGGGGGGTTGTTGGCTGAACTGACTGATACATGGAATGACCTTTGTTTATTCATTCCGCTATATGCGGAATTATCACGTTAGTTATAGCGTTGCTTAACTCATTGCTTCAAGACACCAACTTGAGTAGGGGTACGATCAAGCGGCAGGAAGCTGTCAGCAAAGGCTCATAACCTGCTGTGCACGCCTTTGCTGACTGAATAGCCGGGATTATTTAAGGCCCTCTAGCCCTTGCAGGAAATCCTCCACCTGTTCAGGCGTCGCCGCGTCTGCCTGGTAAAGAATATCGAGCTTAACGTACTTCAGCCCGCAGAAGCCAAACACGCCTTCGATTATCTGCGTCTGAATCGCCTTCGAATAGCCGTGTTTGTCGAATCCGGTGAGATCGCTGCCGCCGGTGGCAATCAGGCGGACGGGAACATCGCGTAAGCTGCCCACGATCCGGCCATCGTCGGCCACCTTATACGCCCAGTTCAGGGTTAATACGCGATCGAACCAGCCTTTCAACAGCGCGGGGACCGACCACCAGTACACGGGGAAAACAAACACCAGCATATCCGCTCGCTCGACGCGCTGCTGCTCGCGCAGAATATCTTCAGGAAGGGCGCTCGGATCGCCGTGATACAAATCGAGATCGGCGCGGGTCATCGCCGGATTAAACCCTTCAGCATGCAGATCGGCAATTTCAACCTGCGTACCTTGCTCGCGTAATTTTCCGGCAATACGGGCTGCCAGCGAATGGGATAACGAATTGTCGACAGGATGAGCCGTCACGATCAGTGCGTTATTAATGGCATTTGTAGCAGACATAGCGACCTCGAATGGGTGAGAATTGACGCCTATATTACTATTGGTAACTTAGGTGTCAATCCGCCCCCAGCGATCATTTTGTGCTATTCACGTAGGTCTCCAGCACGCCGGTCATGGCGCCGCTGAGCGTATCTTCCGCCACGTTCCGGGCGAGCACGCCGTTGCCCGCTGCAGTGCTGAGCGCGTCCGCGGCGCCAATAATGGCCGTCAATACCGCTTCTCCCTGAACGCCTTTAAGCGCGACAAACGGGGAAAGCGCGGTACGCAGGCAGTCGGCACATTCGGCCACGCATGCTTCACGAAACGTCTGCAACGCGTGGGATCCGGACAGCGCGGCAGCAATTGGCCCGGTTTCAGGCCCGGCACTTATGGCGCAGTCGATATAGGCGGCGCTGAAAAAGCGGATCGTCTTCTCCAGCGTTTTGCTGTCGACCGCCAGCGTCTCGCGGAATTTCGCCAGCTGCCGGTCGCTATAATCCTGGTACAGCGCCATCAGCAGCCCTTCACGATCGCCAAAGTGATCGTAGGGGATAGGCTTGGTCACGTTGGCGCGTTCGGCCAGGTAGCCAAGGGTCAGCGCCTCCGTGCCTTGCTGACGAACGATTCCGCGCGCAACCTCCAGCAGCTGCACGCGGCGGTCCTCTTTTCTTAAGCGCTTAACAACCATGCTTTCCTCAGAAGTGTTATCTACTCATGGTAGTTTACACGTTTTCTGCAGGGTGCTGCACTCGTTGTTCCGCAGGACGGATCCGGAACCAGATCGCATACATCGCGGGCAGGAAGACGAGGGTGACGATCGTCCCGCCCAGCGTGCCGCCTATCAGCGTGTAAGCCAGCGTGCCCCAGAACACCGAATGCGTCAGGGGAATGAACGCCAGCACGGCGGCTATGGCGGTCAGAAGGACCGGGCGCGCGCGCTGGACCGTCGCTTCAACCACCGCCTGGAACGGCTCGAGGCCGTCCTTCTGGTTATGATCGATTTGACCGATCAGGATCAGCGTATTGCGCATAAGAATGCCGGAAAGGGCGATCAAGCCGACCAGCGCGTTGATGCCAAACGGCTGATTGAAAATCAACAGCACGGGCACTACGCCAATCAGCCCCAGCGGCGCGGTTAAGAACACCATCACCATCGCCGAGATTGAGCGCACCTGCAAAATGATGATCAGCAGCGTCAGGGCAATCATGATCGGGAACAGCGGAATCATTGCCTGCGTGGCTTTACCCGATTCCTCAATCGAACCCGCCATGTCTATTCGGTACCCGGGCGGCAGCGCATCAACAATCGGCTGGAGCTGCTTCATGACGGCGACCGACACATCCGGTGGCTGAAGATTGTTAGCGATGTCGCCCCGCACGGTAATCGTCGGGGTGCGATCGCGGCGGCGCAGGATCGGATCTTCCATACCGATCTCAATCTTGCCGATTTGCGACAGCGGAACGCGCTGTCCCGCATTGCCGACAAGGGTGAAACCCTCGATTTTTGCCGGATCGAGACGGATGTCTCCCGCCGCGCGGCCAATAACCTCTACCGAGCGAATATCCTCTCGCACGGAGGTGACGGGCACGCCTGAGAGCAGAAACTGAAGCTGATCGGCAACGGCACTGGAGGTCAAGCCGGTCGCCTGCAGGCGGTTTTGATCGAGGGTGAAATGCAGGACAGGAACGCGTGAGCCCCAGTCGGTGTTGACGGTTCTCATCATCGGGCTTGCCTGGAGCACGGCTTTCACCCTGTCAGCGATGTCATGCACCTGTTCGACATCCGGCCCCGACACGCGCCAGGCAACCGGGAAGGGCGAGTACGGGCCAAACACCAGCTGCGTTACCCGTACGCGCGCTTCGGGGGCAAGGCCGTTGGCGACAGCTTCTCTCAGCCGGAGCTTGAGCGCCTCGCGCGATGTCTCGCTGTCCGTCAGGATCACGATTTTCGCAAAAGACGGGTCGGGCAGTTCTGGCGCCATCGCCAGATAAAAACGGGGCGAACCCTGACCAATATAGGCCGTGACAATTTTGGCTTCGGGCTGCTGGCCCAGCCACGCTTCGATTTTTGCGGTTGCGGCGCTGGTTTGCTCAATCGAGGTACCGTAGGGCATCTGCACCTCAACCAGTACTTCCGGGCGATCGGAGGTCGGGAAGAATTGTTTTTTAACCAGCCCCATACCGAGCACGGCAAGAATGAAAATGGCGACCACCGATCCGGCCACCCGCCATTTTCTGGCGATAACGCGGGCAAGCAGCTGGCGAAAACGGTTATAGCGAGGCGTGTTATAGATGGCGGCATGACCCCCTTCTACTTTAGGGATCGCCGGCAGGATCTTCACCCCAAGATAGGGCGTGAACACCACCGCGACAAACCACGATGCAATCAGGGCGAGGCCGACAATCCAGAACATATTGCTGGTGTATTCCCCTGCGGTCGACTGGGCAAAGCCATTCGGCATAAAGCCAATGGCCGTCACCAGGGTACCGGCCAGCATGGGCGCAGCGGTATGGCTCCAGGCGAAGGCCGAGGCTTTGATTCTGTCGTAACCTTCCTCCATTTTCACCACCATCATTTCGATGGCGATGATGGCATCATCAACCAGCAGGCCGAGGGCGAGGATCAGTGAGCCCAGCGTAACGCGGTCAAAGTTTATCCCCGCGGCTTCCATCACCACGAAAACGACCGCCAGCGTCAGCGGGACCGCCGCCGCAACGACAACACCCACGCGCCAGCCCATGCTGATAAAACACACCACCATGACCACAAGCAGGGCGACGAAGAATTTGATCATGAACTCATCGACCGACGAGCGAATATTCACGGACTGGTCGGTGACCTTGGTCAGGGACATGCCCAGCGGCAGGCTATCATTTATTTTCGTCGTTTCCGCATCCAGCGCTTTCCCCACCGCCAGACCGTTCCAGCCTTCACGCATCACGATGCCCAGCAGAAGGGCGGGCTCATGCTGATTACGTATCAGCATCGTCGGGGGATCTTCGTAGCCTCGCTCAACCGTTGCCACATCGGACAGCTTGAGCGTTTTGCCCTGAGCCACAAAAGGCGTATCGCGGATTTTCTGCAGTTCATCGAACGCGCCGTCCAGGCGGATAAAAATCTGCGCGCCTCGGGTCTCAATGGAGCCCGCCGCGGCTAACGCGTTTTGGCTGTTGAGGGCGTTGAAAATATCCTGCGGTGAGAGCCCTATCGTCGCCAGACGGTCGTGGGAGAAGGAGATGTAAATCCGCTCGGCCTGTTCGCCGATAATGTTCACTTTCTTCACGCCGGGAACGTGCAGAAGCTGCTGGCGCAGGCCTTCGGCATCGCGTATCAGCTGCCGCTGCGGTTCGCCTTTCGCTTTCAGAGCAAAGAGGGCAAAGGTGACATCCGAGAATTCGTCATTGATCATCGGGCCGATGACGCCCGCCGGAAGTCGCTGAGATTCATCTCCAAGCTTCTTCCGCGCCTGATAGAACTCCTCCTGCACTTCGGCAGGCGGGGTCTTGTCCTGCAATGACAACGTGATAAACGCCATGCCGGGACGGGTATAGGTTTCGGTACGGTCATACCATTTGAGTTCCTGCAGGCGTTTTTCCAGCGGTTCGGCGACCTGATCCTGAATTTCCTGCGCGGTGGCGCCCGGCCAGACGGTTACCACCGTCATTTGCTTTACCGTGAAGGGCGGATCTTCCGCGCGTCCGAGCCCAAAGAAGGCGTAAATTCCGGCAATCGTGACCAGAACGATCAGAAACAGCGTAATGGAACGTTCGCGGACGGCCAGCGCCGACAGGTTGAAGCGGCTTCCGCTCATGGCGTATTCTCCGCCAAGGCGGCACTGCGTTGCTCGGCAAGCCTGACGACCTCACCTTCGTGCAGAAGATGGGCACCTAACGCAACAATCTTCTCACCGGGCTTCACGCCGCCCGTGACCTGCGCCGCATCTTCACCCACGCTCAGCACCCTGACGGGCGTCCATGCGACCTTTGCCGGCTGGGCGGAAATGCGCCAGACGCCGGGACCTTTTCCTGCATCATAGAGTGAAGCCAGCGGGACCTGCATGACCTGACCTTCCGCTTTATTGTCCTGAATGTTCAGCGTGACGGTCGCCCCCAGCGGCGCGTTCGCCAGCAGGCCATCCAGCACGTAGCGGGCTTCATACGTGCGGGTCGCGGCATCGGCCGAGTCAGACAGCAGGCGCAGCGTTGCGGTGACAGGATGTTTTTCATTGCCATACAGCGTGGCCTGCGCTTCGCTGCCGACGGCAGGACGCAGCGTTTCCGGAAGCTGGACGAGCGCTTCACGCTGTCCCGCTCTGGCGAGCCTGATCGCCACCTGTCCGGCGCTGACGACCTGACCCGGCTCGGCGAGCGTCTCCATGACCACGCCGTCTGAATCCGCCAGCAGTACGGCATAGCCCGTGGCGTTTTGCGCCACGCTGGCCTGCGCCCGGGCGGCGCTGAGATCGGCCCTGGCCGTGTCGGCCGCCGCTTTGATCTGGTCATACTCCGAGGCAGACACCGCGCCGGACGCCACAAGACCGCGATAGCGCGCCTCATCGCTGGTGGCTTTGCGCGCGCGCGCCTGAGCCGCATCCACCGCGCGCTGCTGCGCCTGAGCCTGTAATTTCAGGTCAACCGGATCCAGGCGCAGCAGGGGCTGGCCCTGTTTGACGGTCTGCCCCGTCTCGACCAGCCGCTCAAGGATTTTTCCCTGGACTCTGAAACCTAAATCGCTTTGCGTTCTTGCGACCACCACGCCCGTGAAGGCGCGGGCGCTATTGTTCGCAAGCTCGACGGAGGCGGATCTGACAAGCGGTGGCTTTGTGCGCGGATCGTCACTCGCGGAAATATCGCCGCACGCCACCAGGGCAAACGGCAGGAGACAAACGGCAACGCGGGCTGAAGTGAGCCTGAGCATGGGAAACCTTTTTGACGTAACAGGACGGTATCCGCATTCTCTGACTAGTGACCAAAATTGTCAATGGTCACAAATCAGGGGGCCAGGCTTCTTAAAATCAGTGAAGAGAGTAGCACTGCCGCCGTGGGGGCCATTTCGAGGTTGTACTGCAGCTGAACGGGGTTAATGTAAGGGCACATCACCATGTAGACGGCAAATGTGACCTCATCCAGCGGCGTTTTTCTTTCAAACTCGCCAGCCTGCCTGCCTTCGATAATGATGCTCTCGATCAGCTTCATCAGGCTTTCACTGTATTTTTGGGTTGACGGCCACTGCTCCTGCGCGGCGACGGCGGCAATGTCGTATAGCTTACGGTCGTGGAAAAACAGCTCGCTTCCCGCCTCGGTGAGCGCTTTGAAAAGGCGGCGTAATTTTTCGCTTGCTGACGGCGCATCCTCGATGGCGGAAAGCACTGCCGCCATGATCAGCTCCAGGCGGTTAGCGCAAATCACCTCGCCGATAGCCTGTTTGGAATCGAAAAACTTATAGATGTAGGACTTTGAAAAACCAATAGATTTAGCCAGTTCGGCGACGGTGGTTTTTTCATAGCCGTAGTGACCGAAGTGCTCAAAAGCCGCTTCGACGATTTGCTCTCTGACAGCGTGGTCAAGGGGGCCACGTGATGATGGGGGATTAATATTTTTAGTCATTATTTAAGCTTAGCGTGACGGGCTTCGATTAACAACGAGTGACCATTTTGAGATTTGGTTACCGTCATTCATCATGAAACGTTCAGACGGGACGATCAACCAGATGCGGTAAGTGTATCACTGTTTTTCGTGCACTATGGCATCTATCTGTCTGCGATAAGCGAGGATTTCAGCGCAACTCCCTTGCGCTGAACAGAGCCGTTTTTGCTTAAGCCGAGCGCGGGCGCAATATTTTTTCAACGATAAGCACCAGACGCCTGCGCGTCACGAACCGGTGTAGCTGCCCCAGAAGCCAGTTACCGCATCCGGTAATCAGGTAGCTACGGTTACTCTCCATGGCCTTCAACGCCAGGGTGACCACCTTGTGAGCGGGCATTCGTTTACCTACCGAGGCTTCCTCAGCATTCACCACATCAAAAAAGGCCGTATCCGTTGCGCCGGGGCAAAGCGCCAGGACGCGGATGCCCTTTGAGCGATATTCTCCCCACAGCGCGTTCGAAAACGAGAGCAGAAAGGCTTTGGTTGCGCCATAAATCGCCATATAGGGATCCGGTTGCATCGCGGCCGTTGAGGCAACGTTAATAATCACCCCGGAGCCCTGCTGCAGCATTCCCGGCAGCAGGGCGTGAGTCAGCTCCACGGGGGCCATGCAGTTTACGTTAATCTCATCACGCTGCCTGTCGATTGACAGCTTTTCGAATGGCCCGTAGGTGGCGAACCCGGCGCAATTAATCAGAATGTCTGGGACGCGTCTTAAGGTTTCAAGCCGTTCCACAATATGGGGAATGGCTTCCGGCTTCACTAAATCCTGCACGATAATCGTGATGGAGGCGCCGTGCTTTCTGACCAACTCTGCGGCAAGCGCCTGCAGCTTTGGCTCGCTGCGGGCGACGAGGATCAAGGCCACGCCTCGGGCGGCGAGCTGCCTGGCGAAATCACGACCGATGCCCGAAGATGCTCCGGTAATCAGCGCTGTTTTTCCTGTATAATCAAAAGAATTCATATCTTTAATCCCGTTTCCCTAATGTATTCCGCACAGGATAAACCGTGCACTTAGGTACACGATCAAGCGTGATTTTTCCAGGGTGAGGGCGACGCGATGCGAATTGGTTAACTGTGTGCGAAAACGGGATTGTCGAAAGAGACGGTGCGTTACTATGAGCGACAGGGGCTATTAGAGAATATCCCGCAGCCTAATCGCAGCAATAACTACAAAGTTTATTCCGCCGTCGATTTACAGCGTTTAAACATGATCAAGCATGCCAAAATGCTGGGCTTTACCTTAGCCGAAATTGCAGAGGTTTTAGCTGTCTGGGTTGACGACAACTTTACCGCTGAGCAAAAACAGGCTTCTCTGCGCCGCAAGCTGCAGCAGCTTGAAGAGAAAGAAGCGACGTTAATTGAACTCAGAGCCAGGTTGAAAAACGCCCTAAATAAGGTCGGCCAGCCTTGCGTCGACACGTTTTGATCGCCGGGTGAGAGGAGGCCGCAAAACCGATGCGGCCTTATCTGTCAGGCAGCCAGTTCAGGCATCTGTTCCTTCACGAAATTCAATACTTTCCTCGCGTCGAGAGAGGCATAGGGCAGGCTCTCAATAATGGCGATTGAGCGCGTATTGCCCACCTTTTCTTTTATCTCATCGAGTTTGTACTGAATGTGCGGCGCGATGAGGAAACCATCGAAAGCGGGAGCGACGCTGGCGAAGTTATCCAGCCCAACAGCGCTAATCATCAGCGGATAGCCTTCGCGTTCTGCCAGAGACTGCATCTTTTTGGCGAGAGAGTTTGCGGTATTACCAAACAAACAACAGATCAGAAGCTTTTTCATATTTTTTACCTCCTGAAAACCGCACACAGAGTAGTCCTGAGGTTGTCAGCGAAATGCGCGCCATCTCTTATTTTGGCGAGAAATTAACCGCAGATGCCTGACGCGATTTAATTTTACTGCTTTTTTAGCCAGTCGAGAAAAAACTGGCTAAAAGCCGTGACCTGAAGCGGCTGCAGTTTGCGCTGGGGGTAAACAAGCTGCAGGCCGACATCTTTGCGATCGTATCGGCTAAAGCCGGTGAAGCTGTCGGCAAACAGTACCGTGAGCCTTCCGGTTTCAACATCGTCTTTGACGTCCCACCACGATTTCCCCGCGATGCCAGCTCCGCTGAGTGCCCACTGGCGAAGTAAAGCCCCGTCGTCGCACACCATGGCTGGCTCTACGCGAACGACGCTTTCCTCGCCATCTTTTTCAAAGCGCCATTCGTTCATCACCACGCCCTGAGACTCAAGCGCCAGGCACCGGTGCTGAGCTAAATCGGCAAACGTGGCGGGGATGCCGCGTTCGCTTAGATACTCCCCGGAGGCGACCAGCACCCGATGGTTCGGGCGGATGTTTCTGACGACAAGGCTGCTGTCCGGCAGGTTGCCAAAACGCACGCTCATATCCAGCCGGTTAGCGACCAGGTCCTCAACGTGTTCTCTTAACGAGATGAAAAATTTAACGTCGGGATGGCGTCGTGAGAATTCCACGACGGCGGGGCTAAGATACTGTCTGCCAAAGTCCGAGGGCGCAGAAAGGCGAATGTTGCCGCTGAGCACGCCTTCCTTTTGCGTCAGTAACGACTCGGCGTGATGCACTTCTTCCAGCACGCGCAGCGCGGCATGGTAAAACTCTTCCCCGGCGCGGGTCAGCGTGATCGATCGCGTTGAGCGGTGAAACAGGCGCGTCTGGTAACGCTCCTCAATCGCCTTCAGCCTGGCCGTCATGGTGGCCGGAGAAAGCGACAGGCGTCTCCCGGCGGCAGAAAGACCGCCGGCCTCGGCCACTTCAACCAGTAACGCCATGTCTTCGAGTTTGCCCATTTTTCATATTTTCCGAAAAGTGCATCTGCTTTTAGCGTAATTATCAAAACCAGATGCCGCCTGTAAAGTGATTTCATCCAAACCATAAGGGATGAAAACATGCAACGTATCTCACTTTTTGAACGTTACAGGCTGGTTCAGCAAGACCTGAAGAACCGTATCGTCATGGCGCCGATGACCCGCGCGCGCTCCCTTCAGCCGGGAAATATTCCCTCTGCGCTGATGGCGGAGTATTACCGGCAGCGGGCCAGCGCCGGATTAATCATCACGGAAGCCACCCAGATTTCGCCTGAGGGCCAGGGATACTCATGGACGCCAGGCATCCATTCGCCTGAGCAGGTTTCAGGATGGCAGCTCACGACGGGCGCCGTGCATCAGGCGGGCGGGGTGATTTTTTCGCAGCTCTGGCACGTCGGGCGAATGTCGCACGCCAGCTTTCATCTGGATGGTCAGCCCGTCGCCCCGTCAGCACTGGCGCCGGACGCGCAGGTGTGGGTGGTGAACGAAAAGGGCGAAGGCCAAATGGTTGACTGCCCGCAGCCGAGAACCCTCTCGCGCAAGGACATTCACAGCATCATCGCGGACTATCGTCAGGCGGCACTGAATGCCGTTCAGGCCGGGTTCGACGGCGTGGAGGTTCACGGCGGAAACGGCTATCTGATCGACCAGTTTCTGCGTCAAACCTCCAACAAACGCACGGACGAGTACGGCGGCACGCTGGCGAACCGGATCCGCTTTGCTCAGGAGGTGTTAAGCGCCATTGCCGAGGCCATTGGCCGCGAGCGTACGGGCATTCGCCTTTCCCCGTTTATTACCCAGCGCGGGATGAACGATCCGCAGGTGACTGAAGCCATACTCGCTCTCGCAGCCTGGTGTGAACAAAAAGGGATTGCGTTCATCCACCTGGCGGAAGCCGACTGGGACGATGCGCCGCAGGTACCTGAGCAGTTCCGGCAATCGCTTCGCGAGACCTTTAGCGGAACCCTTATTGTCGCGGGGAACTATGACCTTCAAAAAGCGGAAAAGATCCTTGCTGCCGGCTATGCCGATTTGATTGCCTTCGGACGGCCGTTTATTGCCAACCCGGATTTACCCCACCGGCTGGCGCACCAGCTGCCTCTGGCCCAGGTCCGCGACCCCGCTACGCTGTTTGGCGGCACCGCGACGGGATATACCGATTACCCCATTTACAACCAGCAGGAGGAAACGTTATGACCCGTAAAACCTTAATTATCGGCGGCGCTTCCGGCATCGGTTTCGCCGTGGGCAGCCTGCTTGCCAGGCGTGGCGAGGAGATTATTCTTGCGGGCCGCGACGGCGCGAAGCTGGGCGCTGCGCGGCAACGGCTGAGCGCCCACGCCGCGTCTGTTCATACCTTCGTGCTGGATATCAGCCGTGAGGCAGAGCTTGTCGCACTCGGTGAAACGCTGGGTGAGGTCAATAATATTGTCGTTACGGCGGGTTCACAGGCTCCGGGAGGGCTTCTTTCCGGGCTGGATCTCCGCGCGGCAAGGCTGGCCTTTGATACAAAATTCTGGGGAAGCATCAATGTCGCCCGCTATCTCGGCGGGAACATCGCCCCCCGCGGTACGCTGACGTTCACCAGCGGGTTCGTGGCGCGTCGCACCGTGGCGGGCGCCATTGTTAAAACGACGATGAATGCCGCCATTGAGGCCGCGACAAAAGTGCTGGCGAAAGAGCTTTCACCGCTGCGCGTCAACGTCGTGAGTCCGGGGCTGACCGACACGGAAGCGTATGCGGGCATGGACGCCGCCGCGCGGGAAAAAATGCTCGCTGGCGCGGCGGAAACCCTGCCGGCCAAAGCCTGGGGAAGGGCGGAGGATATCGCTCAAGGGTATCTTTTCGCCATTGATAATCCCTTTGTCACGGGGTCGGTCATTGATATTGAGGGCGGGGCGTTAATTAACTGACCCTCTCTGATTTGAACCGCAGGAAATCGACTGCGGGTAATGTAATACTCTATTGAGAGATATCATGAAATATACGACGTATTTTCATTCGGCTGTAGCGATGGTTATTTTTGCAGGTCTGTCGGGCAATGCGATTTCCGCGCAGGGGGAATGGCTGCAGCCGAAGCAGCTAATTGTGGACAACAGCCTGCCGCAGGCGAAATTAAAGACGAATGAAGCCGTCGCCAGAGAATATGCTTCATTCTGGAACACGGGTAATGAAACCCTGGCGCGTAATGCCCTGGCGGCAGGCTTTATTGATAAAACGCCTCCGGAAGGGCGTAAGCAGGGGGCGGAAGGCGCTATTTTAGCTTCCCGCGCGTTTCGTGCAGCCGTGCCTGATTTACGCTGTGACGTTGAGCAAATGATTATTTCAGGCGATCGCGTGGTTTCGCATTTACATTTTCACGGCACCTTCACCGGAACATTTGGCAAGCTGAAAGGAAAGGGGCAGAAAATAGATTTTATCGCCACGGATATTTATGAGATTGGTGACGGTAAGATCGTAGCTAACTGGCATATTGAGGACAACCTGACGCTGATGAAACAGCTGGGCGCGCTGTAAGGTCATCACTCCGGGGCGGCCCGGAGTGATGCGAAAATCCTATAAGCCAAGATCGCTCAGCGAAGGGTGATCGTCCGGGCGTCTGCCCAGCGGCCAGTGGAACAGCCGCTCAGAGGCTTTGATCGGCATATCGTTTACGCAGGCAAAGCGTCGCTTCATCAATCCGTCCGGCTCAAACTCCCAGTTTTCATTGCCGTAAGAGCGGAACCAGTTGCCGGAATCATCATGCCATTCATAGGCATAGCGCACCGCGATCCGATTCTCCGTAAATGCCCAGAGCTCTTTAATCAGACGATAGTCCAGCTCTTTTTTCCATTTCCGCTCCAGAAACGCCTGGGCTTCTTCACGGTTGGTGGCGAACTCTGCGCGGTTACGCCATTGGGTATCCAGCGTATAGGCAAGCGCGACTTTCGCCGGGTCGCGGCTGTTCCAGCCATCTTCTGCCAGTCTGACTTTTTCGATGGCGCTTTCACGAGTGAAGGGCGGTAAAGGAGGACGTGTGTTCATTGCGATTACCTCAGCGTTATATTATGTAGACAGGTCTGTCTACTTGCGGTAATCTATGCCTGTGAAATAACGCTGTCAACATTCTTTTTGAGGCTAGCCAAAAGTGAAAACAGAACCCGCAGGCAACGATACAAAAATCAGCGTCAGAGATAAGATATTACTCACGGCGCACGATCTGTTTTATTCCACGGGCTTCAGGGCGACGGGTGTGGATACGCTGATTAAAGCGTCTAAAGTGACCAAGGTGACTTTCTATCGTCATTTTCCGAGTAAGAGCTTGCTTATTCTCGCCTATTTGCACTATCGGCATGAAATATGGATTAACTGGTTTGAATCCACGCTGCGTCGACATCTCGATGAAGGCGAAATACCTGCTGATGCGATATCTGCAACGCTTTACGAATGGTTTATTTCGCCCGATTTCCACGGCTGCGCGTTTATTAACGCCAGCGCAGAGGCGAAATCGGAAGATATTGAAAGCGAGATAAAAGAGATATGCCGCAGTCATAAGTCAGAAACAAAGAAAATTATTGCCTTGCTGACGAAGAGTGCAGATGAGCGCGTCGTCAATGAAATCATGCTGCTCATTGACGGCGCAATTATTCATGCACAGATGGGCATGGATTCAGAAGCGGTAAAACATGCGTTAAAAAAGGGCCTGGAGAAACTGTCCGATCGGTGATATTCCCCGGTGCTTAATCAACTCGCGCACCGAGCCGATTAAGCACCCGCGTTACACTGTCGGAATGGTGCCGCCATCAATCACAAATTCAGTACCGGTGATACTCGCAGCATGCGATGAAGCGAGGAAGACGATGAGGTTGGCCACCTCAATCGGTCTGGCAGGGCGTCCGAGCGGTATTCCACCTAACGCCTTCATAATAATCTGCTTACCGCCTTCGTAGTCTGTTCCTGCCTGCTTTGCCAGCCTCTCCGCCAGTGCAACTGCCGCTTCAGTTTCGATCCAGCCGGGCGCAACGCGCACCACCCGAACGCCCTTCGGTGAGACTTCCTTTGAAAGACTTTTACTGTAGGTTGAGAGGGCTGCTTTAGCCGCCGCATAACCCGTTGTTGATTCCGGTAACGGCAGCTCGCGCTGAATAGACGTCACGTGAATAATCACCCCATTTCCCTGCGCGAGCATTCCGGGAAGCAGGGCGCGATCTAAGCGTACTGCAGGCAACAAATTAAGATTGAGCTCCTGCTGCCACTCTTCTTCGCCAAGCGCAGCAAAACCGCCACCGGGCGAGGTTGAACCGCCCGCAACATGGATAATCACGTCGACGCCTCCCATCTGTTCCTGAACCGCAGATGCGACAGTGGCACATCCAGCGACCGTCGTAAGGTCAGCGGCGACGAAAGTATCTGCTATATCTACGTCCGGCTCGTGGCGCGCAGTGGTGAATACCGATGCACCGAGTTGTTTTAAAAGCCCGACGACCGCTTTTCCGAGCCCTTTCGTGCCAGCGGTAACAAGCACGCGTTTGCCTTTAAAATCAATATCTAATGACATAACCTTGCACTCCCGTTGTTTACAGTACAGGTATATTCAACATAGACTGAGAAATTGACAAGTACGCACGAAAAAGTGAGCTACTGAAGTATGAGTAAGTTATATAGTCCGGAATCTGCCGCGAGCGGCGTGGAGCAAGTGTTACGGCTGCTGGAAGGCCGCTGGAAATTAATTATTCTTTTTCATCTTTTCGACGGAAAAGTGCAGCGCTACTCTGATTTCGAAAAACTGATCCCCGGTATTTCCCAGAAGATGCTGGCGCAGCAGCTCAGGCAACTTGAATCCGATGGTATCGTTTCGCGGATGGTCTACCCGCAAGTGCCACCGAAAGTGGAGTATCGCCTCACCGATTGGGGTCAGGCATTATGTCCGGCGCTTGATGCCATGCTGAAATGGGCAGAAAAGCGCGAGGCTTACGCAAGCCAGTAAACCCGGCGGCCAGCACGCTGCAATGGGATAGCGTTGCCCGTGACCCATTTATGCAAAGGAAACGAAAAATGAGAACACTGAAGCGATGCCTTGGCTGCGTGGCTGTTGTGGTTGATGACTACGATCGTGCCATTGAATACTACACAGATAAGCTGGGTTTTACCCTCGTAGAAGATACGCCGCAACCGGGTAAACGCTGGGTGGTCGTCTCACCCAACCCGGAAAGCGACTGCAATATTTTGCTGGCTCGCGCCTCTAACGAGAGGCAGGGAGGCTTTATCGGCAATCAATGCGGCGGCAGAGTTTTCCTCTTCCTTCAGACGGACGATTTTTGGCGCGATTACCGTGCCATGAAAGACAAAGGCGTTCAATTCTGCGAAGAACCTCGTGAGGAAGAGTACGGTACGGTGGTGGTGTTTGAAGATATTTACGGCAACCGCTGGGACCTCTTTCAACATGCCCAACGCGGGTGATTACCAGGGATACCTTACATGACTCTTCGAATTCGCCAGGCCTCCGGGGCCGATTCAACGCTTTTAAGCGAGCTGGGATACCGAATCTATCCCGCCCATTTTCAGCATCTGTGGGTGTCAGACGCAGAGATGAAGGATTTTCTCGACGGCGAGTACGCGCTTTCCGTACTTGAACAGAGCCTGAAAGAGAACGCTGTTTCCTGGTATGTTGCCGAGACCGATCGGCCAGTGGGATTCATGAAAGTGACCTGGGAAGCCCTGCTCCCGGAAACGGACAAGAAGGGGGTTCTCCTCAACAAGCTCTACCTCGATCCCGCCGAGACCGGCAAGAACTATGGCCAGGTGATGTTCAACAGCATCACCGACATGGCCCGGAGCAGGGGGAAAGACTATCTCTGGCTGGAAGTGCTTGAGCAGAATGCGGGAGCGTACCGGTTCTACCAGAAGCAGGGCATGCTCTGCGTTAATAACGTCCTTTTCGAAACCGCTTCACAGCAGAGCATTCTCAGAATTATGGGGATGTCTCTTTAGGGCCAGGGCTCTCGTCGCGCTGTGCCAGCGATAGCGCGCTGGCGCTGGCGGGATCGAACAGCGAGAGGCTCTCAATCTGATTGAGTAAAATCACCTTCCGGAATGACATGGCGCTGCGATGTTCGGAGTCGAGCGTGATGTCATGCTCCGCATACCACCTGCTGTAGTTATTCTCGATGCGAAAGTTCATCGTCTTCGCGTCTCTGTACCCGCTTAACATCGGGATCAGCACGATATTGGCCGTTTTTTCATATTCCAGCGTCGCGGTGTGGATCATGCCGACATAAATCCGTCTCGAGCGGAGCGTGACCTGCGCCAGCTCGCCTTGTTCCATACACTGGTATAGCAGTTGTTCGATCCCGCTCGACTGCGCCAGACGTTTGTAGAGCTTTTTCCGGCTTTCGCCGTCCAGCCTGGCGCTGCCTGCCCAGTTAGAGCGGTAGAGGCAAAACAGGATGGCGAACGCCAGCATCACGACAACCGGCGCCTGAATGCCTAAAAAACTCCAGTTCATAAAGTCGATTTGCCAGTCGGTATATTTCGGTGAGGCAAAGTGGAAAGCGTTGTTGGCGGCGGAAAGGGCGAGCAGGAGCAGCCAGAGCAGACCGGTGGCAATCACGCCCTGCAGAACGAAAATACAGCCGTACAGCGCCACCAGGAAATAGACGTCCCAGCCAATGGAGCGCTTGATTTTAAAACGGGTCGACAGGTCGCGGCTGGTGTACCAGTACCCGCATACCATCAACACCATAAATATCGCCGTTCCCATATCAGGCCCTCTTCAGCATGTTGACGTGACGCAGAAAATCCTGCCGCACCTCGTTGCTTTTGTAGTTCACCGAGGCGTTCCCGTCCTGGTCGATAATGATGCGATCGCCATCTTCGACGGCTTCAATGATTTCCTGCTGGCTCATCACCTGCAGTAAGGATTCCGGGCTGGAGAAAAGGGAGAGAAAGAAACGTTTCATGCGGGCATCCTTATGAATAAAAAGGATAAGCCTGGAAGAAGACCGGCGAGTTCGCCTTAAGGATATCCTGAAAGTTAAAGCCGGGTGGCGGTTACACCTTACCCGGCCTACAGAATTCACTCTTTTGCCTATTACTAAGCCATTGACATATATATAAAATAAAAAATAAATCACCACAAACTTGGACAAATAACATTAATTGTGTAAGTTTTAATTATGCGATTACGCCACGTTGTTTACAGCCAGGATGTGACCCATGAGCACTTTGCCCTCTGTCGTGAGTCGGTTTGTTGAGTACTACGCCGCACTGGATAGCCAGCCGCCGTCCGCGCTGGTGGGGCTTTACCATTCGAATGCCACGCTTATCGATCCGTTTGGCGAGCATGACGGGATTTTCGCGCTTCAGCGCTATTTCACCCATCTGCTGGCCAACGTCGAGAACTGCCGTTTTTCTATCGATCCGCCGCTGTGCAGTGGGAACCGGTTTGTTGTCACCTGGGTGATGCACTGGTCGCATCCGCGCATTGCCGGAGGTGAGCCGCTCGATCTGCCGGGGTGCTCGGTGGTAGAGACGGAAAACGATCTCATCACGCGCCAGCGCGACTACTACGATGCGGGAGAGATGATCTACGAACATCTCCCGCTGCTGGGCTGGGCGGTACGCGGCGTGAAGCGGAGGGTTAAATCATGAAGACGGTGCTGATTACCGGCGCAAGCTCGGGCATTGGCGCCGGGCTGGCAAAATCCTTTGCCGCTGACGGCTACCATGTGATTGCCTGCGGGCGCGATCCGGCGCGTCTGGAAGCGCTGCATCAGACCTGCCCCAATCTTACCGTTCGTCTGTTCGATATGACGGACCGGGACGCCTGTCGCCAGGCGCTGACCGGCAGTTACGCCGATCTGATTATTCTCTGCGCCGGTACCTGCGAATATCTCGACCAGGGCGTGGTGGACGCAGCGCTGGTAGAGCGGGTCATGAACACCAATTTCCTCGGGCCGGTGAACTGTCTTGACGCGCTGCAGCCGCAGCTGGCCTCTGGCAACCGCGTGGTGCTGGTGAGCTCCATGGCCCACTGGCTTCCCTTCCCGCGTGCTGAGGCCTATGGCGCGTCTAAAGCCGCGCTGAGCTGGTTTGCCGAAAGCCTGCGCCTGGACTGGGAGCCAAAAGGCATTGCCGTGACGGTTGTTTCCCCGGGCTTTGTCGATACGCCCCTGACGCAAAAAAACGATTTCGCCATGCCGGGCAGGGTGACCGTCGACGAGGCGGTGAAGGCGATCCGTATCGGGCTGGCGGCCGGGAAAATGCACATCGCGTTTCCGTCCGGGTTTGGCTTCATTTTGCGGCTGCTCTCCGGGCTGCCTGCGTTTCTACAGCGCGCGCTGCTGCGCAGGATGGTGCGTTCATGAACATTGCGATTATCGGCAGCGGCATTGCCGGGCTGACATGCGCCTGGCGCCTGGCCGGGCATCATCAGGTGACCCTGTTTGAAGCGGGATCCACACCGGGCGGCCATACCGCAACGGTTGACGTGACGACGCCCCAGGGCACATACGCGATCGATACCGGTTTTATCGTCTACAACGACCGCACCTATCCGCGCTTTATGGGCCTGCTCAGCGAGCTGGGCATCAGCGGGCAAAAAACGCAGATGAGCTTTTCGGTACGCAACCCCGAAACGGGGCTGGAGTACAACGGTCACACCCTGACGTCGCTGTTTGCCCAGCGCCGCAACCTGGTGAATCCGGCGTTCTGGCGTCTGCTTGGCGAGATCGTCCGCTTCAATCGTCTGGCAAAACAGGCGCTGGACGGGGAGGTGGACCCGAACGCCACGCTGCAAACGTTTCTGGACCAGCACGGCTTCACGCCGTTTTTTGCGCGCCACTACATTCTGCCGATGGGGGCCGCCATCTGGTCCTCGTCGCTGCAGGAGATGAAGCGTTTCCCGCTGCCGCTTTTCTTACGTTTCTTCCAGAACCACGGGCTGCTGGATATCACCCATCGCCCGCAGTGGTACGTGGTGCCGGGCGGCTCGCGGGAGTATATCCGCGCCATGCTCGACAAGCTGGGCGACCGTCTGAATCTGCATCTCAATTCACCGGTGCAGCGGGTGAGCCGCCACGAGCACGGGGTTACGCTTCAGCTTGAAAACGGCAGCCATACCTTCGATCGGGTGATTTTTGCCTGCCACTCCGCCAGCGCTCTGGCGATGCTTGATGACCCGACGCCCGCAGAGCGCGAGGTGCTGGGCGATATCGGCTGGCAGCGCAACGAGGTCGTTTTACACAGCGATCCGCGCTGGCTGCCGGTGCGGCAGCGCGCGTGGGCCAGCTGGAACTACCGCCTGAGCGCGGAGGAACAGGCCAGCGCCTGCGTCACCTACAACATGAACATCCTGCAGGGGCTGCCTGCGGGCAGTCCGCTGTTCTGCGTTACCCTCAACCCGGACGCGCCTGTAGATGAACGCTTCGTTGTGCAACGCTTTGTCTATGAACATCCGCTGTTTAACCCGCAAAGCTGGCGGGCGCAGGCGCGGCGCGGCGAGATCAACGGTCACAACCGGAGCTGGTACTGCGGGGCTTACTGGTACAATGGTTTTCATGAAGATGGCGTGCGCAGCGCGCTGGACGTGGTCAACGCGATAGCGGCCGGAGAGGGGAACTGAGATGAACAGCTGCCTCTACCACGGCGTGTTACGCCACCGCCGCCTTCAGCCGAAAACCCACGAATTCAGCTACAGCGTCTTTATGGCCTGGCTGGATCTCGATGAACTGCCGCAGCTCTCGTCCGTTGGCGTGCGGCGCAATCGCTTTGCCGCTGCCTCGTTCCACGACGCGGACTATCCGCTCGGCGCGCCGCTTAAAGAGAACGTGCTCAGCAGGCTGGAGAGCCTGACCGGAGAACGTCCGGACGGTCGGGTGATGCTCCTGACGCAGCTGCGCTATTTCGGCTTTCATTTCAATCCGGTCAACTTTTACTACTGCTACGACGGGAAGGAGACGCTGCGCTGGGTGCTGGCGGAGGTTCGCAACACGCCGTGGAATGAACGTCATTACTATGCCGTCAACGGACAGGATGCGCAGCCGACGGAAAAAGCGTTTCACGTATCCCCCTTTAACCCAATGGACATGATCTACCACTGGCGCTTTAACGACCCGGACAACACGCTGCATATGCACATTGAAAATCATCAGGAAGCGAAGGTCTTTGACGCCACGCTGGCCCTGCGCCGGGAGCCTTTGACGCGCCCGGCGCTGCGTTCGCTTTTGGTTCGCGTCCCGCTTATGACCCTGAAAACTGTTTTTGCCATTTACTGGCAGGCGCTGCGGCTCTGGCTCAAGCGCGTGCCGCTGTATAACCACCCCTTCAGCAGGAGTGAACGCTCATGACCGATCCCGTCTTTGCGTTAGAACCCGATATCCCGCGTAACGTGCGCATCGCGCGCTGGCTGCTTTTTCGTCTGTTAAGCGGCATCCGCGGCGGCTCGCTCACCCTGCGTGAAGGGGCGCAAACCTTCCATTTTGGCGAGACATCCTCCGCGCTGCAGGCAGACGTACAAATCCTCACGCCCGGCGTTTACTGGCGCGTTTTAACGGGCGGTAGCCTTGCTGCCGCAGAAGCCTGGATGGACGGCGAATGGGAAACCACGCACCTTACGCCGCTTCTGGAACTGCTGGCGCTCAACGGCGAGGTGCTTGGCCGTCTGGAAAACGGGTTCCGCCTGTTCGGCAGGCCGCTGGAGCGTCTGCGCCACTGGACGCGGCGTAACTCCCGCGCGCAGGCGCGTGAAAATATTGCCGCTCATTACGACCTGGGCAATACCTTCTATGCCCATTTTCTGGATAAAGAGCTGCTCTATTCCAGCGCCTTGTTTACGGAGGACGAGCAGGACCTGACGGCGGCCCAGCAGGCCAAAATGGCGCGCCTGTGTGACCAGTTAATGCTAGAACCGAATGACCACCTGCTGGAGATCGGTACCGGCTGGGGCGCGATGGCGGAATACGCGGCCCGTCATTATGGCTGTCGGGTGACCACCACCACGCTGTCGCAGGAGCAATATAGCTGGGCGACCGAGCGGATCGCCCGCGCCGGGTTGCAGGATCGCGTTGAGGTGCTGCTCTGCGACTATCGCGACCTCACCGGGCAGTACGACAAGCTGGTCTCAATAGAGATGATTGAAGCCGTCGGGCAACGCTATCTGCCCACGTTCTTCCGGACCTGTCAGGCGCGGCTGCGCCCCGGAGGACGAATGGCGATTCAGGCCATCACCATTCAGGACCAGCGCTATCGCGACTACAGCAAAAGCGTCGATTTTATCCAGCGCTACATTTTTCCCGGCGGCTTCCTGCCGAGCATCACCGCGATGAACGAGCTGATGACGCGCCATACCGATTTCGTGGTGCGCAATCTCTTCGACATGGGGCCGGACTACGCCCGCACGCTGGCCCACTGGCGGCAGCGCTTTGTCCACGCCTGGCAGGAGATTGAAAAGCTCGGCTTCGATGAACGTTTCCGCCGCATGTGGCTGTACTATTTTGGCTACTGCGAAGCCGGGTTTAACGCCCGCACCATCAGCGTGGTGCAGCTGACCGCCGAGCGCGTATGAGACGTCATATTCAGGTCTTCCTGCTGGCCGTCGCGTTCGATCTCTACTGGGCGCTGGTGGTGCTCTTTCGCGAACAGGGCCTGATTATCTGGATCGCTCTGGCGATCCTGGCGTGCCTGCTGTTGCCGCCTGTATACCGTTTTTACGCCATTGGTCTGGCGGCGGCGGGCAGCCTGCTGGATACGCTCTGGGCGCTGACGGGGCTGATTGCCTTCACGAGCGACTCCCTGATGCCGCTCTGGATGGTGGCACTGTGGCTGATGTTCGCCACCGTCTGGACGCAGCTGACGCGCACCACCACGCTACCCGGCTGGCTGCTGACCCTGCTGGCCGCCGTGGGCGGGCCGGTGGCGTACCTGATTGGCGAGCGGCTGGGAGCCATCACATTTCTGGAGCCGACCTTTATCGTCGTGAGCTGGATGGCGCCGGGCTGGCTGGTGTTGATGCTATTTTTCCACCTGCTGATGGGGAGACAAAAATGAGATCTGTGGTTTTGCTGCTTTGGCTGACGCTGGTTGTTCCGGTTGCCCAGGCCGCCGACTGGCTTGCCTGGCGGAAGGTGGGTGACGCCACGCTCACCTGGGGTCCGTTCACGGTCTATACCTCTCAGCTGCGCACCCCGGACGGGCGTTACGGTCGGGATAATCAGGATCAGGCGCTGATTATTACCTATGCGCGGGACATCGATCGCGATGATCTGGTTGAGGCGACCCGCGACCAGTGGCAGGCGCAGGGGATCCTGGTGCAGGAGCCGAAAAGTGAAGACTGGCTGCGGATGCTCCGGACGCTGTGGCCGGACGTCCGGCCGGGCTCACAGCTGGCGTTTGTTCTCAACGATAAGCAGGGACAGTTCTGGTATCGCGCGTCAGCGGCGCAAACATCGTTTATTCCACTTGGACCGCGTCAGTCGGAAGCGTTCAGCACCCGTTTTCTGGCCATCTGGCTCGATCCCCGCACGCAATATCCTGAGCTGCGTCAGCAGTTAATCGGAGGGCAAAAATGAAACGTATCCTGATGATGGCGCTGGCATTCACGATGCTGCTGGCGGGCTGTAGCACTGAAGTGGCCGAGTATCGCCAGCAGGAGCCGCGGCTTGATATCTTCCACTACTTCCAGGGCAAAACCGAAGCGTGGGGGATGGTGCAGGATCGCAGCGGCAAGCAGATCCGCCGTTTCCACGTTGAGATTGCCGGGGACGTTATCGGCGATACGCTGACGCTCAACGAGCACTTCGTTTACGACGACGGCGAGAAGCAGCAGCGGGTCTGGCATATTCGCCGCGTGGGGAACGATCGCTACGAGGGTACAGCAGGGGATATTGAAGGGGTTGCCACGGGACAGTCCGCAGGCAACGCCTTTAACTGGCATTACAGTATGAACGTGAAGGCCAACGGCAGCACCTGGCTACTGAACTTCGACGACTGGATGTATTTGCAGGATGAGACGCATCTGTTTAATAAAACCGAGATGAAGAAGCTGGGCGTCACCGTCGCCACGGTGACGCTGTTCTTTACCCGTAAGACCTCAGCTTAGTCGCGGACGCTGCCGGTTTTGCTGCTGGAGTAGATGAAGTACAGGGCAATCCCCAGGCACACCACCGCGCTCAGACGGCTCGGTGAAAACGGAATGGCGGGATTGCCCAGCCAGCCAAAGTTATCAATCAACATACTCATGGCGAGCTGGCCGAATATCACCGCCACCGTGGCGACGGCGGTGCCGATGCGCTGCACCGCCACGACCATGATCACAATGTAAGGCACGCCGAACATCGCCCCGAGGAGCTGCCATTTCGGCACGTCCAGCAGCGTGACCGCCTGCATAGGCTCAAAGAAGAAAATGAGCAGGGCGGTCACCAGCGCGCCGACGGAAAATGTCAGAAACGCGCTTTTGAAAACGCCCACGCTGCTGCCGAGCTGCCCGTTAATCGCGGCCTGAATGCTCAGCGTTGCGCCGCCGCAGACGGCCAGAAGAATCATTATCAGCGTCATATCATCACCCCTGTGCGACCAGAACCAGTGCCGCAATAATAAAAACCAGCGCCACGATACGTTTTGCGTTTATCTTCCTGTGCGGCGTACCCAGCAGGCCAAAGTGGTCAATGATCAGGCTTTTAAAAACCTGACCAGCCAGAATGCCAATCATCGTCAGAGCGATGCCGATGGTCGGCGTGGCGATCGTCAGAATGACCACGTAAACAGGGCCAAGCACGCCGCCGAGCAGCTGCCAGCCGGGCTGGGCGAAAAACGACGGGCTGTTACGCGGGCTGAAAAACAGCATCAGCAGAAACGTCAGCGCGGCGCCGACGCCAAAAATGCTGAACGTCGCCCATAAATCGCCCACTTCTCCCCCTAATGGCCCCAGCAGCCCCGCCTCGACGGAGAGGCCCATCCCGCCGGCAATCACCAGTAAAATCAAAATAAACTGCATTACGCTTCCTCCGTTTTCTGGCGAAGAAGATTACGTCGGTAGACCCGTGAGAAAAATGCCATAATGCAGGAAACACCATTGCAGGAAATGCATTAATGTCAGATGCCGGAAGCATGAACCTTCGCTCACTGCTGCTGTTTATTGCCGTCTATGAAACGCAGAACTTTTCCGTCGTCGCGCGACGAGAGGGAATTTCTGCCTCGCAGGTGTCGCGCATTGTTCATCAGCTTGAGGACGCGCTCGGCCAGCAGCTGTTCTATCGCAATACCCGGGCGGTGATCCCCACGGAAAGCGGGCATCTGTTTATCCGCTATGCCCGGGCGATGGTCGATAACTTCGAAGAGGCGCGTCGTGAGCTGGACGAACGTTCGACCGTACCCTCCGGCACGGTCCGCATAAATGGGCCGGTATTTTTTGGACAGAGACACGTTGCGCCCGGCCTGGCAGGCCTGGCCGAGCGTTATCCACGGTTAACCATTGAGCTGACGCTGACCGATGACTTTATCGACCCGCACCGGAACGCCGCCGATCTCATTTTCCGCATCGGCACGCTGACGGATTCGACGTTCCACGCCCGTGTTTTTGGGCAGCAGCGCTACCACCTCGCCGCGTCGCCCGCGTATCTGCGTCAACACGGCATTCCGGCCGACCCGACCGAACTGAGCCAGCACAAATGTCTGGTCTATCGCGGTTCGTCCGGGCCTAACCGCTGGCTCGTGCGTCGCAAAGAGGAGAATTGGGTGCATTATCCCGTCGCGCCGCTGATGACGTCCAATAATGCGGAGTCGCTGCTCATTGCCGCGCTGGGTGGGATGGGGATCGTCCTGTTTCCGGACTGGCTGATTGGCGACAGGCTGAAGCGGGGGGAGCTGGTCGCCCTTATGCCGGAAATGGCGTGCGCCATCAACACGGAGCAACTCAATATTGCGGCGATCTATCCTAACGCACGTCATCCGCCCCTGAACGTCAGGGCGGTGATTGATTATTACGTGGCGTTTTTCGGCACGCCGCTCTACTGGCAAACCTAAGGCAATTACGCGCCGAGCTCCTTGCGGATAATCTCTGCGCCGGCGCTGAGTGCTTTCAGCTTGCCGTTAGCCACCTGGCGTGAAAGCGGGGCCATGCCGCAGTTGGTTGACGGGTAAAGCTTGTCGGCATCGACGAACTGCAGCGCTTTACGCAGCGTATCGGCGACTTCCTCCGGCGTTTCAACGGCGTTGGTTGCCACATCAATCGCGCCAACCATCACTTTCTTACCGCGGATCAGCTCCAGCAGATCCATCGGCACGCGGGAGTTGTGGCACTCCAGTGAGATGATGTCGATATTCGAGGTCTGCAGCTTAGGGAAGGCCTCTTCGTACTGGCGCCACTCTGAGCCGAGCGTTTTTTTCCAGTCGGTATTGGCTTTGATGCCGTAGCCGTAGCAGATATGTACCGCGGTTTCGCACTTCAGCCCTTCAATGGCGCGCTCCAGCGCGGCGATACCCCAGTCGTTCACCTCGTCAAAAAAGACGTTAAATGCCGGTTCATCAAACTGGATAATATCCACGCCTGCGGCCTCTAACTCACGCGCTTCCTGATTGAGGATTTTGGCGAATTCCCAGGCCAGCTTTTCGCGGCTTTTATAGTGGGCGTCGTAAAGGGTGTCGATCATGGTCATCGGCCCGGGCAGGGCCCATTTGATCGGCTTGTCCGTGAGCTGACGCAGGTATTTCGCATCGTCCACGAATACCGGTTTCTGACGCGCAACGGCAGAAACCACGGTCGGCACGCTGGCGTCGTAGCGGTTACGAATGCGCACCGTCTGGCGATTTTCAAAATCCACGCCGCTCAGGTGTTCAATAAAGGTAGTGACGAAGTGCTGGCGGGTCTGTTCCCCGTCGCTGACGATATCGATACCCGCGCGGATCTGCTCATCCAGGGACAGGCGCAGCGCGTCCTGTTTACCCGCCAGGAGTTCCTGATCCTGTAATTTCCAGGGGGACCAGAGCGTTTCAGGTTGCGCAAGCCAGGTCGGCTTAGGCAGGCTGCCAGCCGTTGAAGTCGGGAGCAATGTTTTCATAATAAAAGACCTTTTTTGATGAATTAAAGCGTGTAGTTATCAGACCACTGCTCAAGAATGTGTTGGTAAGGCTTAATGAAGTATTCTTCGGTAAAGCGACCCTGTTCAATCGCCAGTCGGCTACGCTCTTCCCGGTCATAAACAATTTTGGTTAAGGAGTGATCCTGCTGGTTCAGATCCGGTCGGTAGCACAGTCCCGCCGCCGAGTTCGCGTTATAAATTTCCGGGCGATAGATTTTCTGGAACGTCTCCATCGTGCTGATGGTGGCAATCAGCTCCAGATCGGTGTAGTCACTCAGCAAATCCCCGGTAAAGAAGAACGCGAACGGCGCCACGCTGTTTTCCGGCATGAAGTAGCGAACCTTCAGGCCCATCTTCGCGAAGTACTGTTCCGTCAGCGACTCGCCATCCGGCTGATATTCAATGCCCAGTACCGGGTGCTGGTTACCGGTGCGGCGGTAGGTGTCTTTGCTGGAGACGCTCAGGCAGACCACCGGACCCTTGCTGAAGTTTTCATTGTATTCCGGCGAATTGACAAAGTGGCGGAAAATATTGCCGTGCAGTTCGCCAAACTTTTCCGGAATGCTGAAGTGCTGCTGGTTCTTGTTGTGTTCCAGCAGGCGCACGCTGAAATCATAATCCCGCACGTAAGAAGAGAAGTTATTTCCGACGATGCCAGGGATACGCTGGTTGTTTTTCTTGTCGACAATGGTGGTTTGCAGAATCTCAATGGCCGGGAACGGTTTTTCCGCGCCAATGTTCAAATCGACAGAGATAATTTCCAGCTCAACCGCGTAGCGATCGGCGTTTGGGTTATCCCAGCGCGCCAGGGCGTTAAAGCGGTTGTTGATCATCACCAGCGTATTGCGCAGGTTTTCCTGACGCTTTTCCCCGCGCGCCAGGTTGGCAAAGTTGGTGGTCGTACGCGTATTTTCTGACGGGTTGTAATTCTCATCGAAGCAACTGCGCTTAAGGGTATATGTGAAAGCTTTGCTCATTGTGGTTATGCATCCTAAGTTCATGTTGCTAAGAAGTTACCGATGCATAATTTATGCCTCAGCCCGCGGCGCAGGGGAAGTGACTTAATTTCAATGCAACATGAGCGAAGTTCATGAACAGTGTTGCGCACATGCCAGGATAGGAAGAGTAAGGGGCATCGCGCCCCTTAGCGTTATGCTGTAGGACGTTCGTTCCAGGCGTCACTGTGCATGATGTTGCCGTCGACAATGCGCCAGGTGATTTTTTCGTACTGCAGACTTACGCTTTCAACATGGTTCATTTTATTGTTGGCAGCGATCTTCACGTTCGGCACGCTGCAGTTAACACCCGTAACCTTTACGTTCTCCATCAAGACGGTGTAATAACAGACTTCCTGTCCGGCATCATTGATATGATAGAACTTTATTTCAGCGCTTTTAAGCGCCTGACCGGTAGATGCTGCTTTATAGAGATAGGGCGTGGAGCTATCAACTTCCTTTTCAATCCGCATGGATGAGTGTTGACGCGTGCCGGTGATCTTGCCGTTAGCGCTGTCTACCGATAGGTTTAGGCCATGACTCAGCCCTATGATCTCAATGCTACCTTCACGGTCCTGAACATCAACGGAACCTTTAATATCTGCTCCACCATCGTCTTTTAGCCACATGTAGGGAGGAATTGGCATTCTTTATTTCCTTATTTTCTTGAGTAGCAGTGTTGTTAAGCGATAAATAACCGTGGCGAGGGTCAGTACAATTAAAATATCGATATTGGTATATGTGTCATATATTGTTTCAGCATTCACGTCGCCATAAATAAAATCACATATAGATGAGGCCACGTCATGATCAAGATAGCGTTCAGCGGGTCCCAATATGCGGCCTACTATAATGCTGATGCATAGAAACCAGACCGTTTTGAATAGCCTGATGCCCCATTTACGGACAAGTGTTGGTGTAGCCACTTTCAATCACCTCAACCCAGCCGCGTGCCATCAGTGAACGCATACAGGGAACCTGAATAAGTTCCGTACTCATCAGAGCATTGCGGATCAATGCGTAATCAGAATCATGGGCAATCGTGATACATCCCTCAGATAGCGTACCCGGATGCAGCCGAAACAAACCCCGATAGACGTTATCAATCCAGGTGCCATCATCGATACCCCAGTCATCCTTGTATAAAGCAAACCACTCATCGCGGCCAAATTCTGCCCCGGATCTAACCTTGTTCCACCGATCCTGAACCTTCGCTTTTAACCCTGAAAAGAAACCTCCAGTCCCTCTGTCAACAATCCAGTATTTCCCAGGGGGAATTGGACCTGAGCCTTTAACAGCACCACATAATCCATTGTTTCTGTAAATTCCCTGCCCGGAATGGGCCATAAACACGCCAACGCCGTGCAGGTTAAAAGGCGCATAGTCAGCATCGTTAAGCAGCATTGTTCCTTTTAAGGCCATATTTTTTCCTTACTCTTTTAATAAGAGAAAAGCAGCCTACGCCTGAAGCGGGTACAGATATTCAACTCACATCATATTTATGAGTTGCTGATTTTTTTTAAGAAAATGACCTGACATTTTTTAATCAGTCTTGCGGCCGTAACGTTAGTAAACGCTGAATAAAGAATAAACAAAGCTCAGGCGACAAAGCGCCATGCCTACTTCTCTGGCACAGGCTCCGCAATTCCCGCTATAATCCCCAAAATTTCCAACCGGTTTAGAAACAATCATGACAAAACTCACCTTACAAGAGCAGATGCTGAAAGCGGGCTTAGTCAGCAGCAAAAAAGCGGCGAAAGTGCAGCGCACGGCAAAGAAATCACGCGTTCAGGCGCGCGAGGCTCGGGAAGCGGTAGAAGAGAACAAGAAAGCGCAGATCGAGCGCGACAAGCTGCTGAGCGAGCAGCAGAAGCAGGCCGTGCTGGCGAAAGAGTTTAAGGCGCAGGTGAAGCAGCTGATTGAGATGAACCGCATCACCGTGGCGAAAGGCAACATCACCTTTAACTTCACCGACGGCAATCTGATCAAAAAAATCGACGTCGACAAGCAAACTCAGGCTCAGCTGATCAACGGCCGTCTGGCGATTGCCCGTCTGGTCATCAACGCCAGCGGCGACTGTGAATACGCGATTATTCCGGCGGTGGTGGCCGATAAAATTGCCCAGCGCGATGCCGACAGCATCGTGTTAAACAGCGCGCTCAGCCAGGAAGAGCAGGACGAAGACGATCCGTACGCGGACTTCAAAATCCCTGACGATTTGATGTGGTAAACCGCATTCAGAACGGGGCGGCGTGACGGGCGTTAACCGGCTCTCCGCTGACGGGATGAATAAAATTCAACTCGCTTGCATGCAGCATCAGCCGGGGCGTTTCCTCAGCCCCCAGCGCTTCAAGACCGCCATACAGGTCGCAGCCCAGAATCGGGTGTCCCAGCTGCTGGCAGTGAATACGCAGCTGATGGGTTCGCCCGGTCTCCGGCGTCAGTATCACCCGCGTTAACGGCAGTCCCGTACCCTGATAAAAACGTTCCACGACCCGATAGCGGGAGCGGGCGGGTTTTCCGTTGATGGCGCAAATCGACATCAGCGGAAACAGCGCCGGGTCTTTGGCAATCGGCGCGTCTATTATTCCCTCGTCGTTTTCCACATGGCCGCAAAGCAGGGCGCTGTAGACCTTCTCCACGCTGCGCTGGCTGAACTGCTGGCACAGCGCCGCGTTGATGGCCTTATTGCGCGCAACCACCATTAGCCCGGACGTGCCGAAATCCAGACGGTGTACCAGCGTGCAGCCGGGGAACGTCTGGACCAGACGATAATGGACGGAATCAAGGTTTTGCGGATTTTTGCCCGAGAGGCTGAGCAGACCGGAAGGCTTATCGATCAGCAGCAGATGTTCATCCTGCCAGAGGATCTGAATGTCGTCGTGACACGGTGGGGCAATAAAAGAATCAATAATCGCAGACATCAGGCCGCCCGGCTGGAGAGTGGGAGCGGATGATAACGAAATGCGGGGAAAAGAAAAACCCTCCCACCAGGCGGTGAGAGGGTGAAGTCTTAGGCTGCTACCAGGCTGTCGATAGCGGCTTTCGCATCGGTCTGCGCTTTGATCGCCACTTCCGGACCGTAAGCGATACCTTCAGCGAACACGAAGTTCACGTCAGTGATGCCGATGAAGCCCAGGAACAGGCTCAGGTACGGCGCAACCAGGTCGGTTGGGGTGTCTTTATGGATACCGCCACGGCTGGTCAGTACGATCGCACGCTTGCCTTTCACCAGACCTTCAGGGCCGTTCTCGGTGTAACGGAAGGTTACGCCAGCGCGCGCCACCAGGTCGAAGTAGTTCTTCAGCTGGGTAGGGATGTTGAAGTTGTACATCGGGGCGTTGATGACGATAACGTCGTGCGCCTGCAGCTCAGCAATCAACTCGTCGGACAGGGCCAGGGCTTCCTGCTGACGTGGAGACAGCGGTGCATCGCTTGGGCGCAGCGCGCCAACCAGCTCGCCGTCCAGCACAGGAATTGGGTTTGCAGCCAGATCACGCACGGTGATTTCGTCAGCGGAATGCTGTTCACGCCACTGTTCAACGAAGTAATCAGACAGCTGACCAGACTGAGAGTACCCTGCCAGAATACTGGATTTCAAAACTAATACTTTGCTCATGGGTGATTCCTGTTGTTGCATTTGATTGAAGGGGGTTGCCCCGTTGCTTGTTGACACTCTATTCACAATCCTGCCACAGAGATAGCGCAATATATCGAAGCCTATGTTCGAATTTTTTGAATAAGGCGCGAAAGGCGTCATTGTGGTACTCTATAGCAATCATTAAAAAGAGAGTTTATCAGGGCGTGTACTGCCCTTTAACGCTATGACAGAACAACAAAAATTGACCTTCCCGATGCTCCTGCAACAGCTCGATTCTCTGATGCTGCGCGACAAACAGCGCTTCGCCCGCCGTCTGCACGGCGTTAAGAAGGTTAAAAATCCTGATGCTCAACAGGCCATTTACCAGGAGATGGCGAAAGAGATTGAACAGGCAGCAGGGAAAGTTGTGCTGCGCGAAACCGCGCGCCCGGCGATTACCTACCCGGAAAACCTGCCCGTCAGCCAGAAAAAACAGGACATCCTTGAGGCCGTCCGCGACCACCAGGTGGTGATTGTGGCGGGGGAAACCGGCTCGGGGAAAACCACCCAGCTGCCGAAGATCTGTATGGAGCTGGGACGCGGGCTAAAAGGGCTGATAGGCCACACCCAGCCGCGTCGACTGGCGGCGCGCACCGTGGCGAACCGTATTGCCGAAGAGCTGCAGACGGAGCCGGGCGGCTGCATCGGTTACAAGGTGCGATTCAGCGACCACGTTAGCGATAACACCATGGTCAAGCTGATGACCGACGGTATTCTGCTGGCGGAAATCCAGCAGGATCGCCTGCTGATGCAGTACGACACCATCATCATTGACGAAGCGCACGAGCGCAGCCTGAACATCGACTTCCTGCTCGGCTACCTGAAAGAGCTGCTGCCGCGTCGCCCGGATCTGAAAATCATCATCACCTCCGCGACCATCGACCCTGAGCGCTTCTCAAAGCATTTCAACAATGCGCCGATTATCGAGGTGTCAGGACGCACGTATCCGGTGGAAGTGCGCTATCGCCCGATTGTGGAAGAGGCGGATGATACCGAGCGCGACCAGCTGCAGGCTATCTTCGACGCCGTTGACGAGCTGGGCAACGAGAGCGCGGGCGACATCCTGATCTTCATGAGCGGCGAACGCGAAATTCGCGATACCGCCGATGCGCTCAGCAAGCGCGACCTGCGCCATACGGAGATCCTGCCGCTTTACGCGCGCCTTTCGAACAGCGAGCAGAACCGCGTCTTCCAGCCGCACGGCGGGCGACGCATCGTGCTGGCGACCAACGTGGCGGAAACCTCGCTGACCGTACCGGGGATCAAATACGTGATCGACCCGGGCACGGCGCGCATCAGCCGCTACAGCTACCGCACGAAGGTCCAGCGGCTGCCGATTGAGCCGGTCTCCCAGGCGTCCGCTAACCAGCGTAAGGGCCGCTGCGGCCGCGTGTCGGAAGGGATCTGTATTCGTCTCTATTCCGAAGATGATTTCCTGTCGCGCCCGGAGTTTACCGACCCGGAAATTCTGCGCACCAACCTGGCGTCCGTTATCCTGCAGATGACCGCGCTGGGGCTGGGCGACATCGCCGCGTTCCCGTTTGTCGAAGCGCCGGACAAACGCAACATTCAGGACGGCGTGCGTCTGCTGGAAGAGCTCGGCGCCATTACCACCGACGAGCAGGCGACGGTCAACAAGCTGACGCCGCTGGGCCGCCAGCTCAGCCAGCTGCCGGTGGATCCGCGTCTGGCCCGTATGGTGCTGGAAGCGCAAAAGCACGGCTGCGTGCGCGAGGCGATGATCATTACCTCGGCGCTCTCCATTCAGGACCCGCGCGAGCGTCCGATGGACAAACAGCAGGCGTCTGACGAAAAGCATCGTCGCTTCCACGACAAAGAGTCCGACTTCCTCGCCTTCGTAAACCTGTGGAACTATCTCGGCGAGCAGCAGAAAGCGCTCTCCTCGAACCAGTTCCGCCGCCAGTGCCGCGTGGATTTCCTCAACTACCTGCGCGTGCGCGAGTGGCAGGATATCTACACCCAGCTGCGCCAGGTGGTGAAAGAGCTGGGCATTCCGGTCAACAGCGAGCCGGCGGAGTACCGCGAGATTCATATCGCGCTGCTGACCGGCCTGCTGTCCCACATTGGGATGAAGGACGCCGAAAAGCAGGAGTATACCGGCGCGCGCAACGCCCGTTTCTCCATCTTCCCCGGTTCCGGCCTGTTCAAAAAGCCGCCGAAATGGACCATGGTCGCGGAGCTGGTGGAAACCAGCCGCCTGTGGGGGCGCATTGCCGCGCGTATCGATCCGGAATGGGTGGAGCCGGTGGCGCAGCATCTGCTTAAGCGCTCGTACAGTGAACCGCACTGGGAGCGCGCGCAGGGCGCGGTAATGGCGACCGAGAAGGTGACCGTTTACGGCCTGCCGGTGGTTGCCGCGCGGAAGGTCAACTACAGCCAGATTGACCCGGCGCTCAGCCGCGAGCTGTTTATCCGCCACGCGCTGGTGGAGGGAGACTGGCAGACGCGCCACGCCTTCTTCCGCGAAAACCTGAAGCTGCGCGCGGAAGTGGAGGAGCTTGAGCACAAGTCCCGCCGCCGCGACATTCTGGTGGACGATGAGGCGCTGTTTGAGTTTTACGACCAGCGCATCAGCCACGATGTCATCTCCGCCCGCCACTTCGACAGCTGGTGGAAGAAGGCCAGCAAAGAGACGCCGGACCTGCTCAACTTCGAAAAGAGCATGCTGATTAAAGAGGGGGCGGAGTCGGTCAGCAAGCTCGACTACCCGAACTTCTGGCATCAGGGCAACCTCAAGCTGCGCCTGACGTATCAGTTTGAACCGGGTGCCGACGCGGATGGTGTGACCGTTCATATTCCGCTGCCGCTGCTAAACCAGGTTGATGAGGGCGGGTTTGAATGGCAAATCCCCGGCCTGCGCCGCGAGCTGGTGATTGCGCTGATTAAATCCCTGCCGAAACCGGTGCGCCGTAACTTTGTGCCTGCGCCAAACTATGCGGAAGCCTTTTTAGGCCGCGTCACGCCGCTGGAGCTGCCGCTGCTGGACGCGCTCGAGCGTGAGTTCCGACGCATGACCGGCACCACCATCGACCGCGAAGACTGGAACTGGGATCAGGTGCCCGATCACCTGAAAATCAGCTTCCGCGTGGTGGATGATAAAAACAAAAAGCTGCTGGAAGGGCGTTCACTGAGCGAGCTGAAAGAGGCGCTGAAAGGCAAAGTTCAGGAAACGCTGTCTGCGGTGGCGGACGACGGTATCGAGCAGAGCGGGCTGCATATCTGGAGCTTTGGTCAGCTTCCGGAAAGCTACGAACAGAAGCGCGGTAACTATAAGGTCAAAGCCTGGCCTGCGCTGGTGGACGAGCGCGACAGCGTGGCGATCAAACTGTTTGATAATCCGCAGGAACAGCAGCAGATGATGTGGCGCGGGTTGCGTCGCCTGCTGCTGCTCAACATCCCGTCGCCGATCAAGTATCTGCACGAGAAGCTGCCGAACAAAGCCAAGCTCGGGCTGTACTTTAACCCGTACGGCAAGGTGCTGGATCTGATTGACGACTGCATCTCCTGCGGCGTGGACAAGCTGATCCACGAGGCGGGCGGTCCGGTCTGGACGGAAGAGGGCTTTGCTCAGCTCCATGAAAAGGTGCGCGCGGAGCTGAACGACACCGTGGTGGAGATTGCCAAACAGGTCGAGCAGATCCTTACCGCCGTGTTCAATATTAACAAGCGCCTGAAGGGGCGCGTGGATATGACCATGGCGCTGGGGCTCTCGGACGTGAAGGCGCAGATGGCGGGGCTGGTCTATCGCGGCTTTGTGACCGGCAACGGCTTCAATCGTCTCGGCGATACGCTGCGCTATCTGCAGGCGATTGAAAAACGTCTTGAGAAGATGGCCATCGATCCGCACCGCGATCGCGCGCAGATGCTGAAAGTGGAGAGCGTGCAGCAGGCGTGGCAGCAGTGGCTCAACAAACTGCCGCCTGCTCGCCGCGATGATGAAGACGTGCAGGCGATCCGCTGGATGATCGAGGAGCTGCGCGTCAGCTTCTTTGCCCAGCAGCTCGGTACGCCGTATCCGATTTCGGATAAGCGTATTCTGCAGGCGATGGAGCAGATTTCAGCTTAAAACCCTTGCCCGGTTTTCTCCCTCTCCCTGTGGGAGAGGGTCGGGGTGAGGGCATCAGCCCGCACAATTTTCACCCGTTCACAATCGCCAGCGTAAACCCATCCCATCCCTTAACCCCCACCGTTTGCAGCGCGGTGGCGGTTAAGCGCGGATTATCTCCTGTCATCTCAATAAAACGCCGCACCCCCAGCACGCGCGCGTCGTCGCTTTCCCCGTTGATTACCCCGCCGTCACGCACCACGTTATCGCCGATAATCACCGTACCGTGGCGGGAATAGTGCAGCGCCCACTCCAGATAGCCGGGATTGTTTGGCTTATCGGCATCAATAAAGATCAGGTCGAACGGGGGAACGTTGCCGAAATTTTCCAGCGAACTCAGCGCCGGGCCCTCAATTAATTCAATGCGTTCGTTTAACCCCGAAAGCTGAATATTCTCGCGCGCAACGCGGGCATGCGTGGGATCGGCCTCAAGCGTAATCAGCTTACCGTCCGGCGGCAGGGCGCGCGCCATCCAGATTGAGCTATAGGCACCCAGCGTCCCGATCTCAAGAACACGTCTTGCCTGCGTCATGCGCACGAACAGCGCCAGCAGTTGCCCCTGATTGGCCGCTACGTCGTGCTCGGGGAGCCCGGCGCGTTTGTTGTTTTCCAGAACCTGATTCAGTACGTCATCGTCAGGGATAAGAGAAGAAATCATGTAATTATCTACGGCAGACCATTTTTGTTGCATAGATTGACTCCTTGGATTTTTCTCCCTCTCCCTGTGGGAGAGAGTCGGGGTGAGGGCATCAGCGCGCAAGGCGGTTCACGCGCTCTTCCAGCCGCCGCCGAGCGCCCTGTACAGATCGATCTGCGCCAGCAGCAGGTTATTTTTCACCTGCACCACGCTGGTCTGCACCGAGTACAGCGTGCGCTGCGTGTCAAGCACGTCCAGATAAGAGGAGTAGCCGTTACGATTGCGGTTCTGCGCAATGCGCAGCGTCTCCTGCGCCACCTCCTGCTGGGCAAGCAGCTCGGTCAGCTGTTCCTGATAGCGCGTAATCGCATCAAGGCTGTTGTTCACTTCGGCAAACGCGTTACGCACGGTTTTTTCATAGGCGTACAGCGCCTGGTTACGCTGGGACTGGGAAATATCCACCTGCGCATTCAGCGCCTGGCGGTTCAGCAGCGGGGCAAGAATACTGCCCCCGACGCTCCAGAGCTGAAGCGGGTTGTCCAGCAGGCCGGACAGGGTGCGATCCTGTATCGATCCTGTTGCGGTCAGGTTGATCGACGGCAGCAGGCTCGCGCGCGACGCGGCAAGCGAGGCGTCCGCCGCAACCAGCTGGCGTTCGGCCTGAACGATATCCGGCCGACGGTTCAGGAGCGTAGAAGGCAGCTGTGACGGCAGCGTCAGCGGCGTTAGCGTCTCAAAGCTCTCGCTGCGCGCTACCGCGCCGGGATTGCTTCCCAGCAGCAGGCTCAAGGCGTTCTCCTGCTGTGCAATCTGATGCTGCAGCACGGGAACCTGCGCTCGCGTTGAGCGGAGTTCGGAATCCGACTGCATCAGCTCCAGACGCGAGCTGTAGCCCGTCTCAAACTGACGTTTCGCGAGGTTAAATGCCTCTTCACGCGATTTCAGCGTGGATTCGGTCACCCGCAGCTGTTCGTCAAGCGAGAGCAGGGTGACATACCCGGACGCAACGGAAGACGCGACGGTCAAATCCGCGGCGGCAGCGGCGGCTTTTTGCGCCGCCAGCGAAGCCTCGGCGGCTCTGGCCGTGCTGCGGTTGACGCCCCAGATATCCACGTCATAGCTCGCCGTCAGGCTACCTCTGTACAGCGTGCCGTAGACCGGCAGTCCGGTCGCGGCGGACTGCGAACGGGCGCGGGTCCCCGTTACGCCCGCGTCAAGCGACGGAAACAGGCTGCCGTCGGCCGCAAAGACCCGCGCCTGATACTCGTTAATCCGTTCGCGGGCGATCAGCACGTCGCTGTTGTTCTTTAGCGCCCGATCCACGTAGCGGTTGAGGTTGTTGTCATGAAAATTGCGCCACCAGAGCTGCTCCGCCGGGCTGGCAGGACCAGAATCGGCACGCCACTGCGCAGGGATTTGCAGCGTCGGCTGCGCTGGTTTTACGTCAACGGACTGGCATCCGGCCAGCATGACCGCCAGCACCAGACCGGCTATCGGGCGAAGGGTCATTGTTTGCCCTCCCGCGTATCAATGGTCACCTGCACCGACATGCCCGGACGCAGCAGGGCGGACTCCTCAGGCTTACCGAGCACCTCGATGCGCACCGGAATACGCTGGGCGATTTTGACAAAGTTGCCGGTGGCGTTGTCCGGCGTGATGGCGCTGAACTCCACGCCGGTTGCCGGCGAGATGCTCTCCACGCGGCCCTGATACGCTTTGTTGTTCAGGGCATCGACGGTGAATTTGACAGGCTGGCCGACGCGCAGCTCCGCCAACTGCGTCTCTTTGATATTGGCGATAACCCAGTGCTGCGGAGGCACAAGGGTGGTGAGATGGGTCCCGGCGGTCACGTACGCCCCGAGACGCACGGCAATCTGGCCGAGCTGGCCGTCGCGCGGGGCGATAATGCGGGTGTTTTGCAGGTCAATTTGCGCCAGCTCCAGCGCCGCTTTCGCATTGTCGACATCCGCCTCCAGCGCGCCGCGGTTCACAATCACCGTCTGCAGATCCTGTCGCGACATCTCAAGGGCGGCTTTCGCCTGGTCGATGTCGGCACTGCCCTGGGCGGCACTGGCCAGCGCCGCGTCGCGCTCGCGAATGGAAAGCGAGCCGTCGGAAGTCAGCTCTTTCACCCGCTTTAAATCCGCCTGGCTTTTCAGGCTCTGGGCGCGGGCATTTTTCAGCGCGGCGTCATTTTTGGCGATGACGGCTTCGGCGCTTTTACGCTGCTGCAGGTTGTTATTCAGGGCGGCAATTTTCATCGCCAGCTGCGCCTCGGCTTGATGCACGCGCTGCCGATAGATTCGGTCATCGATCTGCACCAGCAGATCGCCTTTTTTGACCTGCTCAAAGTCCTGAACCTTGACCTCAGTGATATAGCCGTTTACCTGCGGGCTTATAAACGTCGTCTGACCGCGCACGTAGGCATTATCGGTAAACTGTGCGTGGCGGGTGAACGGCGGCAACTGCCACGCGTAAAGGATCACCAGCACGCCAACAATACCGATGGCGGCGGCGGTAAAAACGGAAACAATGCGCACATTTTTGCGGGTGTTGGCCTGCTCTTTGGCGGCATCCTGCTGACTCATAAACTCTCCAGAACTCTTTCAATTATTTGTTGCCGGTGGCGTTCTTCAGCGCCAGACGGGCAGTGATGCGCAGGCGCAGCAAGCGCCATAAAATCCAGACCAGCGTGGCGGCAGCGATGCCCGCCGTCAGCAGATAAGTATCGTTATAAGCCAGAATATTCGCCTCCAGCGTTGTGACCGTTTGCAGCTGCGTTATCGCCTGCGTTCCCAGCAGCGCGCTGTCGCCAATCAGGCTTTTATACATCTGGGTATAAAGCTGAATTCGCTCGTTGACCAGCGGGTTGAGCGTGGTGAGCTGGTCCGCCAGCAGGCTGGAGTGGTACTTCTCGCGCCAGGTCTGGAAGGTGCCGAGGATCGCGGAGCCCAGCAGGCCGCCGAGGTTCTGGCTCATGCCAAACATCACCGAGAAGCTGACCAGGTTGCGCGGGTCGGCGATCACCCCGCCAATGGCGGCCAGCATGGCGGGTGCCAGGAAGAAGGCGCTGCCGAAGCCCAGCAGAAACTGGCTTAGCATCAGCTGATCCGGCCGGGTCAGGTTGTTGGACTGGCTGTCCAGCAGCGAGGCAACAATCATCAGCGCCAGAGACGTGATGATTGGCCACGCCAGTTTCGTAGGCTTGATGGTGAGACAGCTGGTGACAATTCCGCAGACGATCCCAGCGAAAATAGACCACGCCAGGTGCGTCATCTGCTCGTTCTGTAAGCCTACGTACTGCAGCCAGCCGATGACACCGGTGTTTTGCTCTGCCAGCACGATACGGATCAGCAGCATAATCAGCCCCAGGCGGACGATGCTGCCGCTCGACAGCCAGCGGGTGTTCAGCAGCGGGTTAGTGCGGTTATGTTCAAAGACGATGGCCGCCACAATCAGCACCAGCGATAGCGCCAGCGACCAGCCAATCCACGGCGCTTCGAACCACCAGTCAAGGCGGCCTAACGAGAGTACGGCGCAGAGCAGGGCCATTCCGGGGGCCATTAAAAAGAAGGTGATGAAGTCTTTCTTCTCGAAGACCTTGCGCCTGTCGCCCGGCGGCAGTTTTAAGGCTATCACGCAGGCAAGGGAGATCAGCGCCAGCCCCAGCTCAAAGAAATAGAGCCCGCGCCACTCGTCCAGCTGCAGCAGTTCGGTGGAAAACAGGCGGGCCAGAGGGATGGCGAGCGACGACCCGGTAATCCCGATGGTGAGCGCCTTCAGGCGGTGCTTCGCAGGCCAGGCCTGGATCTGATAGTAAATCCCCAGCGAGCTGAGCGCGGCGGCCACCATCCCGTGCGCGGCGCGCACCATCAGCGCCGAGCTGAGATCGTTAACGAACAGGTGGAAAAAGGTCACCAGCACGTACAGCACCAGAAAACCTTCGGTGAAGGCGCGCAGACCGTACTGCTGGCGGAACTTGACCAGCAGCAGGTTGATAGAGATGTTGGTCATCACGTAGACCGCGGGCAGCCAGGCGATTTCGGTCGACCAGGCCCCGAAGGTCCCCTGCAGGTTTTGCAGATTGGCGGTCACCACCGCATTTCCCAGCGCTCCCGTCAGGCACACCAGCAGGCCAACGACGCCGTAGGCAATCCGTTTTAGCGTACTGTGCTCGGGTGTGGAAGGCGAACCCAGCAGGGCGGGTTTCTCATGTGGCTGCCACTCGCGAGGAGCATAAGGGTCGCGTTCGGGCAGGCGCATAACGTCGTTTACCTTAGAAATAATTGAATAATTAGCGGGCTAGCGATTCTACGTCTGCCGCAAATGATAATTCAAGTGAATATGATTTACGCATGTTAATCAAATGTAGAAGGGAAGTTTAAGGAAAAAGAGCGGCCCGAAAATCGGGCCGACAACGATCAGAGATGTTCGGGCTGTGCCTGCAGAAGGGTCGTTCGCTTGACGCGGCTGGCGCAGAAAATCGCGATTAGGGAAATGACTACCGTGACGGCAAGATACCAGGCCACCGGAACCCAGTCGCCGTCATATTTTGCCAGCAGTCCGGTGGCAATCAGCGGCGTGGTACCGCCTGCCAGCGCGGCACCCAGCTGATAACCGAGAGTAATGCCGGTGTAGCGTACGTTTGCACTAAAAATTTCAGAGCACAGCGTGCCGAGTACCGCCGTTACCGGTGCCCACAACACGCCAAAGGCGATGACCGTCGCAAGCACAATGCCCCAGGTTGTTCCGGTATTGAGCAGCATAAACCACGGCACGATAAACAAACCCAGGATGAAGACGCTCGCGGCATACATGCGTTGACGGCCAATTTTATCCGAGAGCAGCCCCATTAACGGGATCATCACCGTGGCCACCAGGGCTCCCAGCGTCACGGCTTCCAGCGCCTGAGATTTTTGATACGTCAGCGTCGTGGTGGCATAGCTCACGACAAACGTCGAGAAGATATAGAACGGCGCGGTTTCTACCACCTTCAGACCGGCGGCAATCAGCACTTCGCGCCAGTGATGTTTCAGGGTATCGCGCAGAGGCGCTTTCGCCACCTGGCCCGATTGTTTTACCTTCTTGAAATCAGGCGTCTCGTCGATGTCCTTACGGATCCACAGGCCGAGCAACACCAGACCCGAACTCAGCAGGAACGGGATGCGCCAGCCCCAGGAGAGGAAGTCCTCCTCGCTGAACAGGGTCATCAGCGAGACGATAAAGGTCGCCAACAGCATGCCGATGGTGACGCCCGCCTGCGGAATACTGCCGAAGAAGCCTTTACGTTTTTCGGGCGCGTATTCATAGGCCAGCAGCAGCGCGCCGCCCCATTCACCGCCGATGCCCATCCCCTGAATGATACGCATCAGGATCAGCAGAGCGGGCGCCCACAGGCCAATCATTTCATACGTGGGCAGCAGGCCGATCATGACGGTTGCACCTCCCATCAAAGAGAGGGTCAGTACGAGCGTTTTTTTACGGCCGATACGGTCGCCGATATGGGCGAAAAGTACCCCGCCAATGGGGCGAATAAAAAAGGTTAATGAGAAAGAGAGATACGAGAGAATGAGCCCGATCACCGGATCGACCATCGGGAAAAAGATCTTATTGAATACCAGCGCGGCCGCGGTGCCGTAGAGAAAATAGTCAAACCATTCAATGGCGCTCCCGGTAAGGCTGGCGATTAACACCTTCTTATTTTTTCGTAATACCGTCGTCGTACTTTCATGTTCTGTCATGACCTGAAACCCCGCCACGTTGATGATGTATGAGGTGTCACCTGGCGCGCTTCAGGTGCAACCTGCGATGATGGAAAAGGTTGTGAAATTGTTAAGCAACTTAGGGTTGGATGTTGTGTTTGGCAAGCGCAGGGGGGATAAAACTGGTCAGATCACGGTGAAATATGCAGCGTTGGGTGCTTTTGCAGAGAACATGTGCAACAGGATGTTTTGTATGATGGAAAACCAAAAGCATAATATGCAGGTGCAACCCGATTGTTTTTGGATGTTTCTGGTTATTTCAGAAAAATGACAATTTGGGCGATAAAACAACGTCTGATTTCAGAGCCCGCCTCTGCGTTATCGGTAAGAAGCCGCTACCCTGAAGAGACATAAATGAGGAGTTCACCATGGTTCAGCCCCATTTTCCCATCCTGCCGGATGCCACCCTGGCGGCCATCAATACTGTCGGTGAATGGCTGGCGCAGGACGACCTGAGTGACAGCCGCCTGCACTCGGACGTCGATGCGGTGATCCTGGCAGGGAACGCGGTGATCCCGACCATTGAGGCGGCCTGCCGTATTGCCGCGCAGAGAGAAATCCCGCTCCTGATTAGCGGCGGTATTGGTCATTCAACCGCGTTTTTATATTCAGCTATCGGCAGTCATCCGCGTTATCACACCTTACAGGTCGAAGAGCGGGCCGAAGCGAGCATTCTTGCCGACATTGCGCGGGAGTTCTGGCAGATCCCCGATGCGCGCCTGTGGATTGAAGATCGCTCCACCAACTGCGGTGAGAATGCGCGTTTTAGCTGGAATATGCTGAAACAGCGTCATCGAACGACCGGGCGGGTGCTGGTGGTGCAGGATCCGACGATGCAGCGCCGAACGATGGCGACGTTTGCCCGCGTTTGTCGGGATGAGCCCGTATCACCACAGTGGATAAGCCATCCCGGGTTTACGCCAACGCTGCAAAACGGAAAAGAGGGCGTGGAGTTCAGTGGGGGTAACGCCGGACTGTGGCCCGTTGACCGTTATCTTTCACTGGTTCTGGGGGAGCTGCCGCGTTTGTATGATGACGTTAACGGCTATGGTCCGGTCGGGCGGGATTTTATCGCGCACGTTGAATTCCCTGAGGCGGTGATTGCCGCGTGGAAACAGCTGCAGCAGGATCCGATCCTCGCGGATGCGTTGTCCAGGCGCTCGATTTAAGGGTGTAATCAGAAGCGATAACAACCGCTTCAGAATAACCTTTGGCTTACAGCAATGTCCTGGTCCGGCTGTATATCGCCGAAGCGTTTCCGTAAGGCCGGGGCGAGGCGCAGGGATGCGCCGAGAGGGCGTGGCCTGCAGGGATGCAGGCTCATGCCCGACCCGATAGCCTGAAGGAATAAGCTGAGGGTACCGCGAAGCGGCGATTTACCGCCGGGAGCCCGGGTTGCCAGGGTGGTGGCGATTGAGCCACCCTGGCACGTTCACCGGTTATGTCGTTAAAGAGTAGCAAGGAACATAAAGTGAACGGAATGACCACCACACCCGTATGTTCCCCTCACCCTAACCCTCTCCCACAGGGAGAGGGGATGCTTCACTGCTCATATTAGCCCTGAATAAAGGCATAGAATTACAGCGCCGCAAACTTATCCAGCGTCCGCACCAGCTGCGTCACGAAACCGTACTCGTTGTCATACCACGCTACCGCTTTCACCAGCTGTAGCTCTCCCGCTTCTGACACCTCCGTCTGCGTGGCGTCAAACACCGAACCGTAATGCGAGCCAATCACATCGGACGAGACAATCTCTTCGTCGGTATACCCGAACGATTTATTGCCCTGCGTCGCCTTTTTCAGCGCGGCGTTGATCTCCTCAACGGTGACTTTCTTGCCCAGAATCGCCACCAGCTCGGTGACCGAACCCGTTTTTACCGGCACGCGCTGCGCGTGGCCTTTCAGCTTGCCGCTGAGCGCCGGGATCACCAGACCGATAGCCTTTGCGGCACCGGTGGTGTGGGGAATGATATTCTCTGCCGCCGCCCGCGAGGCGCGAAGGTCTTTCCCGCGCGGGCCATCCACCAGCGCCTGCGTACCGGTATAGGCGTGAATGGTGGTCATGGTGCCCACTTTTATTTCAAACGCATCGTTCAGGGCTTTCGCCAGCGGGGCGAGGCAGTTGGTGGTGCAGGATGCGACGGAAATAATGGTGTCACTGGCGTCAATGGTGTCGTCATTCACGCTGTAGACGATGGTTTTCATGTCACCCGCAGGGGCTGAGATCAGCACTTTCTTCGCGCCGGCGTCCAGGTGCGCCCGTGATTTCTCTTCAGAGGTATAAAAACCGGTGCACTCCACGACGATATCCACGCCTGCGGCTTTCCACGGAATGTGCTTCGCCTCTTTTTCGGCGTACACCGCAATGGTTTTGCCGTCCACAATCAGCGCATCCTCGGTGAAATCCACGCTCCACGGGAAGCCGCCGTAGTTGGAATCATGCCTGAGCAGGTAGGCCAGCACTTTCGGTGAGGTGAGGTCGTTGATGGCGACCACGGTATTGCTGTCCTGGGTTTCAAGAAGGCGACGCAGTACAAGGCGCCCAATGCGTCCAAAGCCGTTAATGCCAATTTTACTCATGGTGTTCTCCTGTAAACGTGTCGATGCGACAGTTTGAACTCATCCAGGCTTAGACCATCACGGGCAGGGCGGCAATTGAAGATGCTTCATGCGGGAGGAAGTATTTGAAAAACCATACAGAAAAGTTAATGAATTTTTAAGGAAAGGAGATTATGTTGGCGCGATAACTGTTTTTAATCGGGAAATCACATGCGCACTAAATATACAAGCCTGCAAATCGGCATCCACTGGCTGGTGTTTCTATTAATCATCGTCGCCTACTGCGCCATGGAACTCAAAGGTTTCTTCCCGCGCACCGCGCGTCCAGCGATCAATATGATCCACGTCTCGTGCGGTATCAGTATCCTGGTGCTGATGGTGACGCGTCTTCTGGTTCGCCTGAAGTTCCGCGCGCCACCGATTGAACCGAAGCCAAAAGCGATGGTAACGGGGATGTCCCATCTGGGGCATCTGGTGGTGTATCTGCTGTTTATTGCGCTGCCGCTGATAGGCATTGTGATGATGTATAACCGGGGCAGCGACTGGTTTGCTTTCGGCCTGGCGATGCCGCATGCGGCGGAGTCCAATTTCGACCTGGTTGATATGTTGAAAGAGTGGCACGAGACGCTGGCGAACCTGGGCTACTTTGTGATTGGCCTGCACGCGGCGGCGGCGCTGATGCATCACTATTTCTGGAAAGATAATACCCTTCTGCGCATGATGCCGAAAAAGCGTTCGTAGTCTTTAACGCTTGCCGGGTGGCGCAGCGCCACCCGGCTTGTTTTTTAACCCAGCAGCGCACGCTCTTCGGCAGTTAACGCCAGCGCCTGCGTTGACCCCGTCTCCGACGACTTCACCGCCGCTTCCAGCACGGCCATGACCGCCAGTGCCTCAACAGGGTGGACAGGGTTGGTGATTTTCCCGAGCAGCGCATCACGTACGTTGACGTAATACTGGCGCTGATCGCCTTTCGGGGTAGGGATCGTCTGCGGTGCGCCGTCGGCCCCAAAGAACACCATGCTGTCGCCGTCTTCGCCCCAGGTTTCACTGCCGGGGATCACCCCTGCGAGCAGCTGCGCTTCCTGCTGGTCGATTCTGGCTTTCACCACGCTGCCCTTGTCCCCGTGGGCGGTAAAGCGTGCCGTACCGCCAGCAACCAGCATGCTGGCGTGCAGAATGACCTTATGCTCCGGGTAGTTTAAGACCACGTGCGCCCAGTCGTTAACTTCTGCGCCGTCGCGCAGCGTGGCGATATTCCCCTGAACCGACTCCGGCAGGCCAAAGAGCTGTAGCGTCTGGTCAATCAGGTGAGGGCCCAGATCAAACCACAGACCGCTCCCGGGAACGTTCTGCTCGCGCCAGCGCACGCGCACTTCAGGGCGGAAGCGGTCAATATGCGATTCCAGGTGTTTAACCTTGCCGAGCGTACCTTGTTCAATAATCTGCTTAATGCCGAGGAAATCGCTGTCCCAGCGGCGGTTGTGGAAGACGGAGAGCAGCAGCTGCTTTTCATCCGCCAGCGCAATCAGGTCGCGGGCTTCCTGCATGTCGAGGGTAAAAGGCTTATCCACGACCACGTGTTTCCCCGAGTTCAGGGCCAGCGTCGCCAGCGGGGCGTGGGTGGCGTTGGGGGAGGCAATTACCACCAGATCGATATCAGGATGCTGAATGGCCTCTTCCGGTGTCGCAACTACCTGTACGTCCGGCAGATCGCGTTTAACTTTCTCTTCATCACGAGAAGAGACCACGGCCAGCTTAATCCCGTCCACCGACTGGATCAGCGGAGCATGGAAGGTTTTACCGACAAATCCATACCCGATCAGCGCAATGTTGATTGTTTGAACTTTACTCATGACCTTCTCCACGTTAATTCGCGCACACCGTAACCTGCAGTGCGCTATGGTCCCCAAGCTCAGGCCAGGGACGATCTAAAAAGAGTTGTTGGATGCGGGATAACCCGGAAACCAGATACGGCTCGCAGCGGTTAATTTTCAGGTGATCGGCGACAATCCAGTGCGCATGGCTTGCGTCGAGCATTGCGCGTTTAACCTCGGCATCCGCTTCTTTACCGGCGCTCAACCCGAGCTCGGCATGAATGGCGCATGCTCCAAGAATGGCGATATCTGCCCGATACCGGGACAGCAAAGACAGCGTGGCGCTGCCGGCAAACAGTCGCTGCTTGTGGTCCCATTTCCCGCCGAGCAGGATCAGCTCAATATCTTCCCGGTCGCTAAAATGCTGGGCGATATCCAGTGAGGGAGTAATAACGGTGAGCGGACCCTGAAGAAAGGTGGCGACGGCCATCACCGTGCTTCCGGCATCCAGAAACAGGGTGGAGCCTGGTGGAACCTGCTGTGCGACCTGTTTACCCAGGCGCTGTTTGGTCTCCGGCAGCAGCGTGTTGCGGCCCTGACGGTTCATGGCGGAGAGGTTGAGCGCGATGGCTCCGCCGTGGTTCTTCTGTGCAAGGCCCTGGTTTTCCAGATCGGTCAGATCCCGACGGATAGTATCCGCTGAAACCTGAAGTTTTTCGGCCAGTTCAGTGATGCTGGCCTGGCCTTGCTCGCTGAGGATATCCAGGACATAGCGTTGACGAGCGGTTTTGTGCATCGGGGTACATTCCTGCAAAATGTCGCAATAGTTTGCATAATACAGCATTTTGACGCAGAGAGAAGGGGATTGTGGCCATGACGATGTGCAGCGGTGTGATGATTCACATAGGTGATTATTAAAATTTTATTAAGCAGGTATAAGGAAGCCGTTTTGAATGTTAATCACAATGTTATTGTTATGTTTTATTTAACGATTTGGTTTATACAACCAGTGTACTGCCACTGGGTGGGTTTAAATGCTGTGTAATTAAAATTATGCAGGATTTTGTTGCTTTAATTAGTTTTTTAAAGGCGCTTAATTTTAAATATATCCCATAAGCTACGTAAGTTGACACTTCTTTGAAAATCTTTGTGTCTGACCCGCGCTGAAATTAACGCAAAAATGTGCATATTACGAATTAAGAATTTTCCTTAAATAACAGTGGTTTTATATGTTTCATTTGAAACTCCATTTTCAGAGTTTTGTCCAGAAACCCCATGTTTTTTCTTATCTGTAACACCGCGTTAACATTGTGGGTGTAGTGGGGTATACCGCATTTTGTTATGCTGCTAACCAGTTTAAGAAATAAGTAAATTCTTAATTGAAATAAGACGCAGGCAGATCTCATCTCCAATGGACATGGGTATGGGGAGTATTACCTAAAATTCGGAGAGGAAACCAAAGAAGATATTTGTCTAATTATCTGTACCTCTTTTTGGGTATTTGCATGAGTATCACTCAGAGTCAGGGAGATAAAATGACGATATTGAGAAATTCTATGTTACTTCGATATACCGCCGCGATGGCACTATTTTCGATAGCCATAAATACTGCCTGCGCCAATAGTGGGCAGGTGGGTATTGCCCCCGTTTCAACAACAACCTTAAAAGAAAGTATTCTTTTTGCTATCGATCGCGATCCGTCAATTAGCCAGCAGGCCGCACAATTAGGTATTGGCCAGGCACAAATAGATGAAGCGCGCAGCGGCTGGATGCCGCAAATATCGTTGAACGGGAGTACAGGGCACAGCCAGACCACCGATTCCAGCGGGTCGCTGAAGAATTCAGCCGCCTGGGGGCTGAGCCTGACGCAGCTGCTGTACGATTTTGGCAAGACCAATAACAGCATCAGCCAGTCTTCGGCCCAGCGCGATAGCTACCGCTATCAGCTGATGGGCACGCTCTCTGACGTGGCGGAAAAAAACGGCGCTGAGCTACGTAGAGGTCAAACGCTATTCCGATCTGCTGCAGGCGGCAATAGATAACGTGCAGGCGCTCAAAAACGTCGAACAGCTGGCAAAGCTGCGCGCAGACGCGGGCGTGAGTTCCACCTCCGATGAGCTTCAGACCCGCACGCGCATTGCCGGCATGCAGGCGACGGTCGCGCAGTATCACGCCGCCTTAAACAGCGCGCGCGCCAGGCTTGCGGTATTAACCGGGATGCAGGCAGAGGCCTATTCGCCGGTGCCCGCGAATCTTGCCGTGGAGCCGGACTCGCTCAACCGCATCGATTATTCCCTGATACCGGCAGTGATGGCCGCGCAAAACATGGAACGCTCGGCTCAGTATGGCGTGGAAACGGCGAAGTCCCAGCACTGGCCTACGCTAAGCCTGAAGGGGGGGCGCACCCGTTATGAATCGGACAACCGTTCCTACTGGGACGACCAGATACAGCTCAATATCGACGCGCCGCTGTATCAGGGTGGCGCGGTTTCTGCTCGCGTTCGGCAGGCTGAGGGCGCACGGGCCATGGCCTCCTCTCAGGTCGATCAGGCGCGTTTCGATGTCCTGCAAAAAGCCTCCGTCGCGCAGGCTGACTGGACCGGCGCACGGGGACGAATGGAGGCGGGGAAGCAACAGCTGCAAAATGCTCTGCGGGCCCGCGATGTTTATAAAAATGAATACACCCTGAGCAAGCGGAGCATTAACGATCTGCTCAGCGTTGAGCAGGATGTCTGGCAGGCCACATCTGCGAAAATAATCGCTGAGTATGACGGCTGGAGTTCGGCAATTAATTATGCTTCCGCGGTTGATAATTTAATGCCGCTTATTGGAATAGAGAAAAACGCTGCCGCAAAATTACCCGACTTGAGTTAATACAAGACGCGCAGTGTTGCGCAAAGTAAGACTGAAAATAATGGGTGTTTTTTCCCAGGGATAGCTACATCCGTTTGGTGGACATATCCACAGGAATCCGTACACCTGCAAGGAGAAGAATATGAGTAACATAAAAGTTGTTGATGTCATCATTCGCAAAACGGCGGAGAAAACTAAATTAACCGGCGAAGGAAATTTGTCGGTCTCTATTTCATCGCCGAGCGTGATTGAAATCCAGGGCTCTGCTCAGGATGTGGCGCGTTATGTCCGCCAGGGGAAAGACCTCCTCATTTATATGAAAGATGGCAGCGTTATTCGCTGCAATAACTATTTCGCAGAAGATCCAGAAACGCATAATCAGTCAGAGCTGGTGTTCAACGACCGTCAGGAACTGACGCATATTTCTTTTGCCGATGCCGGGGAAGCGTCAGGCGCTGCGGTGACTGAGTTAACCGCGCAGGCCACACCGATTAGCAGCATTCAACCTTTCCTCGAGCAGGAAAGCGTTTTAAGCGACGCGCCGTGGGGCTGGATTGCGGGAGCGGCGTTAGGCGGCGGTGCCATCGGGGCGCTGCTGGCAAACGGCGGTGACGGCGGAACTAAAACAAAAGTCATTGATAATACGAAAGAAGTTGAAAGCGCCACGCCGACCTTCTTGCTGTCGGATAAAGCGGGTGACAAGCAGGGCGTGCTGAGCGCAAACGAGATCACGGACGACAGCACCCCAACCTTTAGCGGTACCGGCCAGCCGGGCGCGACCATCCAGATCAAAGACAGCAGCGGCAGCACCATTGCCAGCACCATGGTCGGTACAGACGGCACGTGGACGGTAATATTACCGACCCAGACGGACGGGGAGCACACCTGGTCGGTCGTGCAGATCGACGGCAGTAAAACCACCTCTGCGGGCAGTATCACCGTGACGGTCTCTACCGCCGATGCCGCCATTACGCTGGCCACCACGGCGGGCGATAACGTGCTGAACGCCAGCGAGCAATCTGCGGGCTTTACGCTTTCCGGTGCCAGCAAAAACCTGGCGCAGGGTACCGAACTCACCGTGACGCTTAACGGCAAAACCTACGCGGCTGAAGTCGGGGCAGACGGCGCGTGGAGTGTTAACGTGCCTGCGGCGGACGCGCAGGCGCTGGGCGACGGAACCTGGACGGTTAACGTGAGCGGAAAAGACGCGGCGGGTAACACCGTCAGCGGAAGCCAGACGATTGGCGTGGATACCACCGCGCCAACCCTCTCTGTCGATACCCTCGCGCAGGACAACATCATTAATGCGGCTGAGCACAACTAGCCGCTGACCCTGACCGGTAAAACGAATGCGGAAGCCGGTCAGATCGTCACGGTTACCCTGAACGGTAAAAACTATAACGCCACGGTGGGCAGCGACGGCACCTGGTCCGTCACGCTTGATGTGAACGACGTGCAGGAGCTCAATGAGGGTAACCACACCCTGACGGTTAACGTGAGCGACAAAGCGGGCAACGGCTCGTCCGTGACGGCAGATTTCACGGTGGATACCGCCGCGCCGGTCGTCACCATCCATACCGTGGCGGGCGACGATATCCTCAATATCAGCGAGCAGGGCCAGGCGCACATTATTTCCGGCCAGGCGAGCGGTGCCGCCGCGGGCGATGTGGTCACCGTGACCCTTGGCGGCCAGACCTTCACCGGCGTGGTGCTGGCGGACGGCAGCTGGAGCGTGGGCGTTCCGGCGTCCGTGCTGGGCGCGCTGGGTGAAGGTAACCACACGCTTTCGGTTTCCGTCACTGACGCGGCAGGCAACACCGGCAGCGCCACGCACGGCATTACGCTGAGCGGACACCCGCCGGAATTTACGATTGACGCCATCAGCCAGGATAACGTCCTGAATGCCCAGGAGGCGATACAGCCGCTGAGCCTGACCGGTACCAGCAATCTGCCGGACGGCACTGCCGTCACCGTGACGCTGAACAACGTCAGCTATCAGGCAACCGTCGAAAACGGTATCTGGGCGGTCCAGGTGCCGGTTTCTGACGTGTTGAATCTGGCGAACACGCTTTATACCGTCAGCGTCAGCGGGACCGACAGCGTGGGTAACAGCGGTTCTGCCGAGGCGAACCTGCTGGTGGATACCGTACTTCCGCAGGTCATTATCAATACGTTTGCGGGCGACAACCTGGTCAATAACGCCGAAGCGGGCGTCGATCAAACCCTCAGCGGTCGCGTTACCGGCGCGGCGGCGGGCGATACCGTCTCCATCACCGCAGGCGGCAAGAGCTACACCGCAACGGTTGGGAGCGATCTGACCTGGAGCGTGAAAATCCCGTCAGCGGATCTTCAGGCGTTCGGCGACGGGGATTTAACCTTCACCGCGTCCGTCACCAACGGGCACGGCAATACCGGCACCGGCGAGCGTGATATCAATATCAACGCGGAGCTGCCGGGCCTGCGCGTGAACACCATTTCCGGCGATGACGTGATCAACGCCATAGAACAGCAGCAGGATCTGAGCGTCACCGGCTCCAGCACCCATCTGGCCGCGGGCACGCAGATTATTGTCACCATCAACAGCGTGGAGTACGTCACCGCGGTTAACGCCAGCGGCAGCTGGCAGATCGGCGTTCCGGCGGCGGACCTGCAGGCCTGGACGGCGGGCGGCATGACGGTTAGCGTCAGTGCGGTAGATGCCTGGGGCAATCCCGTTGCGGCTGAACACCCGATTGAACTGGATCTGAACGCCGTGGCGGTCACTATTGATACCGTCTCCGGCGACGACCTGCTGAATGCGGCAGAAAAAGGCAGTGATTTAACCCTTTCCGGCCAGACGCAGGGCGTGGAGGCGGGGCAGACCGTGGTGGTGAAATTCGCCGACCAGACCTTCACCGCGCAGGTGCAGCAGGATGGCTCCTGGAGCCTAACCGTACCCGCCAGCGCCATGGAAAGCCTGATCGACGGGCGCGCGCAGGTGAGCGTCAGCGTCACTAACGTCAGCGGCAACAGCGCCGACGCCGCGCGCGTGGTCACGGTGGATACGCAGCCTCCGGCGATTACGCTCGATAACCTGACCGCCGACAACATCATCAACGCGGCTGAAGCGCAGCAGGATTTAGCCTTAAGCGGTACCAGCACTGCGGAAGCGGGCCAGACGGTCACCGTGACGCTGAACGGCAAAACGTATCAGACCACGGTTCAGGCGGACGGTACGTGGCAGCTGAGCGTGCCTGCGGCTGACGTGGGTGCCCTGACGGACGGCATTGTGACCGTGACGGCCACCGTGAGCGACGTGGCGGGCAACGCCAGCAGCGCGGACCGCGTGGGTCTGGTGGACGCAACCGTACCGCAGGTGACCATTAACGACTTTGTCACCGACACCAACACCGTTAACCAGCTCGCCCATTCACAGGCGCAAATCCTGAGCGGCTCCATCACCGGTGCGGCGGCGGGCGATCTGGTCACCATCACCATTAACAGCGTTGATTACACCACCGTGGTGGATGCGGCGGGGAACTGGAGCCTTGGTCTGCCGGCGTCCGTCGTGCAGGGACTGGCTGACGGCACCTGGACAATCGACGTCTCCGTGACCGACAGGTCCGGTAATACCGGAAGCAGTTCGCTGGATGTGGTGGTGAATACCGTGACGCCTGTCATCGGTATCAACACGCTGGCGGCGGACGACGTGATCAACGCGACCGAGAAGGGCGAAGATCTGCTTCTCTCCGGCACCAGCAACCAGCCGGAAGGCACGACCATTACGGTGACCCTGAACGGCATTCACTACACCGCAACCGCTGACGCCAGCGGAAACTGGAGCGTGACCGTACCGGCCTCGGCCGTAAGCGCGCTGGGAGAAGCCCATTACACCGTGACGGCGAGCGTCACGGATAGCGTAGGCAACAGCGCCTCAACCTCGCACGATGTGCTGGTGGACAGCTCGCTGCCGGTGGTAACGATCGACACCCTGGCGGGCGACAATATCGTTAACGCAGCGGAAGTAGCGGCAGGGCTAACCCTGACCGGTAAGGTGACGAACGCGGCGGCAGGTGACACTGTCACTATTATCCTTGGCGGCCAGACGTACACGGCTACCGTGCAGGACGATCTGACCTGGAGCCTGCCGTTAAGCGAGAGCCAGTTAACCGCGCTCGGCAACGGCGACCTCACCGTATCCGCCAGCGTGACCAACGCGCACGGCAATACCGGCTCTTCTTCTCACGACTTCACCATCGACGCCCAGCTCCCGGGACTGCGTATTGATACCGTGGCGGGTGACGACGTGATCAACGTGATTGAACACGCTCAGAACCTGATTGTGTCCGGTACCAGCACCGATCTGGCGGCGGGCAGCACCGTGACCGTGACCATCAACGGCAAAACCTATTCTGCAACGGTACTGGCGGACGGCACCTGGCAGGCGGCGGTACCGGCGGCCGATGTCTCCCAGTGGGCGGACGGTTCGCTGGATATCAAGGCAGGCGCGCAGGATGCCTCCGGCAACCCGGTAACCATCGGCACCGTTGTGGACGTCGATCTCGCGCCTGTTGCCATCACCATCAGCAGCGTGACCGACGATAACGTGCTCAACGCGGCGGAAAAAGGCCAGGATCTTCTGCTTTCCGGCACCACATCCAACGTGGAAGCGGGCCAGACCGTGACTATTACCTTTGCGGGTAAAACCTATACCACGACGGTGGATGCCAGCGGCGACTGGACCTGGACCGTTCCGGCAGCCGATTTGAGCGGCCTGAAAGACGGTGATGCCAGCGTGCAGGTAACCGTCACCAACGTGAACGGCAACGCGGCGTCTTCGGCGCAGGCATTCAGCGTCGACACCACCGCGCCGACGGTGACCATCAACACCATCAGCCATGACAATATGCTGAACGCGGCAGAGGCGGCGCAGGATCTGACCCTGAGCGGCACCTCTACTGCCGAAGCGGGCCAGACGGTCACCGTGACCTTCAACGGCAATCAGTACACCGCGCAGGTGCAGGCGGACGGCAGCTGGACGCTCGACGTTCCGGCGGCGGATATGGCAGTCATCGCCGACGGCAGCGCGGCGGTCACGGCGACGGTGTCCGATAAGGCAGGCAACCCGGCCAGCGCGGGCTCTTCGGTGCTGGTCGACACCACCGTACCGCAGATTTCGTTCAACATCGTTGCGGGCGACGACGTCGTGAATATTGCCGAGCACGGCCAGGCGCTGATCGTCTCCGGCAAGGTCACGGGCGCGCAGGCGGGTGACGTGATTACCGTGACCCTGAACGGCAAAGACTACACCGCCATGCTGGACGCGTCCGGCAGCTGGAGCGTGGGCGTTCCGGCGGCGGACGTGGGTGCGCTGGTCAACGGTGAGCAGACGATTTCTGCGACCCTCACCGACAAAGCCGGTAACAGCACCACCGCGACGCACGAGTTTGACGTCTCCCTGACCGCGCCGGTCATTGTCATCAATACCCTGGCGGCTGACGACGTGATCAACGCGACAGAGAAAGGCCAGGATCTGCAGGTGTCCGGCACCAGCAACCAGCCGGAAGGAACCGCCATTACGGTGACGCTGAACGGCATCAACTATACGGCCACCACCGACGCCAGCGGCAGCTGGAGCATCACCGTTCCGGCGGCAAACGTCTCCGCGCTGGGTGAAGCAAGCTACGTGGTGACGGCGAGCGTAACCGACGCGGCGGGCAACAGTGCGAGCACCGGCCACAGCGTGCTGGTCGACAGCGCGCTGCCGCAGGTCACCATCAACCCGGTCGCCACGGACGATGTCATTAACGCGGCGGAAGTGGCTGCCGGGCAGACTCTGAGCGGGAAAGTGAGCGGCGCGGCGAGCGGTGACACTGTCACGATTTCAATCGGCGGCAGTACCTGGACCGCGACGGTTCAGGACGATCTGAGCTGGTCGGTCAACGTGCCGTCCACGGTCTTAACCGCCATCGGGAACGGCGATCTGACCGTGTCAGCCAGCGTCACCAACGGCCACGGCAACACCGGAACCGGCGAGCGCGAAATCGTTATAGACGCTAACCTGCCTGGCCTGCGCGTGGATACCGTAGCGGGCGACGACGTCATCAACAGCATTGAGCACGCTCAGAACCTGATTATCACCGGCTCCAGCGAAGGCCTGGCAACGGGCGCGGCGTTAACGGTGATCGTCAACGGCAAAACCTACGCCGCAACCGTGCTGGCGGACGGCACCTGGACGGCGGCCATTCCGGCGGCAGACGTCAGCGCGCTGAATGCGGGCACGGTCACCGTGACCGTGGAAGGCCAGAGCGCGGCGGGCAATCCTGTTTCCATCAGCCATGACTTGAAGGTGGATCTGGCGGCAGTCGCCATCAGCATTGACCCGATTGCCTCGGACGACGTGATCAACGCGGCTGAGAAAGGCGCGGACCTGGTGCTGTCCGGCTCGACCTCCAACGTGGAAGAAAACCAGACCGTCACCATCACCTTCGGCGGCAAGTCGTACACCGCGACGGTCGATGCCAGCGGCAACTGGACGGCGACCGTACCGTCCGCCGATTTGGGCAGCCTGAAGGACGGCGATGCCAGCGTGCAGGTGAGCGTCACCAACGTGAACGGCAACAGCGCGTCGGCAGGCCGCGAGTACAGCGTGGACGCCACCGCGCCGACGGTGTCTATTGAAATTGTCAGCGACAACAACATCATCAATGCGGCCGAAGCGCAGCAGGATCTGGTTATTGACGGCGTGACCAACGCCGAAGCGGGCCAGACCGTCACCGTGACGCTGAACGGCGTGGACTACACCACCACCGTGCAGGCAAACGGCAGCTGGAGCGTGACCGTGCCGACCGCGGATCTGAGCGGCATTACCGACGGCAACTACACCATCAGCGCCGCCGTGTCTGATAAAGCGGGCAACCCGGCCTCTGCGGATCGCGACGTGCTGGTCGATACCACCGTCCCGCAGCTGACCATTCACACCGTTTCCGACGACGACGTGATCAACAGCGCCGAGCATGCGCAGGCCCTGATTGTCACGGGTTCCGTGACCGGTGCGGCGGCGGGCGACGTGGTCACCGTCACGCTCAACGGCAAATCCTACACCGCCACTCTGGATGCCTCAGGCAACTGGAGCGTGGGCGTGCCTGCGGCGGACGTTACCGCGCTGGCCGCCGGAGATTACACCATTACAGCGGCGCTGACCGATAAAGCGGGCAACAGCAACAGCGCCACGCACGGCGTGGAGGTGAATCTGACCGCGCCGGTGCTGACCATTGACACCGTTTCCGGTGACGATGTGATCAACAACACCGAGAAAGCCCAGGATCTGACGATCTCCGGTACGGCTTCCGGCCTGGCGGCAGGCGCGGTGGTGACCGTGATGCTGAACGGCAAAGCGTACAGCGCGCAGGTGGACAATAACGGAAAATGGACGACTACCGTTCCGGCGAACGAGGTCGGTCAGCTGGGCGAGGCGCTTTATACCGTCACCGCCTCAGCGACGGACAGCGTCGGCAACAATACCAGCACGTCGCACACCGTGAACGTGGAATCCGTTCTGCCGGGCGTGATCGTCAACACCATTGCGGGTGACGACGTCATTAACGCGGCGGAGCTGGCAGCCGGGCAGACCATCAGCGGTAAGGTGGTGAATGCCGAAGCGGGCAACACCGTGACCGTGACGATTGGCGGTAACAGCTACACCGCAACGGTGCAGAGCGATCTCACCTGGTCCGTGAACGTGCCGTCCGACGTGCTGACCGCGCTGGGCAACGGTGATTTGACCGTGTCAGCCAGCGTCACGAACGGCGTGGGCAATAGCGGAACGGGCGAGCGCGAAATCGTGATAGACGCTAACCTGCCGGGCCTGCGCGTGGATACTGTGGCGGGTGACGACGTGATCAACAGCATCGAACACGGGCAGAACCTGATTATCACCGGTACCAGCGACGGGCTGGCGGCGGGCGCGGCGCTGACCGTGACCGTCAACGGCAAAACCTATCCGGCGACCGTGCTGGCGGACGGCACCTGGAGCGCGGCGATCCCTGCGGCGGACGTCGGAGCCCTGGCAGCAGGCACGGTTACCGTGACCGTTGCGGGCCAGAGCAGCGCCGGTAACCCGGTCTCCATCAGCCACGATGTGACGGTGGATCTGGCGAGCGTTGCCATCAGTATTGACGCCATCGCTACCGATGACGTGATTAACGCGGCCGAGAAGGGCGCGGATCTGGTGCTCTCGGGGGCGACCTCGAACGTTGAGGAAAACCAGACCGTCACCATCACCTTCGGCGGCAAGAGCTACACCGCGACCGTCGGCGCCGACGGCAAATGGACCGCCACGGTGCCAGCGGCCGATCTGGCGGGTCTGAAAGACGGCGACGCCAGCGTGCAGGTGAGCGTCACCAACGTTAACGGCAACAGCGCCTCGGCGGGCCGCGAGTACAGCGTGGATGCAACCGCGCCGTCCGTGACCATCAATACCCTGGCGACCGACGATATTCTGAACGCCGCCGAAGCGAAGAGCGATCTGACCGTATCCGGCACCACCACCGCCGAAGCGGGCCAGACGGTTACCGTATCGCTGAACGGCAAAGACTACACCACAACCGTCAGAGCAGACGGTAGCTGGACGCTGAACGTCCCGGCGGCCGATCTGGCTGGATTAACCGACGGCAGCGTCACCGTTACCGCATCGGTCAGCGACAAAGCGGGCAACCCGGCGTCGGTGGATCACAATCTGGCGGTAGATATCACCGCGCCTGCGGTGACCATCAATACCGTGGCGGGCGACGATGTTATTAACATCGCAGAACACGGCCAGGCGCAGATCATCAGCGGCACCGCCACCGGCGCGGCAGCGGGCGATAAGGTGACCGTCACCATCGGCGGCCAAACCTACACCACCGTGCTGGATGCGGCGGGGAACTGGAGCGTGGGCGTACCGGCGAGCGTGATTTCCGGCCTCAGCGACGGCACCGTAACCGTCACTGCGTCCGTCACCGACGCGGCGGGCAACACCGGTATCGGCACGCATAACGTGACCGTCGATACCGGTCTGCCATCGGTGGCCTTCAACGCCATCAGCGATGACAACGTCCTGAACGCGGTAGAAAAAGGTCAGGATCTGAGCGTCAGCGGCACCAGCGCCAACCTGGCGGAAGGCACCGTGGTGACCGTGACCCTCAACGGTAAAAACTACACGGCCACAACCGCGGCAGACGGCACCTGGAGCCTGACGGTTCCGGCGGCGGATCTGGCCGGTCTCGGCCAGGCCAACTATACCCTGAACGCGACCGCCACCAACGGCGTAGGCAACAGCGTGAGCAACACCGCGAACCTGCTGGTCGACACCGCGCTGCCGACCGTCACCATCAATACCGTGGCGGGCGATAACGTCATCAACGCGGCGGAAGTGGCGGCAGGCCAGACGCTGAGCGGCACCGTGGCGAACGCCGAAGCGGGCAATACCGTCACCGTCACCCTTGGCGGCAACAGCTACACCGCAACGGTGCAGAACGATCTGACCTGGTCCGTGAACGTGCCGTCCGACGTGCTGACCGCGCTGGGCAACGGCAGCCTGAGCGTAACGGCGACCGTCACCAACGGCCACGGCAACACCGGCACCGGCGAGCGCGAGATCGCTATCGACGCTAACTTGCCGGGCCTGCGCGTCGACACCGTCGCGGGTGATGACGTGATCAACACCATCGAGCACGCGCAGAACCTGATCGTCACCGGTTCCAGCGACGGGCTGGCGGCAGGCACGGCGCTGACCGTCACCGTCAACGGTAAAGACTATGCGGCCACGGTGCTGGCGGACGGCACCTGGAGCGCGGCGATCCCGTCCACCGACGTGAGCGCGTGGCCGGAAGGCACCGTCAAAATCAGCGTGACCGGCGACAGCTCAGCGGGCAATCCGATCACCATCAGTCACGACGTGACGGTGGATCTGGCGACCGTTGCCATCAGCATCAATGCCATCGCCACCGACGACGTGATTAACGCGGCGGAGAAGGGCGCGGATCTGGTGCTGTCCGGTGCGACCACCAACGTGGAAGCCGGGCAGACCGTGACCATCAGCCTGAACGGCAAAATTTATAGCGCGACAGTAGACGACAGCGGCAACTGGACCTACACCGTACCGTCTGCGGATCTGGTACACCTCAAGGACGGCGACGCCAGCGTGCAGGTGAGCGTCACCAACGTCAACGGCAACAGCGCCTCGGCGGGCCGCGAGTACAGCGTGGATGCGACCGCGCCGTCCGTGACCATCAACACCCTTGCGGCTGACGATATTCTGAACGCCGCAGAAGCGCAGTCCGATCTGACCGTATCCGGCACCACCACCGCCGAAGCGGGCCAGACCGTGACCGTGACGCTGAACGGCAAAGACTACACCACAACCGCAGGCGCGGACGGCAGCTGGACGCTGAACGTCCCGGCGGCCGATGTTGCGGCCCTGACGGACGGCAGCGTGACCGTCACCGCAAGCGTCAGCGACAAGGCGGGTAACCCGGCGTCCGTTGATCACAACCTGACAGTGGACGTCACCGTTCCGGCGGTGACCATCAACACCGTGGCGGGCGACGACGTGATTAACCTTGTTGAGCATGGCCAGGCGCACATCATCAGCGGCACCGCCACCGGCGCGGCAGCGGGCGATAAGGTCACCGTGACCATCGGCGGCCAGACCTACACCACCGTGCTGGATGCCGCGGGGAACTGGAGCGTGGGCGTACCGGCGAGCGTGATTTCCGGACTCAGCGACGGCACCGTAACCGTCACTGCGTCCGTCACCGACGCGGCGGGCAACACCGGCACCGGCACGCATAACGTGACCGTTGATACCGGCCTGCCGTCCGTGGCGTTCAACGCCATCAGCGGCGACAACGTGCTGAACGCGGTAGAAAAAGGTCAGGATCTGAGCGTGAGCGGCACCAGCGCCAACCTGGCGGAAGGCACCGTGGTGACCGTGACCCTGAACGGCAAAAACTACACGGTCACGACGGCGGCAGACGGCACCTGGAGCCTGACCGTTCCGGCAGCGGATCTCGCGGGTCTGGGCGAAGCCAACTACACCCTGAACGCAGCCGCGACCAACGGCGTGGGCAACAGCGTCAGCAATACGGCGACCCTGCTGGTGGACACCGCGCTGCCGACCGTTACCATCAACACCATTGCGGGCGATAACGTCATCAACGCGGCGGAAGTGGCCGCGGGCCAGACCATCAGCGGCAAGGTAGCGAACGCGGAAGCGGGCAATACCGTCACCGTATCCATTGGCGGCAATACGTACACCGCGACGGTACAGAACGATTTGACCTGGTCCGTTAACGTGCCGGAATCTGTCCTGACCGCGCTGGGCAACGGCGATTTGACCGTGTCGGCGACCGTCACCAACGGCCACGGCAACACCGGCGCGGGCGAGCGCGAAATCGCTATTGACGCCAGCCTGCCGGGCCTGCGCGTCGATACCGTGGCGGGCGACGATGTGATCAACAGCATCGAGCACGGGCAGAACCTGATCGTTACCGGCTCCAGCGACGGGCTGGCGGCAGGCACCACGCTCACCGTGACCGTCAACGGCAAAACCTATGCGGCCTCCGTGCTGGCAGACGGCACCTGGAGCGCGGCGATCCCGGCGGCAGACGTCGCGGCCTTCGCAGCAGGTACCGTCACCGTGACCGTTGCAGGCCAGAGCGCGGCGGGCAACCCGGTGACCATCAGCCATGACGTGACCGTCGATCTGGCGGCGGTGGCTATCAGCATCGATGCGATTGCCACCGACGACGTGATTAACGCGGCGGAGAAAGGCGCGGATCTGGTCCTGTCCGGCACCACCTCGAACGTGGAGCAAAACCAGACCGTTACCGTCATCTTCGGCGGCAAGACGTACACCGCGAAGGTGGATGCCGACGGTAACTGGACGGCCACCGTGCCGTCTGCGGATCTCGCGGGCCTGAAGGACGGCGATGCCAGCGTGCAGGTGAGCGTCACCAACGCGCACGGCAACAGCGCCTCGGCGGGCCGGGAGTACAGCGTGGATGCGACCGCGCCAGCCGTGACCATCGATACGGTCGCAGGCGATAACGTGATTAACGCCAGCGAAGCGGCTGCGGGCGTGGCCATTTCCGGCACCACCACGGCGGAAGTCGGTCAGACGGTCACCGTGACGCTGGGCGGTAAGAGCTATACCGCGCAGGTGCAGCAGGGCGGTATCTGGAGCGTGAACGTGCCGGGCACTGACCTGTCCGCACTGGCGGATAACGGCTACTCCGTGCAGGTCAGCGTGAGCGACGCCGCGGGTAACCCGGGCAGCGCGGGCAAAGCGATTACGCTTGATACCACGCCGCCGACCGTCAGCTTTAACGCCGTCGCGGGCGATGACGTCATCAACAGCGTGGAGCACGGGCAGGCGCAGATCGTCAGCGGCACCGCAACCGGCGCGAGCGTCGGCGATAAGCTGGTCATCACCATCGGTTCGAACCAGTACACCACCACCGTTGACGCCAGCGGTAACTGGAGCGTGGGCGTGCCGGCCAGCGTGATTTCCGCGCTGAACGACGGCACCGTGACCCTCAGCGCGACGATTACCGACAGCGCGGGCAACAGCAGCACCCAGACCCACGATGTGGTAGTGAACACCGCCTCCGTGGCGCTGACCATCAACACCGTTAGCGGAGATGACGTCATTAACGCGGCTGAAGCCGGTTCGTCACTGGTGATTAACGGCTCCAGCGCCCAGTTAGCCAGCGGTACGCAGGTCACCGTGACGCTGAACGGCAAGAGCTATACGGCCACCATCCAGAGCGACGGCAGCTGGACGACCACCGTTCCGGCCGCCGACGTGGGCGCGCTGGCCGATGGCGCGAGCTATCAGGTATCCGTGTCGGCGCAGGACAGCGCGGGCAACAGCGCGTCGGCGACGCACGGCATCAGCGTGGATACTACTGCGCCGGTTGTGAGCATTGCGACGCTGTCGGCTGACGATATGCTGAACGCGGCAGAAGCACAGCAGCCGCTGACCGTGCGCGGCTCTTCCAGCGCGGAGGCGGGTCAGACCGTCACCGTGACGCTGGGCGGCAAATCCTACACTGCAACCGTGGCAAACGACGGCACCTGGACGCTCGACGTGCCGGCGGCAGACCTGGCCGCCCTGAGCCAGGGCGCGCTGACGGTGACCGCCTCGGTCAACGATAAAGCGGGTAATAACGGCCAGACCACTCACACCTTAACGGTAGACACCGTCGCGCCAACCGTGACCATCAGCACCGTGGCCGATGACGATATCGTCAACAACGCGGAGCAGGTGGCGGGCCAGACCATCAGCGGCACCACCACGGCGGAACAGGGCCAGACGGTGACCGTCTCCTTCAACGGGCACAGCTATCAGGCGACCGTCGGGGCGGACGGATCCTGGTCGGTCTTCGTGCCGGGCCGTGATTTCCTCGGCCTGAGCGACGGGGATTACACTATTACGGCTACGGTGAGCGATAAGGCGGGCAACCAGGGCAGCGCAACGCACGACGTGACGCTGAACGGCGATGTCCCAACCATCACCATCAACACCTTTGCGCAGGACGATATCGTTAACGCCGCCGAGCACGGTACGCCGCTGGTCGTCAGCGGTACCACCGACGCGCCTGCAGGCCAGACGGTAACCATCACGCTGAACGGTAAAACCTATGCGGCTACCGTCCAGAATGACGGTACCTGGAGCTATACGGTGGGCAGCGCTGACGTGACCGCGCTGGCAGACGGCGGCTCGTACGTCATCAATGCGCAGGTGAGCAACACCATCGGCAACAGCGCCAGCGATAACCATACCGTCACCGTGGATCTCACCGCGCCGTCGATGGGCATCAGCATTGACTCGCTGCAAAACGACACCGGCCTGAGCGCGAGTGATTTCATCACCAACGATGCTCAGGTGGTGGTCAACGGCTCGCTGACCGCGCAGCTCGGCAATAACGAGAAGGCGCAGATCAGCCTCGACGGCGGCACCACCTGGATTGACCTGACCGTGACCGGCACCACCTGGCGCTACACCGATGGCCGCACCCTGACGGACGGTACGTATCAGTACCAGGTGCGCGTGATCGATAACGCGGGCAACGTGGGGGCGACGGACAGCCAGGACGTGGTGATTGACCTGACGAAGCCTGCGGCAACCACCATTACCGTGGATTCCATTACGCAGGATACCGGGCTGTCCGGCAGCGACTTTATCACCAGCGACAACCAGATCAGCCTGAAAGGGACGCTCGGCGCGGCGCTGGGCAGCGGCGACCACGCGCAGATCAGCCTCGACGGCGGCGTTACCTGGATAGACGTCAGCGTCAGCGGCCTGAGCTGGACCTATGTCGATGGCCGCACGCTGGCCGACGGGGATTATAACTACCAGCTGCGCGTGATTGACGACGCGGGCAATATCAGCGCCACCGCCAGCCAGGTGGTGACCATTGATACGGTTGCGCCGGACGCCAGCAAAACCATCGCCATCGACAGCATCAGCGACGATACCGGCCTGAGCAGCAGCGACTTTGTCACTAACGATACGTCCCTGACGCTGCACGGCTCGCTCGGCGCGACGCTGGCCGACGGCGAGTATGCCCAGATCAGCATCGACGGCGGCGTCACCTGGCAGAACGTGATCGTCACCGGCAACAGTTGGTACTACGTCGATAGCCGCACGCTGGGTAACCAGACCTATGACTACTACGTTCGCGTGGTGGATGCCGCCGGCAACGTGGGGGCCAGCGCCCATCAGCAGGTGACCGTCGATACGGTCGCCCCGGATGCGGCGATTACGGTGACCGTGGATAACATCACCGTGGATACCGGCTTCGACAATAACGACTTCCTGACCAGTTCGACCTCGTACACACTGCACGGAACGCTCGGCGAAGAACTCGGCGCGGGTGAATTCGTGCAGGTGAGCATGGACGGCGGCAGCACCTGGGTGTACGCCACCGTCAGCGGTACGCAGTGGAGCTACAGCGACACCCGTACCCTGACCGACGGCAGCCATAACTATCAGGTGCGGGTCGTTGACCAGGCGGGGAACGTCGGGGCAACCACCTCGCAGTTGGTGACGGTGGATACGCAGGCGCCGCAGTACGGCGTCACCATCGACAGCATCAGCGAAGATACCGGCCAGTCCGGGAGTGATTTCATCACCATGGACACCACGCTGACCATCAACGGTTCGCTGGGCAGCGCGCTGGCAAACGACGAGCGCGTGCAGATCAGCCTGGACGGCGGGAACACCTGGCTCGATACCACGGTCACCAACCAGCGCTGGAGCTACACCGATACCCGCGATCTGGCTGACGGGGACTACACCTACCAGGTGCGGATTATCGACCAGGCGGGCAACGTCGGCTCCACCGCCTCTCAGGTGGTGACGGTGGACACCACGCCGCCATCGACGGTAGGCACGGTCGTGAGCTATACCGACGGCGAAGGCGAGCGTCAGGGCACCTTTGGCAGTGCGGTGGCAACGGACGATAACTCGCCGCTGATCAACGGTACGCTTAACCGCGCTCCGGACGACGGTGAAATTGTGCAGCTCTATCGTGACGGGGTTCTGCTCGGCCAGGTGACCATGAACGGCAGCGCGAGCTGGTCCTTCCAGGACAACGGCCTGAGCGACGGGAATCACACCTACATCGTGCGCGTCACCGACAGGGCCGGAAACTACACGGAATCCGACGGCTTTGTGCTGAACGTCGATACCAGTATCCCGACCACCACGGCGGCGATTACCGCGCAGACCACGTCGGACACTACGCCGATCGTCAGCGGTACCGTCTCCGCTGACCTGGTGAACGGCGAATATCTGGTGGTGACGGTGAACGGCAAAACCTACACCTCCCAGACCGGCGGTGCGGTGGTAGTCGACCCGGATCACAACACCTGGTATCTGCAGATCCCGGACGGCGATGCGCTGAGCGTGGCGAGCTACAGCGTGACCGCGCAGGTGAAGAGCAGCGCGGGTAACGGCAATACCACGGGTACGGCGACCGGCAGCCTGGTGATTGATACCACCTCGGTGAATACCGACTGGGCAACCACGGCGGGGAACAGCAACAACTCCACCATGACCCTCGGCATGAACAGCAGCGGTCTGTGGAATATCATCGCTAACGGCCAGTCATACTCCAGCAGCGATAGCTCGACCTATGCCGGCAATACGCTGACCAATACCCGTAACTACTACGTGGTGAGCCAGACCGCCGCCGACTTTGACCGTAACGGCACGCAGGATATCTTCGCGACCGAGAACACCTACGCCGGCTCCACGCAGGTGATGTGGACCTATGATGGCAGCACCTATAACGCCAGCCAGCTGGCGATGGGCACCACCATCTGGTACGGCGGCGTGATTGCCTACGACAAAACCGGGGATGGCTATCTTGATCTGGCGTACGGCGATGCCGGTATGGACTCACTGACCTACCTGGTGAACAACAACGGCGTTCTGTCGCCGGACGGAACCGGCGGGGAAGGCGGGTTCTACGGTCAGTTCGATTCCGGGCGCGAAATTTCCGGGGTTGACCTGAACAACGACGGCACGGTGGATATTGTTCAGCACACCAACCGCAGCGGCGCGTACTCGTTAACCGTGATCAACAACAACGGTAACGGCACGCTCTCTATCGGTCAGAACCTGACCAACGTGTTTGTGGTCAACGCCTCGAATACCACCACGGCGGCGTCCATGACGTGGGCGGACTTCAACGGCGATGGCTACATGGATCTGTACCTGGGCAGCAGCTACAACAACAACGGCGGGGTGATTTACTACAACGACGGTACCGGGAAGCTCTCTGCCACCAAGAGCGCGGTGGAAGCCTCTAACGCCACGGCAGGGTATCTGTCGGTGGCGGTGGACTGGAACGGCGACGGTCAGATGGATATCATCAAGCTCAGCACCTACGGCGGCTCGCAGACGGCGACCCTGTTCACCAACAGCGGCTACGGTTCCACCTGGACCTCCAGCCAGCTGGCGTCCGGTATTGCCTACGCGACCGGCGTGGCGGCGGTGGACTACAACTGGGACGGCGCGCAGGATCTGCTGGTCTCTCAGCAGAACGGCAAGGTGGTGCTGGTGCAAAACAGCAAAACCATTGCTGACGGCACCGCGATGCACCTGCACATTGTCGACAGCGAGGGCATCAACGCCTACTACGGCAACACGGTCAATCTGTACAACGCCGCGGGCGTGCTGGTGGCCTCGCAGATCATCAACGCCCAGTCCGGTATCGGGTCGAACGATACCTCTGCGCTGGTGAGCTTCTACGGTCTGGATCCGAATGAAACCTATTCGGCCGAGATCCTGAAGATCACCAACGGCGTGTCGGATAACGTCACCTGGAGCGGTCTGGAGGCGGGCAACGGCAAAGAGGGCTACGTCCTGACGGCCGAAGCCGCCACCGGCGGCCACAGCGGGACCATCACCGGGACCGGGTATAACGACACCTTTATCGCAGAGGACGGCACCTATACCTACAACGGCTCCGGCGGCTGGAATACCCACTCCGACTACGACACCTGGAGCAACACCGGTGGGATGGACGTGGTGGATTACCGCAACGCGACCTCCGGCGTTAACGTTGATTTGCGCCTCTCAACCGCGCAGAACACCGGGTTCGGTACCACGCGACTGTTGAACATTGAAGGCATCAACGGCTCGGATTACGACGACGTTATTACCGGCAACAGCGGTGATAACCAGTTCGAAGGGCGCGGCGGAAACGACACCTTCAACATCGGCAGCGGTGGTCACGATACGTTGCTCTACAAGCTGATTAACGCCTCGGATGCGACGGGCGGTAACGGTCACGACGTGGTGAACGGCTTTACGGTCGGCACCTGGGAAGGGACCGCGGACACGGATCGTATTGACCTGCGCGATCTGCTCTCCGGCAGCGGCTATACGGGCACGGGCTCGGCGAGCTACGTGAACGGCGTCGCCACGCTGGACAGCAGCGCGGGCAATATCAGCGATTACATCCGCGTGGTGCAAAACGGCAGCAATACCGAGATCCAGGTTGACCTGGACGGTACCGGCGGTCAGTTCTCGCCAACCACGCTGGTGACGCTGAACGGCGTGCAGACGGATCTGGCAACGCTGCTGGCGAACCATCAGCTGTTAATTGCGTAAAACAACGCCGCGGGGAGCGATCCTCGCGGCCTTTTGCGTTTCTTTACATGAATAGCCATAACCCTATATTTCACAAGATTATTTTGCGCGCTCGTTTAGAGAGTGTTCGATTTTTAATCATTCCGTAAAGGTATCATTTCAGTGCGAAATTACCGCTCTGGACAGGACGTAGCATTATGAAGACACATCCACAGTACGAACCCTGGCTGCAGGGCATGCTCATCATCGCGAAGCACTACCGGCTGGATTTCTCAGCGGAGCATGTTCGGGTCACGATTAACCATGAAAGCCAGTCTCCGCGCCAGCTGGTGCTGGAGGAGATGGCGCGCCAGCTTGGGCTGGGGATGCGTATGGTGGCGGCTGAAGCGGTATCCCTCGATCCGTGGCGCCTGCCGCTGCTGGCGGAATTCAGCGGCGGACAAATCGCGGTCATTAACCGCATGGACAGCGAAGGCAACGTCAGCCTGCAGTTTAGCGGCGACGCGGGGCTGGAGACCACGCTGACGCGCGATGAGCTCGGGGCGCGGTTAAAAGGGCTGATGGTGCTGCGCCCGCTCGAATCCACGCCGGATGCCCGCGTGGACGACTACATCAAACCCTATGAGAAAAACTGGTTCTGGCAGCTGGCGCTGAAGGACTGGCGACGCTACAGCGACATTATGCTGGTGGCGCTGGTTGCCAACGTGCTGGCGCTCTCCGGCATGGTTTTCTCCATGCAGGTGTACGACAGGGTGGTGCCGTCGCAGTCGGAAGCCACGCTGTGGGTGCTGTTTGGCGGCGTGATGATTGCCATCGTGTTCGAATTCATCATGCGCATGCTGCGCGTGCATATTTCTGACGTGGTGGGGAAGCGCGCCGACCTGCGCATCTCCGAACGCGTTTTTGCCCACGCGCTGCGGATTAAAAACGGCGCGCGATCCAAATCAACCGGATCCTTTATCGCCCAGATCCGCGAGCTGGAGTCGGTGCGCGAGCTGATCACCTCGACCACCATTGCGGCGATTTCCGATCTGCCGTTCTTCCTGCTGTTCGTCTTTATTCTGTGGATGATTGGCGGCCCGCTGGTGCTGGTGGTCCTGCTCGCCGTGCCGCTGCTGCTCATCCCCGGCCTGCTGGTGCAGCGCCCGCTGGGGAAACTCTCCAGCGAAGGGATGCGTGAATCCGCCATCCGTAACGCCACGCTGGTGGAGGCGGTGCAGGGCATTGAGGACATCAAGCTGATGCGCGCCGAGCAGCGTTTCCAGAACCAGTGGAACAACACCAACGACGTCGCCGCCAGCGTCGGCATGAAGCAGCGCTGGCTGACGGGCCTGCTGCTCACCTGGACGCAGGAGGTGCAGTCCATCGTCTATGCGGTGGTACTGCTGGTGGGCTGTTATCTGGTCATCAGCGGTGACATGACCACCGGTGCGCTGGTGGGAACCTCGATTCTGGCGTCGCGCACTATCGCGCCGCTGTCGCAGATCTCAGGCGTGCTCTCGCGCTGGCAGTCGGCAAAGGTGGCTCGCAAGGGGTTGGACGACCTGATGCAGCGCCCGATTGACGATCCGCAGCACGGCAAGAAGGTGCATAAAGCCCACCTGCGCGGCGACTATAGCCTTGAGGACGTCGGGTTTTATTACGACGAGGAAGAGAAACTCACCGTGCTCAACATCAGCAAGCTGCAGATCCGCGCCGGAGAGCGCGTGGCGGTGCTTGGGCGCAACGGCTCCGGTAAAAGCACGCTGCTGCAGCTTCTGGCGGGCATGCAGGAGCCGCAGCAGGGCAGCATCCTGCTCGACGATATCGCCCTCAATCATCTGGACCCGGCCGACGTGCGTCGCGACATGCAGCTGCTCAGCCAGCAGGCCCGGCTGTTCTTTGGCTCCGTGCGGGACAACATCCTGATGGGGAACCCGTTAGCCACCGACGATGAGATTCATCAGGCGCTGGTGAACAGCGGCGCGCTGGAGTTTGTGCGCAAGCAGAAAATGGGGCTGAACTACATCATCAACGAGGGCGGGGCTGGCCTCTCCGGCGGTCAGCGTCAGGCGCTGCTGCTGGCGCGTGCCCTGATTACCTCGCCGACTATCCTGCTGCTGGACGAGCCTACCGCCTGGCTGGACGAAATGAGCGAGAAGCAGTTTATTCAGCATCTTCACAAATGGCTGGGTAAACGCCGGACGCTGGTGGTGGCGACGCATCGCCTGCCGATTCTGGACCTGGTCGACCGCATCATCGTGCTGGAAAACGGCAAGGTGGTGATGGACGGCCCGCGCGATGCGATCCTGCACCAGCACGGCATGGCGCCGCAGAAAGCCGCGCAGCGTACGGTGACCATGAAGCCGGCGGCGGTTGCAGAGGAGGGCGCAGCATGAATGATTTCTCTCGTTTCAATAGCCGACTGAAGGAGCCGCGCCTGCCGCGCTCGTCGCTGGTGGCATGGTCCCTGTTCGCCCTGCTGGCGGTGTTTATCGCCTGGGCAAGCCTGTTCCACCTGGATGAAGTGACGACCGGCAGCGGCAAGGTCATACCGTCTTCGCATGAGCAGGTCATCCAGTCTCTGGAAGGCGGCATCATCCACAGCCTGATGGTGCGCGAAGGCGACATCGTGGAACGCGGCCAGCAGCTTGCGCAGCTTGACCGGACAAAAACCGAGTCGAGCGTGCTGGAGAGCGAGTCTCGCCTGAATGCGGCGCTGGCAACCGCTGCGCGCCTGAAGGCCGAGGTGAACGACACGGAGCTCGCGTTTCCGGAGGAGCTGGATGACGACGTTGAGCTGGTCAAACAGGAAACGGCGCTCTATCAGTCCCGTCGTGAAAGTCTCGAAAAAGGGCTGGCCGGGTTGCGTCAGGGCGCCGAGCTGGTGCAGCGCGAGCTGTCGTTAACCCGACCGCTAGTGACCCAGGGAGCGGCCAGCAAGGTTGAGGTGTTACGTCTTGAGCGTCAAAAAAATGAGCTTGAGAATAAAATCACCGAGATGAAAAACCAGTATTACGTTCGCGCCCGTGAAGAGCTGGCAAAAGCCAATGCGGAGATTGAGGCCCAGCGTTCAGTGATGAAAGGGCGTGAGGACTCCCTGACCCGGCTGACCTTCAATGCCCCGGTTCGCGGGATCGTGAAGGATATTGACGTCACGACCGTGGGAGGCGTTATCCCGCCGAACGGCAAGCTGATGAGCCTTGTCCCGCTTGACGATCAGATGGTGGTCGAAGCGAAAATCTCGCCGCGCGATGTGGCGTTTATTCATCCTGGCCAGAAAGCGCTGGTGAAAATTACGGCCTATGACTACTCCATTTACGGCGGGCTGGAAGGGGAAGTGACCATGATTTCGCCGGACACCCTGCAGGATGAGGTGAAAAGGGATGTCTACTACTATCGCGTTTATATCCGTACCGACAGTAACCATCTGACCAATAAGCAGGGTCAGGAATTTCCGGTCTTTCCGGGCATGATTGCTACCGTTGATATTAAAACCGGCAGTAAAACCATTCTGGATTATCTGTTGAAACCGCTGAACAAGGCAAAAGAGGCGCTGCGGGAACGATAGGGGAATGGCGTTCGGAACTCCGAACGCCTGCTGGATTATACGGTTGACGTCACGTTGTGAGCGTGGCGTCGCTCTTTAGGCACAACGTTGATGTAATGCGTAACATACGCAAAATATAAACCGGCATAATTTTCGACAAGGTCGATAAACGCCGGGTATATCGACATCCGACCATCACCACGATCTTTAAGATATCCCGCCTCTTGTGCCGATTTGATAATTCGGTTGACGTGGATGCGTGAAACAAAAAATTCTTTTGCGAGCGTGCTGGCTGAATAGTCAATGACCGCACCGTGAGCGGATTTATTTTTCATGGCCTGCAGATAGATATAAAGCATAATCATACGGCCGCCATCTTTATCAATAAATAATCCCACCTCAGGCAACACCTTTCTGAACGTTAATCCCCGAAAAAGATATTCAGCCGCGCGGCGGAAGAAGTTGTTTCTCAAAATATCATTATCCAGCAGATTAACATTAATATTAAATGCCGGATAAAGAATGCTGACGGGCAAAAAAGCGCCGGACATATAACGCTTAAGTTCATTGAGTCCTTTTTCAGTTGGCGCGATTCTCGTTTTGCGTCGATCATCCGTGCAGCGCCAGGTCCTGATGCGCCCGGTGGTTCTCAGTATCGTAATGATCGCAATCACGCTGTTGGGGCTGGCTATTTTATAGCGAGAGCATAGCTCTTTAATCTCTGAAACTGACTCGGCCTGATTTCCAAAAATAAAGCAACACATGGAGAGAATAATGTTAAATCGTGATTCCTGCAGCATTGTCTTGTAGAACAAAGGTTGTTTTTTGTAGATGGTGTCATTAATTGTGTAGTGCTCTAATATTGCCTCACCGAATCGCGGATTGTTCTTTATAACATCCCTTCGATGTAGCAAGGCCCTGGATGAGATGTGATTATCCATAGCATTTTTCTCGTATTTGAATGAGCCGATAGATGAAGTGTCCACTCTTCTTTTCGGAATTTTCATTATACCCTGAGAATAAGATGTTTGCCGTTGTTATTTGCAAAGAAAAGTACATTTAAACGACGGTGATTAACGCAAAGATGTTCCTGTGAGTTCAGCTGATATCTGTTTCTTACCCTGAGTCGGTACTGTAAAATTAATGTTTATAACAGGTGCGTTAAATTTTACGTATTCACAAATGGAAATGGCGCCTTAGTGCCCAGGAGCAGTTTATGACCCACACAATTTCTCTCAGAAATGAGGCGTGCGATGAACATAAATTTGTCATCTCCGCCTGCGGTTTTACGTTCCAGGGATATCGTCTGATCCTTAACCAGTACGGAATACAGGCTTCGCATATTCACTTTGACGGGGATGAGGCATCCCAACAGGATCTGGAAAATATCCTTATAAATCAGAGCGCTCATATTGTGGTGTTTCTCGGTAAAGGTATCGTCAGTCTCCTGGAGAGCCTGAAGCGACTGGCATCCGTGCTCAATGCACTTCCCGTTATTCGACGCGTCACCCTGTATGGCGACATACCGGATGGCTGGCTATATCGCACCCTGGGCACTCTTTTAAATAATAGTTATCAATTATCATTGATTCGCATAGCCCGCGTTTCAGATGTCGTCACTGGTTCTCAAACGCACCATCATGTTTTTAAAGATCGTTCGTACTTATTACGCGATCGCTACAAGGATAATCCTTCGCAAGACAACGTAAAATGGCTAACAAAAAGAGAGATTGACGTTTTATTAAATTTCTACCGCGGCATGTCCGTAAAAGAAATGTGCGATGAAATGGGGCTTTCTAATAAAACGGTTTATACGCACCGTAAGGAAGGCGTGCTGAAATTACGCTTAATTAAGCGGTGGTTACACGATTCGCACAATTTTAATGCGGAAAGAAGTATCAAGCGGCGGAGTCAAAATAAGGAGTTTACGGATAAGGAAGCAGAGATTTTCAATGCATTATATAAAAAAGAGATCTTCCCTGCTTATCAGATCATTACCGATCGTGACAAAAAAGGCGTAGGCTTTGAGATACTGATCCGCTGGAATAAAAACGGTAAAATTGTCAAGCCGGCCAGTTTTCTCACGGATATTTCAAACCATGAGATATGGTTAAAAATAACGGCGTTAGTCATCCATGCCGCCGTGTCCGGGATTAATAAGTATAACGGTAAATACTATTTTTCTGTGAATATTCCGCCTCGCCTGGCTTCCGGGAATGCATTGCCTGATATGGCAAAGAAAGCTATCGACATGCTGCTCAAACCGCAGTGGGCCGAGAAGCTGGTCTTTGAATTCGCCGAAGATATTGACGTGACGAAGGACAAGAGGATCCCTGAAACCATGCGGCATTTGCGTAATACGGGGTGTCGATTGTTCCTGGATGACTGCTTCTCTAATCATCAAACTATGTTCCCGGTGCGGCAGGTGCATTTTGATGGTCTTAAGCTGGATCGGGACATCGTTGAGCATTTTGTGGCAAACGACAATGACTATAACCTGATTAAAGCGATACAGATTTACAGCGACATGACCGGAACGGACTGTATTGCCGAGGGGGTTGATAGTGAAGAAAAGTTTGAAAAATTAGTCGCGTTAGGCGTCAAAAACTTTCAGGGATATTATTTATCGCGGGCCGTGAAAGAGGAAGAGTTAGACCGTATGGTCAGGATTTTTAGCTAAGAAAAAATAAAGCCCCGAAGGGCCTTTTATTATTTTCGACCCAGCAGCAGGCCGAGAACAATACCGACCGCACCCGCTGCGACGAGGCCGGTGAGTGGATTATTTCTGACAGCTTCAGTGACGTCGGAAACGGCATCGCTGGCCTGAGCGGCATACTTTTTCGCGGCACCTTTTACCTGATGTTTTGGTGAATCGACGAATTCACCAAACTGCTGCTGCGCTGAACCTGCGAGTTCATCAAATTTATTTTTTGCTTTATCTTCAGCAAACTGGGTGTTTTTATCAGTACCGAAATCAGACATTTTTACCTCCTTTTGTTGATAATTAAAGGATAGCCGCTCTTTCTGGATGTGGGAGACATAAGGCTAAATTCGGTACACGTCAGGGCTGTTTTCGGATATATCTCTATACCGGGAACCCGTTATTTCTCATTGTCATCCTGACCGTAATACAGTTTCCCGATGCGAATCAGCGGGCGTCCCTGAGACTTACGATGCAGGTTACTGTCCCTGAGTGAATAAACGCACCCGCAGTACTCCTGCTGGTAAAACTGCTCCCGCTTGCTGATCTCAATCATGCGAGAGGAGCCGCCCTGTTTACGCCAGTTATAGTCCCAGTAAACCATACCCGGATAGCGCGCGGCAGCACGCTGGCCGCAGTCATTTATCTGCTGCATGTTTTTCCAGCGGGAGATCCCCAGCGAGCTGCTGATGACGCTGAATCCATTTTCTGCCGCATAGAGCGCCGTACGCTCGAAACGCATATCGAAGCACATGGTGCAGCGGACGCCACGCTCGGGTTCCCATTCCATGCCTTTCGCGCGCTCAAACCAGTTATCGGTGTCGTAATCGGCATCAACAAACGGCACGCCGTGTTTTTCCGCAAACCGAATATTTTCCTCCTTCCGAATGAGGTATTCCTTCTGCGGATGGATATTGGGATTGTAGAAGAAAATCGTGTAGTCAATCCCCGACGCCTGGATAGCCTCCATCACTTCACCCGAGCAGGGGGCGCAGCAGGAATGCAACAGCAGCCTGTCGGCACCGTCTGGCAGGGAAAGTTGTGGGCGGATAAAAGGGGGTGTCGTCATGGCGTTCTGCAATATGTTTATGAAATTTATGGAAGGGTAGCATAAATTCAGAATCTGTTGAGGCGGGATCAAGGCAGGACAGAGCGATCCCGCAGGGCGGGACCTTCTCCGGTACCACGTGTCGCTATTCGGCAAATTTCAGCAGCGCGTCGCTATCAAGACGATAGCGAACCCATTCGGACTGCGGCAGCGCGCCTATGCTCAGGTAAAAATCAATGGCGGGCTGGTTCCAGTCCAGAACGCTCCATTCAAGGCGGCCGCACTGCCGTTTTACCGCGAGCTGCGCGATATGTTTCAGCAGCGCTCTTCCCGCGCCTTTACCGCGATAATCCGGAGAAACGTACAGGTCTTCCATATAAATCCCGTTGCGTCCCAGCCAGGTCGAATAGCTGGTGAAGAACACGGCATAGCCGGCTATCTTGCCGTCAAACTCCGCGATCAACGCTTCGGTTTTTGTGCCTGCGCCAAAGAGCGTTTCGCGGATCTCCTCCGGCGTGGTAACCACTTCTTCCGGCGCTTTTTCATACACCGCCAGCTCGTAGATCATGGCGTATATTGCCGCTGCATCTTCGGGGCGGGCCTGACGAATGGTGATGCTCATTGTTTTTCCTGTGTTTCGATTGATGGCGTTAAGCATACGGAGTATTGTCCGAAGAATTAAGTGCAATGAAATCAACAAATGATGAATATTATGCATCCGGTACTGAGGCGTCTTGATTTAAACCTGCTGCCCGTTTTCGACGCGATTTACCGCCACCGTTCCGTTCGGCTGGCCGCTGACGAGCTGGCGATGAGCACATCGGCACTGAGCCATGCGCTGTCGCGTTTGCGCATCACCCTTAATGACCCGCTCTTTTTTCGGGAAGGGCATCGCATGTCCCCCAGCGTGTATGCCACTCAGCTTGCGCCTTCCATTGCTTCCGCATTGTCGTTCCTCAATCATGAGCTGACCCCGCAGCCGGAGTTTGACCCGGCCAGCAGTACCGAAAGCTTACAAATTGGGATTACGGACTTTACCGCGCTGTGCATTTTCCCGGCGCTGATGCACAAACTGCAGCTTGCTGCCCCGGGGTTGCGTTTCGAATTGCGCTATCTGCCGCACAGCCCTGCGCTGACGGAACTGCTGGCGGGCGAAGTGGATCTCGCGCTGGGGTTCAGCACTCAGGATGATATCCGGCACCCGGAGCTGGAAGAGATCGACTGGTTTGAAGATGAGTATGTGGTCATCAGCAACGCGCGCCGGACGCGTCTCACGCTGGAGGAGTATCTCGCGGCCCGACACCTGGTGGTGACGCCATGGAATGAGAAGCAGGGCGTTCTGGACGTGCGGCTGGAACAACTGGGCTATACCCGACAAATCGCGATCAAAACGCCGTCGATGCTCAGCGCGCCGTTTATCGTTGCGCAGAGCGACCTGCTGATGGCGATCCCCCGTTTTGCCGCTGAGAAGCTGGCTGCGGCAGCGGACCTGAGGATTTTTCCTTTACCGTTTTCGATACGCACGTTTGAAGTGAAAATTTACTCGCATAAACGCAGCGGCCAGCGGGGCGCAACGCGCTGGCTTAAGGAGGAGCTGCAAACGCTGGCGCAGGCGCGTCATTACGGGCTGTCCGGCTCCCAGGAGAGGATGTCGCCGGGTTGACACTGCAGCGCCTCGCAAAATGAGTAGGGCGCTAAAGTCCAAACGATAAAAAGAGATGCGACCGGAGAGGAAAGTACGATATCGTAACTCTATGATTAAACGCGTAGTTCGCAGGAACACCGTCGCGACAGGACGATAAATGATTGATGACATTCGTTATCTGATAGTGTTTGCAAAGATTGCTGAGGCAGGATCCATTTCAGGTGGGGCGGAAGCGTTAGGGCTTACAACCGCAACGGCAAGCGCGCATTTATCAAAGCTGGAAAAAAATCTTGGCTGCGCGTTACTGTACAGAAATACCCGTAAACTCTCTCTGACTCACGATGGAGCCAATTTGCTGGAAACGGCCAAATCGATGCTGGCGCTTTATGAGCAGGGGGTCATTGAATTTAAGCAGCGTTCGATATCAACGGCGAATAAGCTGACTGTTTCTCTTCCTGCCGTTTTTCTGAAGAGTGCGTTTACCCGCCATCTGGCCGATTTTATAAAACGTCATCCGGGCATTTTACTGAATATCTCTTATAGCGATACGCGCAGAGATATTATTGCCGACGGTATCGATGTGGCATTTCGAATCGGCGAGCTTCCGGACAGTTCTCTTAAAGCGCGCCATCTTTTTGTGCTCCCGCGCCAGGTAGTTGCGTCCCAGGAATTGCTCAGCCATTACCCGACGATTACGCATCCTGATGACCTGGCGAAACTGCCATGGATTGGACTCAATATGAGGCAGAATAACCGGGAATTTCGACATAAAAATGGAGAAGTGGCCGTCGTAACGTATACGCCCACGGTGTATGTAGATAATGTCGAAGCCGCTTATGCCCTTGCCAGACAACAAATTGGTCTCGCAGCACCTCCTCGCTATTTAAGCGAAGAGGATGTTAAGCGCGGAGAAATGCAGGAAATACTTCCTGACTGGTCATTAGAACCGCTGAAAGTCTATGCCGTATGGCCTTCTAATATGTCGACCAGCAGTATTGCCTACAAATTGATTAATGATATTTATAACGCGATTGAGTTTCACGCGTTATAACGGGTTTAAAACGCTAAAAAGAGCATGTAACACGCCGTAATAAGCAGCAGTCCGCCCATCAACACGTTAAACGTGCGGAGCTGCCGCGTGCTCCTGAGCAGCACAGATACTTTTTCTCCCATCAAGGCCCATGCTGAAAGCGACATATAACAGACTAAAAAATAGACCGTGATAAAGACGAGAGCTGTAACAGGGCTAGAGGGTTCAGAAAACATCGCTGCCCCAGAGGCGCACGCGGTCCATGCTTTGGGGTTGATCCACTGCATGACAAAACCCTGAATAAAACCGGGTGAATCCGTTTTTGTTAATGACATATCGGACCGTGACGACGCTATCTTATAGCCCAGACACATGATAAATAAAGAACCGGCAATATTAAGATACCGGAAAAACACTGGATATTTTTCGATTGCAGCGTAAAAGCCGAAACATATAAAGATAAGTAATAACGTAAACCCTATCGTTGCACCGGAGACAAATGAGAAGGTCTTTCTAAAGCCGTGAACGGCACCAGACGATATAATCACCATATTAACGGGGCCAGGAGAAAAGGAAAGCGTCAGTGAAAATATAAACATTGTTAAAAATACCAGCATTTTATCTCCGTGGGTTGGTTTATCTGCATTAGAGATACTGCGACTATTAAGTCACAACTTTACTCGTCATGTGTCTGAATACTACCTGGGAACGTATGCCAGAATAAGTGGCCTTTATCTAAAGGTGTGTTTGATTTTTTGCACCGTTCGCGCAGGCGCGGATGGCCCATTAGTGACAGGGTTTCAGTTGCTATCTCAAGGAGGAACGGCAAACGCTGGCGCAGTTTGCAAGGGAGTCCTATGCCGGGCAAGCTCAGCGCTACCCGGAAAAGGTGGAAACAAGGGATAGTCAATTTAACGGCAGGTAGATATCCGTTTGCAGCGCATGTTCTGGCACCTCGTGAATGAAGTTGAGGTAGTGGAAAAATACCGGGGCATCGCGCAGCGTTTCGCCGCTGGCCGGTAGCCAGTCGCGAAACATCGCCCACACCGTGGCGGAAATGGTATCCAGAGACCCCGTGTGGCGGGCTACGGCGTAACGTCCGCCGTCGATTTCGCCACTGCAAACCCCGAATTCATTTTCTGGTATCGCTTCAGAGATACTGCCGCAGATATCGAAACGAAAGGCGTCTGCGGGTGTGGTTGCCGGGTCATCCCAGGCGATACCAAACGTGCTGCTTTCGTGTACTGGCGATAGGCCCGAGCTTTTACGCCAGGCAATAAATTTCGCCGCGCTGTCATTTACCCGATCCGGGTTGCCACGGTGCTGAAGCATTGCCACTTGGGTCTGTGGGAAATCGACAATCTTAATTTCCATCGTTTTTTGCTCCTGAAAGGTCATTTTCGGTACGCGCTGGTGCCAGTTCAGCCAGTCCGGCTGCTGCCGAAACTGACGCGGGCTTTTTCCAAACGCGTTTCTGAAGGCGCGACTGAACGATTCAGGGCTCTGGAACCCGGCATCGAGCGCAATATCAATCACCTTATCCTGAGGATTAAACGCCAGTCGCCAGGAAGCATGACGCAGACGCAGCCACTGGATATAGCGATATAAAGGCTGGCCGCTAAACGCCAGAAACTGCCGGTGAAAATGATAAGGCGAACAGCAGGCTAACGCGCTGAGCTTCTCCAGCGTGAGCGGTTCATCGAGATGTTGGGCGATATAGTCGCACACCGTCGTGAAGCGCTCGCGGTAAGCCGTTTTGATTGCATCGTTCATTGCATCCTCCTGATGACCTACTTTGCCTCACCGAACGGCCAAAATCCTGACCGATCTTGCTGATTATGGAGAGGTTATACTGGCGGTATATCGTTGTGCGGCAGCAAACGTTCCGTCGTACCTAAGATACTGCTAAATGATGAATGAAGACTCACTTCCTGTACTTATATTAGGTTTGTCATAATCCAAATTTTCTTAGCTACAAAATTTTATGAGAGGTAATGATGGTAAAGGACTTAAAGCCAGAACAAATCGAAATCATAAACCGTATTGTATTTGAGCAAATCGAAAAGATGCAGGCCAGCGTAGCCAAAATTGTTGCTGAAACGGAGAGAACTACGCACCAGCAGCTGCAGGATAGCGGGATTGATATGATCGATTTTTATCCGGCTAATAAGGATTATTTGATGATGACTCTCGTTCAACACTTAATAGATCAAGTACATGGCGGCAATATGGTTCTTGCCCAAAAAATGATATCGATGGAAGCAAAACGGCTGAACATCAGCGTACATGTTGAGGCAGAGTAAATAATCTCGAATAAGGAATAAATTAATGGGGCCATGCTTGTGAGCAGACAAATTCTTTGATTATCGCTGAGGCCATCAGCTGCTCGCCGCTGAAGTGCGGCCAGCAGCTGATAGCTTCTTTTTTCAATTCGCTGCATGATTTGCGCAAATTTCAGCGCAAAATTCCATAAAGGCTTCGACAGCAGCGGGGGGCAGTCGACGAGATGGCCGCGTGATATACAGCGGATAGGTTTCGCCAGGCCATTCCGGAAAAAGTTCGACCAGCATTCCGTCAGCGATCAACTGCGTGACGCTGAGTGAAAGTACCTGGGCAATGCCAACACCACTTACGCAGGATTGCACCATCAGATCTACATCGGTTGTCGTCAAATGACCATGAGTATCAATAGCCAGTACTTCGCGATCACGACGGAATTCCCACTCAAACGGTTTCCCGCGGCGAGGATCGATATACTGAATGCACTCATGCGTGACTAGTTCTTCAGGATGCTCAGGTCGACCATGCCGTTTCAGATATGCCGGTGATGCCACAGTGAGTACGCGCGTCTGAAAGAGCAATTTCGAAGAAATAGTTGAGGGGAGTTGCGGCCCGAAACGCACCGCAACATCTATACCCTCTGTCACAAGATCCCCTACGTCAGGCTGCTGCACTACTGTAAGTTCCAGTTCCGGATGACGTTCGCGCAAAAGAGGCAGTTTCGGGGCCAAAATATAACGAGCGAAGATTGGATTAACGCTGACCCGTAATGATCCTCGTACAGCAATGGCGGCACCGGATACGTAGCTTGCCGCAACTTCAATCCCTTCAAGATGTGGCGAGGCGCGCTCATACAAAGCCCGGCCTTCGTTCGTCAGGTTCATCGTACGCGTCGTACGGTTTAGCAAACGCACACCGAGCCTCTCTTCAAGGCGATCTATCGATCTGCTCACGCCAGAAGCGGACAGTCCCAGCACCTCGCCAGCGCGACTGAAACTACCCGCCTCGACAACTGCGGCCAACACGCTCAATCCTGACAGTAGCCTTCCGTCAAAACTCATAGAGACTCACCTTTGAATTTATTCAAATATAATTTGCATAAAACTACCTTTATCAAAAATGGTGCGCAACCTATTGTGTCAGCCAATTCGTTGCCAGGCGCTATTTTCCCTGTCCCCGGCTGGGCAAACCTCGCAACGAACGGCATCACTTAACCCTGAGGAATACGAAATGACAACGACGCGCACTCTTTTTAAAGGCGGCATCATCCTTACTTTGGATGCCGATATACCCAACCTCTCCGTGGGCGATGTTCTCGTCCATGGCGACCGTATCGCAGCTGTGGGTCCGGAACTGCAGACGGATGATGCCCTGGTGATTGATGCAGCTGGCCATATCGTTATGCCCGGCCTGGTGGATGCTCATCACCATATGTGGCTTGGCGTAATGCGCCGCATGATGCCAAATGTCGACGATCTGTTTGATTACATTGATGTGGTCGCAGAGAAACTGGGCAAACATTATCGTCCCCTGGACATGTACCTGAGTACCAGGCTCACGGCACTTGCCTCACTGGATGCCGGTATTACTACCATCATTGATGCCTGCCACAACTCGCGCAGCCCCGAGCATACTGATGCAGCATTAGATGCTCTAAAGGAAAGCGGCATCCGTGCGTTACATATGGTCGGTGCAGCAATGGATAAAGAAGCTTCATCGGCGCATTTGCCTGCCGATTTGGAGCGACTCTCGCGAAGCTGGAATACAAGTGACAGCCTGGTGCACGTTGGTCTGTTTGGTCAGCTCAATCTTGACTGGTGGAAGGTCGCTCGCAAACTCGACATGCGTATTCTGACCGAATTCATCGGCGATCTCGCCAATCTAGGCCCTGAGTTTGCCACGCCGGGCGTACTGGACACACATAACATCTTCAACCACTGTTCAAGGGTTACTCAGGATACCTGGAAGCTCCTGGCCGATTCAGGAGTAAACATCACGGTCAATCCACGGTCGGATGCGCTATTTGGCTTCGACGATGAAAGTTTTGCCTACCAGCAGGCTGTCGATCGCGGCTTGACCCCGGCACTGGGCATTGACCTTGATACTGCCTTTGGCAGCGATATGTTCGGGGAAATGCACGCTCTGTTCGGGCAACAGCGATCGGCTATGCGCTACCGTCGCTTCCGTGGTGAGGACAATGTGCCGTCACCCATCACGGCCGAGGAGGTCCTGAAAGCGGCAACGGTTAATGGCGCGCGTGCGGCCGGTTTGGAGGATCAGATTGGCACCCTTACGCCAGGCAAGCAGGCCGACATTATCATGGTTCGCACCAGCGGAGCCGCTGTTTTCCCGGTAACCAACGTAATTGGTACCGTCGTGCAGGCGATAGAGCGGTCTGATGTGGATACCGTGATGGTGGCCGGCCAGCTTCGTAAACGTGCGGGCAAGTTGGTGGATATTGATCTGGCGGCGTTCAGTACAGAGATAACCGCTTCTCGTGATTACCTGCTCAACGCCAGCGGCTATCACATCGATCTTTTTAAAGCATCCTGATGACAGAGCGGCCTGATACACCGGGCCGTTCAACCCACTTAATCATATTTCATAAAGGATAATGACATGGGAGCCCTCGCCATTAAGCGGCTCGCGGAGGATAACACCCCGCGCGTCCTGCTTCCCCGCCCGGCAACGGGCGTTATTGCCGCACTTTTCTTTGGCTATCTGGCAGTCGGACTGCCACTGCCGGTGATTCCATTGTTCATCCATGGTCATCTCGGCTTCAGTAACCTCGTGGTGGGACTGGTGGTCGGCATCCAGTTTCTGGCCACCGTCCTGACCCGCGGCTATGCCGGACGGGTTACGGACCAGCAGGGCGGTAAACGTTCTGCTCTGCAGGGAGCAATACTTTCAGCGATAGCAGGGGCGCTGTATCTGGTGGCTTCGGTAACGGATTTATCGCCTGCTGCAACCCTTTGCATTGTTATCGCAGGTCGTCTGATGGCCGGTTTTGGCGAAAGTCAGTTCGTGACGGGATGTGTGTCCTGGGCCATTGCCTCAGTTGGCCCTCAGCGCGCCGGTATGTCCATGTCCTGGACCGGCATCGCGATGTTCGCGGCGCTGTCGATTGGTGCTCCTGTTGGCATGGCATTATATCAGCATTACAGCCTCACAATGGCGATGATTGCCTGTATTGCTGCACCGATGTTGGCCGCTCTGGTTGCATTTTGTACCACATCATATATATCGCCTGGAGGTCCGCGACTGCCATTCCATCGCGTAGTAGGGCGCATCTGGCGCGAAGGGCTGGGATTAATGCTGCAGGGCGTTGGGTTGTCAGGACTAACCGCTTTTGCCTCGCTGTACTTTGCGGCACATCACTGGCAGAACGCCGGCCTGGTGATGACTGCGTTTGGTCTGGGTTTTATTTTCGTTCGCCTCGCCCTGGGGCATCTGCCAGACCAAACAGGCGGCTATCGCGTTGCGGTTTGGTCACTGGTGGTTGAAGCGCTTGGCCAGGCAATGTTGTGGTTGGGTTCAAACGAATGGATGGCACTAGCAGGTGCTCTGGTTACCGGACTGGGCTGTGCACTGGTTTTCCCTGCACTGGGCGTTGAAGCCTTAAACCGTGTTCCACAAGCCAACCGCGGCGGCGCAATGGGCGCATTCGTTGCATTTCTGGATGTCGCTTATGGAATCGCCGGGCCGGTAGCTGGCCTGATCGCCGGTCAGTTTAGTTATGCCGCTGTATATCTGTCTGGTGCGGCCTGTGCGCTGCTGGGGGCGCTGATTGCGAGCGCGTCTCGGATGCAGCAATCCTGAATAAACATTCGAGCCGGCAGCCTTTGCTGTCGGTTTACTAATCTGGAGAAATTATATGTCACGCATTTTCATCTCCGGTTCGTCCACAGGCCTTGGTCTGATGGCGGCCGAACTGCTGGTTCAACAAGGACATCAGGTTGTGTTGCACGCGCGTAATGCGAACCGTGCAGAAGAGGCCCACCGCGCCTTACCCCAGGCTGAAGCCGTCGTTGTCGGTGACCTGGAGACAATTGAAGGTGCCAGGCAAACGGCATTACGTGTCAACGCCCTGGGACGCTTCGATGCCGTCATCCACAATGCTGCCGTTGGCTACAATGAAGCGTATCGCGTGACCCGCGACGGACTGCCGCACGTTTTCGCGATCAACACGCTCTCGGCTTACATCCTCACCGCGGTGATTGAACGTCCGCATCGCCTCGTCTACCTGAGTTCGGGTATGCATCATCATGCCCGGGCAAACCTGGATGATATTCTCTGGCGCAAACGTCGCTGGAATGGGGCCGACGCCTATGCGGAGAGTAAATTGCACGACGCTATGCTGGCTTTTGCTCTGGCGCGTCGCTGGCGTGATGTGCGTAGTAACAGCCTCGAGCCTGGCTGGGTGCCGACAAAGATGGGGGGGGCCGCATGCCCCGGACGATATGGACCAGGCGCACCTGACCCAGGCCTGGCTTGCCGCCAGCCGTGATACTGAGGCTGACGTAACGGGGAAATATTTCTATCACATGAAGCGCATGACGGCTAATCCGCAGGCGCACGACGTTGCATTGCAGGATCGTCTCATTAATATTTGTACTGAGATTTCAGGTATAGCGCTGCCGGAGTAATACGCAACGTTAACGAAATGCGCATTAACCATAAAAAACAGAGTGTTTACATATCAAGGATAAAATAGGTACCATACCCCCCTATAGTATCAGGAGGGCATATGCCGCATTCACCCGAAGATAAAAAACGTATTCTTACTCGCGTCCGCCGCATTCGGGGCCAGGTTGAGGCCCTTGAACGCGCGCTGGAGTCGGGCGATCCCTGTCTGGCCATCCTGCAGCAAATCGCCGCCGTGCGCGGGGCTGCCAATGGCCTGATGGGCGAAATGGTTGAAATTCACCTCAAAGATGAGCTGGTGACGGGGGAAACCACGCCGGATCAGCGAGCCGTACGCATGGCAGAAGTCGGCCATTTGCTGCGCTCTTATCTAAAATAAACCCACACACCTGACAAAAAGGGAAGACATGATGAAATCTCGCGCTGCAGTTGCATTTGGTCCCGGCCAGCCGCTCAAAATCGTTGAAATCGACGTGGCACCGCCGAAGAAAGGCGAAGTGCTGATCAAAATCACCCATACCGGCGTGTGCCATACCGATGCGTTTACGTTGTCCGGTGACGATCCGGAAGGCGTCTTCCCGGCGGTGCTGGGTCATGAAGGCGGCGGGATTGTGGTGGAAGTGGGCGAGGGCGTGACCAGCCTGAAGCCGGGCGACCACGTTATCCCGCTGTACACGGCGGAGTGCGGCGAGTGTAAGTTCTGTAAATCCGGTAAAACTAATCTCTGCCAGGCGGTTCGCGCCACTCAGGGGAAAGGGCTGATGCCGGACGGTACCACCCGTTTCTCCTATAACGGCGAGCCTGTTTATCACTACATGGGCACCAGCACCTTCAGCGAATACACCGTTTGCGCGGAGATCTCGCTGGCGAAGGTGAACCCGCAGGCGCCGCTGGATAAAGTCTGCCTGCTGGGCTGCGGCGTGACCACTGGTATCGGCGCGGTGCATAACACGGCAAAAGTCAAAGAGGGCGACACCGTGGCGGTGTTCGGTCTCGGCGGCATTGGTCTGGCGGTGATTCAGGGCGCGGTGCAGGCGAAAGCCGGTCGTATCATTGCGGTCGACACCAACCCGGAGAAATTCAAGCTCGCGGGTGAAATGGGCGCGACCGATTTCGTTAACCCGAAGGATCACGAAAAACCGATTCAGGATGTCATTGTTGAGATGACCGACGGCGGCGTTGACTTCAGCTTCGAATGTATCGGCAACGTGAACGTGATGCGTTCCGCGCTCGAATGCTGCCACAAAGGCTGGGGCGAGAGCATCATCATTGGCGTGGCCGGCGCGGGCCAGGAGATTAAAACCCGTCCATTCCAGCTGGTCACCGGTCGCGTGTGGCGCGGCTCCGCGTTTGGCGGCGTGAAGGGCCGTACCCAGCTTCCGGGTATGGTTGAAGATGCTATGGTCGGCAAGATTCAGCTCGACCCGTTCATTACCCACCGTTTGCCGCTGGAGCAGATCAACGACGCGTTCGATCTGATGCACGAAGGAAAATCCATCCGTACCGTCATTCATTTCGGCGACAAGTAACTCTTCTGCCAGCGGTTTTTCACCGCTGGCGTTTCTTTAATAATCTTCTCTAAAGTGTGACCAGTGCGGCGTTTTTAGCCGTAATCTAAATCCCCACCGTGCCGATGACTATTTAACAGGCGTGTTTTTACGCATCTTACCTACAAGAGAGTCGACGGTCATGGACAACACTACTTCGATGCTGGCGCAGCGCAAGCTGAGCTTCTTGCATCACATCAGGCTGGTTCCGCTGTTTTCCTCCATTCTCGGTGGCATTATTCTTCTGTTTGCCTTGAGCTCGGGTCTGGCGGGCTATTTCCTGCTGCAGGCCGATAACGATCAGCAGGATGTCACATCCGAAATTCAGGTGCGTATGGGGCTGTCGAACAGCTCAAACCATCTGCGAACCGCGCGTATCAATCTGATCCACGCCGGTGCGGCAAGCCGCATCGCGGAGATGGATGCGATGAAGCAGAACATCAGCGAGGCGGAAAAGCGCATTAAGCAGTCCCAGGATAGCTTTACCGCCTATATGAACCGTACGGTGCGCACCTCTTCAGACGAAGCGCTGGACGCTGATCTGAAAGCACGCTACAACGCCTATATCTCGGGCATGCAGCCGATGGTGAAATTTGCCAAAAACGGCATGTTCGAAGCGATTATCAACCACGAAAACGAAACGGCGCGTCCGCTGGATGACGCTTACAACGCCGTGCTGCTGAAGGCGATCAAGATCCGTACCGAGCGTGCCAATGCGCTGACGGCGCAGGCGCACAGCCGCACGCAGCTGGGCCTGATGTTTATGGTGGGCGCGTTTGCGCTGGCGCTGGTGCTGACGGCGATGACCTTCGTCGTGCTGCGCCGTACGGTAATCAATCCTTTGCAGCGTGCAGCGAAACGTATCGAGAATATCGCCAAAGGCGACCTGACGATGCCGGACGACGTGGCCGGGCGCAGCGAAATTGGCCGCCTGACGCGCGATCTGCAAACCATGCAGCACTCGCTGGAAAACACCGTGGGCACCGTACGTCAGGGGGCGGAGGAGATCTACCGCGGCACCAGCGAGATTTCTGCCGGTAACACCGATCTCTCTTCGCGTACAGAACAGCAGGCTGCGGCCATTGAGCAAACCGCCGCAAGCATGGAACAGCTCACCGCGACGGTGAAACAGAATGCCGATAACGCCCATCATGCCAGCAAGCTTGCGGAAGATGCCTCCGGGAAAGCCAGCCGCGGCGGCCAGATGGTCTCCGGCGTGGTCAAAACCATGGGCAATATCTCCACCAGTTCGAAAAAAATCTCCGAGATCACCGCCGTCATCAACAGCATTGCGTTCCAGACCAATATCCTGGCGCTTAACGCGGCGGTAGAAGCGGCGCGGGCGGGCGAGCAGGGGCGCGGGTTTGCCGTGGTAGCAAGCGAAGTCCGAACCCTTGCAAGCCGCAGTGCGAATGCCGCAAAAGAGATCGAAAGCCTGATTAACGAATCGGTCTCGCTGATCGACCAGGGCTCCGGTGAGGTTGTGGCTGCCGGCAACACCATGAATGAAATCGTCGAAGCGGTTAAACGTGTGACCGACATCATGCTGGAGATTGCCGCCGCGTCCGACGAGCAGAGCCGCGGTATTGTCCAGGTGAGCCAGGCGATTTCTGAGATGGATAAAGTGACCCAGCAGAACGCCTCGCTGGTGGAAGAAGCCTCTGCGGCGGCGGCGTCTCTGGAAGAACAGGGCGCGCGTCTGACCGAGGCGGTCGGGGCGTTTCGTCTGAGCGGTGCAAAGTCGGGCCGCGCGGTGACGTCTGCGCCAGTGGCGAAGAACCCGCCGTTGCGTCCGGCGGCGACGGTTTCCGGGGATAACTGGGAGACGTTCTGAGTTGTCGGCAGTGTCGGGTGGCGCTTCGCTTACCCGACCTACAAAATCTGACCTACAAAAAAGGGACCTTTCGGTCCCTTTTTCACATCTTATTGCTTATCGGGCAACGCGTACGCGATAACGTAATCACCGCGATCCGGCGACTGTCGGGCGCCCCCGGCGTTAATGATGATGTACTGCTTACCGGTTTTCGGCGACACGTAGGTCATCGGGCCGGACTGGCTGCCGACCGGCAGGCGGTCTTTCCAGATCTCTTTCCCGGTGGCGGTATCAAACGCGCGCAGGTAGAAATCCTGCGTGCCGGCGAAGAACAGAAGGCCGGACTGGGTAGAGAGCGATGCGCCCAGCGTCGGCATGCCGATTGGGATTGGCATGTGCATGCGAATGCCCAGCGGGCCGGTATCTTCCACCGTGCCGACAGGTACCTGCCACACCAGCTTGCCGGTTTTCAGGTCAACGGCCGACATGGTGCCAAACGGCGGCTTCTGGCACGGAATGCCAAGCGGTGACAGGAAGCGTTCGCGCATCGCGCCGAACGGGGTGCCGTCCATTGGTACGATGCCCATCTCGATGCCGCTGGCGTTTTTCGCCACGTTAGCGCGCGGCACCATGTAGTTTGCCAGGCCCAGGCGCATATCGTTGACGAACATCAGGCTGTTGTTCGGGTCAACGGAGACGCTGCCCCAGTTCATCCCGCCGAGAGAGCCGGGGAACTGCAGGGAACGGTCGAGACCCGGCGGGGTGAAGACGCCCTGATGGCGCATCTCTTTAAACTGAATGCGGCACAGCAGCAGGTCGACAGGCGTCGCCCCCCACATGTCGGATTCGGTCAGCGTCTGGTTGCCAATCATCGGCATGCCAACGGAATACGGCTGGGTCGGAGAGTAGCGTTCACCCTCAACGTTACCTGCCGGAACGGGACGCTCTTCTACCTTCGCCACCGGCTTGCCGGTTTCGCGGTTAAGCATGAAGATCATACCCTGCTTGCTGGTCTGCACCAGCACAGGCGTGGTGCCGCCTTTACCGTCAGGCAGATCGTACAGCAGCGGCTGGGAAGGCAGGTCGAAATCCCACAGGTCGTGATGGGTCGTCTGGAAATGCCAGCGCACCTGACCGGTGGTCGCGTCGACGGCGACGATGGAGGAACTGTACTTATCATCCAGCGCGGTACGTTCGCCCGCCCAGAAATCCGGGGTGGCGTTGCCGGTTGGCAGGTAGATCAGATTCAGCTTAGCGTCGTAGGACATCGCTGACCAGACGTTCGGCGTGCCGCGGGTGTAGGTCTGGCCTTCCGGCGGCAGGCCGGTCAGGTTCGGATTACCCGGGTCCCACGCCCACGCCAGCTTACCGGTGTGCACGTCGTAGGCGCGCACCACGCCCGGCGGTTCGCCGGTTGAGTAGTTATCCGCGACGCGACCGCCGACGACGACAACATTGCCTGCGACCAGCGGCGTAGAGGTCTGCTGATAATATCCGGGCTTGATCTCGCCCATGCCGACGCTCAGATCCACGGTACCATGGTCGCCGAAATCTTCGCAGACCTTGCCGGTATCCGCGTTGATGGCAATCAGGCGGGCGTCGGTGGTCGGCAGGAACAGGCGGCGAGGGCATGCCGCAGGCTGTGTTTCTGCCTGTGACGTTGTCACGCTGGAATGATCTTCAAAATAGCCCAGACCGCGGCAGCGCTGCCAGTTAGGCGCCGTGGCTTTGGAATCGTAGCGCCATTTTTCTTTGCCGGAATCCACGTCCAGCGCCAGAACTTTGCTGTATGGGGTACAGACGTATAGCGTGTCGCCAATCTGCAATGGCGTGTTCTGATCTTCCGCGCCGGAGCCGTTGCTCTGCGGAATATCGCCGGTGTGCGCAACCCAGGCGACCTTCAGGTCGCTGACGTTGTGCTTGTTAATCTGGTCCAGCGCGGCGAAACGGTCGCCGTGGGTGGTATTGCCCCAGTGCTCCCAGTTTTTTTGCTGCTCGCCGGGGGCGACGGGTTTCACCGGAACGGGCTCGTTCGCTGCCACGAGGGTCTGCGGCTTAAACATCCAGCCCAGGCTGACCAGCATCGCCACCGCGAGCAAGGCCGCGACGCCAAAAGCGGGAGCCTTGTTCGCGGCGCTGTGGTTTGCCGCGCGCAGGAAAGGCCAGACGATGGCGCAGAGGAAGGCCAGTACGGCAAAGGTAAACAGGCGAGAGAAGAGCGGCCAGAAATCCCAGCCGGCATCGCCTACCGCCCAGAACAGCGAGGCAATAAAGGCGATGCCGTAAAGCGCGATCCCGCTGCTGCGATTTAGGAAAATCAGGATCGCGGCAATCACCATCACCACGCCCATTATCAGGAAGTATCCACTTCCGCCTACGGTGACGAGCTTAAAGCCCAGCCCGCCGACCGCCAGACCGATGAGCAACATCAGTCCGGCAAGAAGCCACTGCAGGATACGCGGTATCCCACGTGGCGCGCTGCCAAATGCCATTTCTGTCTCCTTAAGATCCCCCCGTCGTGCTGGGCATGTACCAGTTGGGTAATAAATGCGGAGGGAAGAATGATTAATACGGGTGAATTCGGAGTTACAAAATGCTTTGCGAACCATTTGGTGAATTCGCCGCTATGATAAAACTGTTAAATTGTTTTGCGCAATTGTTAATGATTTATTCCGCATTATTTGATTAACGCACAGGACAGACCCCTCGCCCCTGAGGGGAGAGGGTTAGGGGAGGGGCGAAAAGGTTTTAAACCGGCATCGATTTGCGGATGGCGCTCAGAAGCGTCTGCGCGCCCGTAGAAAGCGGGGTGTCTACGCGGGTCAAAATGCCGATAGGTTCACCGGGGCCAGGGGAGGTAATCGGCAGGGCGATCAGCGTTCCCTGACGTAAATCATCTTTTACCGCGCCGGAGGGGACGAACCAGACGTAGTCATAATCCAGCGTAAGCTGGCGCGAAAGCGAGGCCGACAGCGTTTCGATACATCCTGAGGGTAGCGTACACCCCTGCATTTGCAGCAAGGTTTCGGCGGTCTGGCGGGGAACGGTTCCTTTTGGGCAGACCACTACCGGCCATTCCATAACGCGGCTTAACGTGACCGTGTCCTGCAGCAGGGGGTGATCGGGACGAACCACCAGCTTCAGGGATTCCAGGAACAGCAGTTCATAGTTGAGGCCGCCCATCAGCTCAGGGTCGGACATGCGACCGATTCCGAGATCCAGTTCGCCCGATTTCAGCCCCGCGAGCAGCATGGTGTTATTCATGGTGGCGACCTGAATCGTGGTATGTCGCTGCTGCTTGTGGAACTGGCCGATAACGGGCGGAAGGATGCCCAGCGCCGCGGTAGGCAAAGCACCCACGCGCACCACCTCACTGGTTTGCTCTTCTTTTCGGTGCAGGGACTGGCCTGCGGTATTGAGCGCATCCAGCACTTTCACGGCGTGCGTGAGGAACTGTTCGCCCACGATGGTAAGCTGCGCCCCCAGCCGGCCGCGGTCAAAAAGACGGGCACCGGTCAGCTGTTCCAGCTCGTTGAGGGTTTTTGAGAGCGCAGGCTGGCTCAGGTTGAGAGTTTCAGCCGCACGCCCCAGCGTTCCCTGTTGAGCGACGGCCACAAATGTATGCAAATGGCGCAAGCGTATGCGCTGACTGAACAGACCATTTTTTTCCATAGGCGATGTTAAAAACAGAGCGATGCGGGTGACAAGTTAAGTTGTTTAATTTTGATAACCTGATAGCAAAATATTTTTAACATTTGATCTGTTTGAGTTACAACATGTTTTTTGGCTGGGGAATAAAAGCGAACATCCTTGTTCATTTATTGCTCATTGCGGAGGAGTATCGTTTACCGGTTTAGATCACGCCGTCACCGCCATCGGAACACCACACCTGGCCGGACGTAAATGAACATTCATCCGAGGCCAGCGTGACGTACAGCGGGGCAATCTCGACGGGCTGGCCCGGACGTCCCAGCGGGGTGTCGCCGCCGAACTCCTTCACTTTTTCCATCGGCTGCCCGCCGCTGGACTGCAGTACCGTCCAGTAAGGGCCAGGGGCAACCGCGTTGACGCGAATACCTTTCGGACCCAGTTGTTTGGCTAAGGATTTGGTAAACACCGCCAGACAGGCTTTCGTCTGGGCGTAGTCCAGCAGCACGGGGCTAGGCTTCACCGCCTGAACGGACGAGGTATTAATGATAACGGACGACGCTTTCAGGTGGCGCAGCGCCGCCTTGGTGATCCAGAACGGAGCGTAAACGTTGGTTTTAAACGTTGCGTCAAAATCTTCCGTGGTCAGTTCTTCAAGCGATTCACGGAACTGCTGACGGCCGGCGTTGTTGACCAGAATGTCCAGCCCGCCCAGTTTCGACACGGCTTCTTCGACCAGATTCTGACAGAAGGTTTCGTCCCGGACGTCCCCCGGCAGCGCGATAGCCTTGCGGCCTTCGGCTTCAATCAGGTCGATGACCTCAGCGGCGTCTTTTTCCTCTTCGGGAAGGTAGTTAATGGCAACGTCAGCGCCTTCACGAGCATAGGCGATAGCGACCGCGCGACCAATCCCGGAGTCTCCGCCGGTAATCAGCGCTTTTTTGCCGGCCAGGCGGCCATGTCCTTTGTAGCTTGTTTCCCCGTGGTCGGGTACAGGCTGCATTTCGGATGCCAGTCCCGGCGGCGTTTGCGGCTGTTCCGGGAACGGGGGCTGCGGGTAAGCGTTCGTACGTTGTTTAGTATCACTCATAGCTGACTCCTTAAGCCAAGGGGTGAGATTTGATGGATAACTGCAGCGTTAACGCTTCGCTGAATTATTTCTGCAAACGATCAACACGGACGACGGCAGGAGATGATTTTTTATCAAGCGAACCGTTGATACTGATCATCTGGTCGGGTTTTACCGTTCTGCCGTCGAAGACTGCCTGGGGAATAATAACGTCGATTTTTCCGGTTTTATCCTGAAATATAAACTTATCGCCGCTACCGTCAATAAGATTACCGCGTAATGAAATTGTCGCGCCATCATGCAATTCTTTTGCCTGCCTGATGGTCATAATACGCGCGTCGTCGGTTCCGCGATATCCGCTATCAAGCGCGTGGGGAGGCGGTGGCGCTTCGCCTTTTTGTAAACCCCCGTTATTATCTGCCCATGCGGCCGGAACCAGAAATATCAATAAAGCGGAAATAAGTGATAATTTCATCCGATATCCTTCATTTTGCGTGTCTTGACTTATTAAGTATTGTTGCTATTCCTTTATGTGGCAAATGTGATAAGTCCTAAAAACATTCGCGTTAGAAATCAAAATTATCGGATAATAAGCGAACCGGTGACGATGGCCATGAAGCGTGAAAATGAAAAGTTACCCGGGATAGATGAGAGTTACCGTTTGCTGACGTTTGAATACGCGTTTCGTCAGGTGGGTTTTATTGTTCTGCTGGGTATTATCGTCGCGGCGATTGCCGGTTTTTTTTCCAGCGGAATGGTCAGCGACACGGTCAAAACGAATTCCGCTAAATCATTGACCATAAACTATGAACGCTTTGGGCGACGGGAGACAGAGACGCGGATGGCGCTCGCGTTTCCGGTGCAAACGGAGGGGAAGTATGTCCTCAGCATGGCCAGCGAGAGCAGCGATGCGTATGAGCCCGGCAGCGTCTGGCCGCAGCCGGACGCTATGTTCAGCCGCTGAAAGACCCTCTTTTTTGTCTATAACAACCTGAAAAAAACCGACCGCTTCTCCGTGTTACTGTTCACGACACCTTCCATAGCCGGTAAATGGAACACCGTCTTCCGCGTCAACAGCGAGCCGGAAATTAACATCTGGCTATTTATCTGTTTCTGGTGGTGGTATTTAAAGTGGCCGGGCGTCGCGCGCTGCTGCAGATGACCAGCTTCGATCTCATTCTGCTCTTGATAATTAGTGAAGCCACGCAGCAGGCGCTTCTCGGACAAGATTTTTCCGTGACCGGCGCGATGATTACCATTACCACGCTGGTGGTGGCGGATATTATTTTCGGGCTGATGAAGGAATATTTCTCGCCAGTTGAGAATATTCTGGGTGGCACTAATGTTATTCTTGTTGAGAACGGCGTGCCGTTAGCCGATAAACTGAAAAAAAGTTGACGTGTCCTGTGATGATATTCTGGTGTCCGCGCGTCAAAATAATGGCATTACGGAAATAAGCGACATTAAATATGCCATACTTGAGCGCAATGACCATATTTCAATCATTCCTTTCGAGAAATAAGAGGCGGCAAGATGAGCAATCTTTTTCACGACAGCAATAATACCGTGGGTGAACTGACGAAAAAGCTGGCGAGCAAATTAACCGATCTCGGGCTTCGCTTAACCACCGCGGAATCCTGCACGGGCGGAAAGCTCTCGGTGGCGCTTTGCGCAGAGGAAAACACCGCCGAATTTTATGATGTTGGGCTGGTCGTGTTCAGCGATGAAGCCAAAGCGCGGATCCTCGGCGTGCGCCCTGAGACGCTGGCGCGGTTTACTGCCGTGAGCGAGCAGACGGTAACCGAAATGGCCGCCAGTATCCGCGACATCGCCCAGGCGGATATCAGCATCGCCATCAGCGGCTACGCGGGCCCGGAAGGGGGCGACGACGGCACTGCGGCGGGGACGGTCTGCTTTGCGTGGAACATACGCGGCGAGACGAAGACCCGCACCGTGCTTTTCTCCGGTGATTGTCAGGACGTGGTCGAAAAAGCGGTGCATTACTCGCTGGCTGAAGTGGTGACAACGTTGTCGGACGGGAATAACGAATAAACTCACGTGGAGGTTCTATGGCTGTCATAGTGATTACCGGCGGGACAGCGGGCGTGGGAAAAGCCACGGCGCTGCACTTTGCAAAGGCGGGTTACGACGTGGGGCTCATCGCCCGCGATGAAGCCAGCCTGCACTCTACCCAGGAGGAATTACGGCGCTTTGGCGTTAATGCCCACGCCGTGCAGGCGGACGTCGCCGACAGCCAGGCGGTGGTGGATGCCGCTAACGAAATTGAGTATCGCCTCGGCTCGATTGATGTCTGGGTGAACAACGCGATGGGGGCCGTTCTGGCACCGTTCCGAACCCTCACGCCGGACGAGTTTCGCCGCGTGACTGAGGTGACGTACCTCGGCTACGTGAACGGCACTCGCGCCGCGCTCGAACTTATGGTTCCGCGCGACAGGGGCGTAATAATCCAGGTGGGGTCCGCGCTGGCCTACCGTTCCATTCCGCTGCAGTCAGCCTACTGCGGGGCAAAAGCGGCGATCCGCGGGTTCACCGACGCGGTGCGTACCGAGCTGATGCATGAGAACAGCCGGGTTCAGCTTTCGATGGTGCAGATGCCCGGGCTCAATACCCCGCAGTTCGAATGGGCGAGGAACAAGTTTGCCTGGGCGATGCGCCCGGTGCCGCCTGTCTTTGAGCCTGAGGTGGCCGCCAGCGCCATCTTCAGGGTGGCGCAAAAACCGGTTCGCGAGCTGTGGGTCGGCAGCAGCACCATCCAGTCAATTGTCGGGCAATTTTTCTTCCCCGGTTTTCTCGACCGGCTGATGGTGAAAAAGGCGTGGGAAGGCCAGATGACCGACGATCTCAACGCGCCGGATCGTCGGGACTATCTCGACCAGCCGGTTAACGATCTGCACATGGGGGGCGTATCGTCCTCGTCGTTATCCGACCAGAGGTAGTAATCACGATAGGGTGACGCCGGGTTACGGCGGGCCTGCTGGAACCAGGGATGCGCGTCCGACGTGTGCTGGATCAGCAGCTCGATAATGACCTGCATGCCCAGCTCGCGGGCCTGTTCGATAAAAGCGATGATATCGGCCAGCTTTCCGAAGCGGGGATCCACCTGGAGGTGGTCGCTGACGTCGTAGCCTTCATCGAGAAAGGGCGTGAGGTAAAACGGGGTGCCAGATGACCGTCGCCCCCATGCGGCGAATATAGCGCAGCTTGGCCGCGATCCCGGCGATGTCCCCGCAACCATCGCCGTTCAAATCATAAAATAGCGCGGTATCAATCTGATAAATAATGGCTCGTGTATGCCAGTCGGTCATAGCGTTCCTCAGTGATAGCCTTCAGTATCCGACACTTTGCCCCGGAAGACGTAGTAGCTCCAGGCGGTGTACACCAGGATCACCGGAATAATCAGCAACGTGCCTACCAGCATAAATAGCTGGCTGGCAGGCGGGGCCGCGGCTTCCCACAGGGTGATGCGCGGCGGAATAATGTTCGGCCAGAGGCTGATGCCGAGCCCGCTAAACCCGAGGAAAATAAGCCCCAGCGTCAGCAGGAAGGGGCGGGAGTGGCTGGCCGGGTTGCGGGTCAGGCGCCAGATCAGCACGCTGAAAAGCCCTACCAGCAGAGGAACCGGCAGGAACAAGAAGAAGTTGGGCAAGGTAAACCAGCGCTCGGCCACGTACTGCCAGCCGAGCGGCGTCCAGATGCTCACTACCGCAATAACCACGATCAGCGCCAGCAGCACGTGGCGGGTCAGCTCGCGCATGCGGGCCTGCAGCGCGCCTTCACTTTTCATAATGAGCCAGGTGGTGCCCAGCAGCGTGTAGGCCACAACGAGACCGATACCGCAGAAGAGATTGAAGGGGGTGAGCCAGTCAAGTGCGGAGCCAGCGAAACGCCGCCCCTCAACGTCGAAGCCGTTAATCACGGCGCCCACCACCACGCCCTGGCTGAAGGTCGCGAGCAGGGAGCCGCCGGCAAAGGAGTAATCCCAGAATTTGCGGTGCGACGGCGTGGCTTTGAAGCGGAACTCAAAGGCGACGCCGCGAAAGATGAGACCGATCAGCATCGCGGTGAGGGGGATCGTCAGCGCATCAATAATCACCGCATAGGCCAGCGGAAAAGCGCCGAATAACCCTGCGCCGCCGAGTACCAGCCAGGTCTCATTGCCGTCCCAGACCGGCGCCACGCTGTTGACCATCACATCGCGCTCCTTCGCATCACCCACGAAGTTGAACAGCAGGCCGATGCCCAAATCAAAGCCATCCATGATGATGTACATCAGCGTGGCAAAGACGATGATGGCAAACCAGATAACTGAGATATCGACGCCCATCAGGTTCTCTCCTCTTCAGGAACAGACTCAGCGGCAGACAGCGGACGGGCGGGGGTGCCCGAGGTGTTTGACGTCAGCGTATCGACAGGCTGCGGTCCTTTCTTAATCAGCCGGATGAGGTAAACATAGCCCACCCCAAACACCGACGAGTAGACGACGAAGAACGCCAGCAGGCTGATGCTCATCTGAAGGGTGCTGTGCAGCGATACCGCGTCGATGGTGCGCAGATAGCCGTAGACCACCCACGGCTGGCGGCCCACCTCGGTGGTGACCCAGCCGGCGAGCAGCGCCAGCAGCCCGGCAGGCCCCATACTGAGGGCAAACCAGTGGAACGGGCGAGAGTGGTATAGCCGATGGCGATAGCGCAGCCAGACGCTGATCAGCCCGAGGGTAATCATCAGCAGCCCCATCCCGACCATGACGCGGAACGACCAGAAAACGATGGTCGAGTTTGGCCGATCTTCTTTCGGGAAATCCTTCAGCGCCGGGACCTGCTTATCCAGGCTGTGCGTCAGGATAAGGCTCCCGAGCGCTGGGATCTCCAGCCCGTATTTGGTGCGCTCTTCGTCCATATCCGGCAGACCAAACAGCAGCAGCGGGGTGGCCTCGCCGGGCGGGTTTTCCCAGTGTCCCTCAATGGCGGCAATTTTGGCCGGCTGATGCTCAAGCGTGTTCAGGCCGTGCATATCGCCCACGACCGCCTGGATGGGGGCGACCAGCAGCGCCATCCACATCGCCATGGAAAACATGGTGCGGACGGCGGGGGTATCGTTACCGCGCAGCAGGTGCCATGCGCCCGACGCGCCGACAAACAGCGCGCTGCTCAGAAACGCGGCGATAGCCATATGAATCAGGCGGTAAGGGAAGGAGGGATTAAAGACGATCGCCAGCCAGTCCTGCGGGATAACCTGTCCGTTTTCGATAGTGAAGCCCTGCGGCGTATGCATCCAGCTGTTGGAGGCGAGGATCCAGAAGGTCGACATCAGCGTGCCGAGCGCCACCATGCAGGTTGAAAAGAAGTGCAGGCCCGGGCCGACCTTATTCCAGCCGAACATCATGACGCCAAGGAAACCAGCCTCGAGAAAGAAAGCGGTTAACACCTCATAGGTAAGGAGTGGGCCGGTAATACTGCCCGCGAACTGTGAGAACCCGCTCCAGTTGGTGCCAAACTGGTACGCCATGACCAGCCCGGAAACGACACCCATCCCGAAGTTAACGGCAAATATCTTGAGCCAGAAATGGTACAACGATCGCCAGACGTCGTTTTTGGTGCGCAGCCACATGCCCTCCAGCACCACCAGATAGCTGGCGAGGCCGATGGTGATAGCAGGAAAAAGGATATGAAACGAGACGGTAAAAGCGAACTGAATTCTGGCCAGATGGAACGCGTCGAGTTCGAACATGGTCCGTACCTCTGAAACGATGGGGCACGAGAATTGCCGGGCAGTTTATGGCTGCCCGGCAAAACCGATTACGGTTTAGTCTTACCGGCACCCAGCTCGGCACCGGTCAGCGGGTCAGAATGTGGATCGGACTTCGTGCGGGCAGACATCGCCTTGACCAGGGTTGCCTGTTCGGTCGTGAGCGTGACGCTTGCGCTGCCATCACCGCCGTCAACCGCAGGCTGGGGGGACTCAACGTAATCGAAATGTTTATCGCTGTTCCAGCTTCCGCGAACCTCTCCACCTTCAGACATATTGTAGTACTTGTTGTTGAATTCCTCGATTGGCGGCAATTTTCCCGGTGGGAAATTATTACGGATGGACTGCAGCGCCTTCTCAAAGGAGAGCTGATGCGCCGCCTCGCGCGTCATCAGAAACGCCAGGGCATCCTTTACGCCGGGATCGTCGGTCACGTTGATCAGCCGTTCATAGATGATTTTCGCTCTGGCCTCTGCTGCCACGTTTGAGCGCAGGTCCGCCGTTGGCTCGCCGATGGTATCGACGTAGGCCGCCGTCCAGGGCACGCCCGCCGAGTTAGTGAGCGGGGTGCCGCCACCGTACAGCAGGGAGGTGATGTGGCTGTCATTGCCGTTTTCGGTCATGGAGCGATACAGCTCGGCCTCGTTTTCCACCCCTTCCGCCAGCGCGCCTTTGGCACCTTTATTAAGCATGCCGACCAGAGTACCGATGATTTCGAGGTGGCTTAGCTCCTCGGTCGCGATATCCATCAGCATATCTTTACGGCCCGGATCGTCATCGCTCAATCCTTGCGTAAAGTACCGGCAGGCGGCAGCCAGTTCACCCTGCGGCCCACCGAACTGTTCCAGTAAAAGGTTGGCGAGGCCAGGGTTCGGTTCGGCAACGCGAACCGTGTATTGCAGCTGTTTGACGTGTCGGAACATGGCGATTCTCCCGGATTATTTTTTCGCTTCGACGCCCGATGCGTCTGAACGCAACAGGAACTGTTCCGTGGTCTGCGGAATATGGCGGATCAGCCAGTCGGCCATTTCGCGCTCTTGCGCCAGAATCGTCTCGATGGCCGGCACCGAGGCGACGTCGCCTGCTTTCTTAGCCGCCGCGAGCAGGGAGGTATAACAGGCTATTTCAAACTGTTCGAAAACATAGCCGCTGATCGAGCCCTTTACGATCTCATCCGACGGGAACATGCCGCCGATGGACTGCCCGAGCGCCGCCATTTTGCTCATCGAATCTTTTAAAACCGAACGAGAAATATCATTACGGTCGAGGATTTCTTCCAGCAATGTAATTTGCCGTTTTGTCTCATTAATATGCTGCTCAATTCTGGCGCGAACATCAGGATAATTATCGATACGGCTGGCCATGGATTCCAGCATAGATTCGGCTTGCTTTTCCATCGCATGGGCATCGCGTAGCCAGTCATGGTAGTGTTCTACGTGATTCATCATTGTATCCTCATTAGGGGTTCGCTTATTTGGTCTCACTTTCAGCAGCCTGATCGGCACGCGCGGCACTGTAGCCAGATAAATGGCCGACAATATTGGCGTAAATACTGATGATAATGACCCATAGCACGCTGTTCTTCCACCATATTACGGAGGGGATGGCGAGAATGAACCATATTATGGCTGCCGCTAAATGGCACCGTTTAATTGTGCTGGGACTGATGCTAATTTTATTTAACCTGTATTATTGCGTCATTTTTGCGCTTTTTGGTTAATATTTCCTACGGCCAGGTTGGTGAGTTTAAGGTCGGTCTCTTTTTCTTCTTCCAGCGTTTCGGCAAGAAGCTTAACGGCTTTTTTATAGCCCAGTTGCTCTGCTAATGTGGCAAGGGTACCGTAGCTGGCAATTTCGTAATGTTCGACTTTTTGCGCGGCGGCAATAAGTGCGGCATCACGTACTTCATTTTTTTCCGTACTTTCGATGACTTCGTTGGCTTCTTCAATTAAGCCTTCCATCGCCACGCACTTCATGCGTTTGATCTTAATACCGTCTTCCTGCTCAACGATTTGGTCAATACGTTCAATCTGACCCTGCGTCTCTTCCAGGTGGGCGGTAAAAGCTGCGCTCAGCTTCTCGCTGGAGGCGGCGCGGGCAAGCTTGCTTAACGCTCGGGTAAGCTGCTTTTCTGCGCTGTAAGTATCAGACAGAAGATGAATAAAGACATCCTCGACGCTTTTCATATTCATAATAATTACGCTCCGGTAAAATAAAGAAAGGGTACTGCGAGCTTTTCAGCCCGCAGCATGCTCTCTGGTTTTATTAAAAGAGTATTAAATAAGATCAGGAGTTATCAGATTTACGGCCTCCGCCGTGGCTGTTTTTACCCCCTTTCTTGCCAGCTTCAGATGCGCGTTGCGGGTCATTCTTGAAGTTGCCCCCGCTATGCTGGCCACCTTTACGGCCTGCTTCTGATGCTCTTTCACGGTCTTCTGCGAAATTACCTGAACCACCACGATGCTCTGCCATATAAACCTCATAGTCATATATTGGTTATGCCAGTACGATACGAAAATATTCCGTATCACTCGTCGTTCGAGTAATAACTCTAGTCGCTCTGCGGCATCCGTCAAATGCGTTTTGCTATTTGCGGTTGCGTTATTTTTAAATATTTGTAAATTTACGCTTCGCTTAGAAGGGAAATATGGATAGACAGGAAAGACTTGTAAACAGCCATTCAGATTAATCCTAACTTCGAGCTAAAAATTTGAAAGGTGAGGATAAAAATAATGGCTTACTCGAATTGGTTAATTTGCATTCAGGAGAGACTCAAAAAATACTCCTTTATAGCTAGAAAGCGGAACCCTAAATAATTATATGGAAAATCCTGGATAAAAGCGTTCAGGTTTAAAGGGCGGTTCCGTTCGGCACTGTTCAGGGACCAGTAGCACACGGTTTGACCACTGTCGTCTTAAGATCACAATTCAGAAATTCTTCCCCCCGGAAGGAACGGGTTTCTCTACACTCCAGGTAATATTCACTGGAGGCATGACATCATGGCGAACACCATCACGGCTGATGACATTCGGGAACGCTTTTCGCAGGCTATGTCGGCGATGTACCAGCAGGAAGTTCCGCAGTACGGCACCTTGCTTGAACTGGTTGCGGACGTAAACCTGGCGGTTCTGGAAAATAATCCACTATTACATGAACAACTGGCTAACGCCGATGAGCTTGCGCGCCTGAACGTGGAGCGTCACGGGGCGATCCGCGTCGGCACGGCACAGGAACTTTCAACCCTGCGCCGTATGTTTGCCATTATGGGCATGTACCCGGTCAGCTATTACGATCTCTCTCAGGCGGGGGTGCCCGTCCACTCAACGGCGTTTCGTCCGATAGACGATGCGGCGCTGTGCCGGAATCCGTTTCGTATTTTTACCTCGCTGCTGCGTCTTGAGCTGATTGAAAACGTCGCGCTGCGCGAGCGTGCCGCGGAGATCCTGTCTCACCGCAATATCTTCACCCCGCGCTGCCTGGAACTGATCGACCTGCACGAGTCGGAAGGGGAGTTTTCTGACGCACAGGCCCATGAGTTTGTGCAGGAAGCGTTAGAAACCTTCCGCTGGCACCGTCACGCGACGGTCGATCGGGAGACCTATCTGGCCCTGAGCAACGAGCATCGCCTGATTGCCGACGTGGTCTGCTTCCCGGGCTGCCACATTAACCATCTCACGCCGCGCACGCTGGACATTGACCGGGTACAGGAGCTGATGCCGAAGTACGGTATCGAACCAAAAATTCTGATCGAAGGGCCGCCGCGTCGCGAGGTGCCCGTCTTATTGCGTCAAACCAGCTTCAAGGCGCTGGAAGAGCCGGTGCTGTTTGCCGGTGAACATAAAGGCACCCACACCGCGCGCTTCGGTGAGATTGAACAGCGCGGCGTGGCGCTGACCCCGAAAGGCCGTGAACTGTACGATAGCCTCCTCGCCCAGGCCGGTACCGGTAAAGATAACCTGACCCATCAGCTGCATCTGCGGGAGATTTTTAACGCCTTCCCGGACAGCGAAATGCTCATGCGCCGTCAGGAGCTGGCTTATTTCCGCTACCGCCTGACGCCAGCCGGGGAAGCGCATCGGCATGCGTTTCGTCCCGGAGACGATCCGCAGCCGCTGATCGAGCGCGGATGGGTGGTTGCCCAGCCGATCACCTACGAAGATTTCCTCCCGGTCAGCGCCGCGGGGATTTTCCAGTCCAACCTCGGGAACGAAACCCAGGCCCGCAGCCACGGTAACGCCAGCCGCGATGCGTTTGAAGACGCGCTGGGATGCCCGGTGTATGACGAGTTTACGCTCTACCTGGAGGCTGAAACGCGCAGCAAACAGCGTTGCGGTTTGCTCTGAAATCGTTACTCTGCTGGGGTGTGATGGAAAAATTAAGGTCGTTATGCAAAATCCTTCCGCCCCTGTGGTTGAAACGCGCCAGGGCGCACTGTCTGGTTTAACCGATGAAAACGTTCACCTCTGGTGCAGTATTCCCTACGCCGCGCCGCCCGTGGGGGAGTGGCGCTGGCGCTCGCCCCGGCCGCCTGAACGCTGGGATGGCCTGCGCGAGGCCACGGCCTTCTCGCCCTCAAGCTGGCAAAACAGCGAGTACTGCCAGGAGCTAGGCGGCGGCGATCCGGGGCAGTTTTCCGAAGATTGCCTCTACCTTAACGTCTGGTCTCCCGCAGAGCGCGCCGGGCCGCTGCCGGTTATGGTCTGGCTGCACGGAGGCGGGTTTACGATTGGTGCCGGAGGCCTGCCGCCTTATAACGGCAAAGCGCTGGCCGCGCGCGGCGTGGTTGTGGTCACGATCAACTACCGTCTCGGCCATCTCGGCTTTTTCGCCCATCCCGCGCTGGAAGGCGAGGAAGGGCGCGTGGTGCATAATTTTGCCATGCTGGATCAGATCGCCGCGCTCGAATGGGTGCGGGATAACATCGCTGGGTTTGGCGGCGATCCCGCTAATGTGACCCTGTTTGGTGAATCCGCTGGCGCGCGCAGCGTGCTTTCGCTGCTGGCCTCTCCGCTGGCAGCAGGATTATTCCACAAGGCGATTGTGCAAAGCGGATACACCTTGCCTGACACGCCGCGCGAGCAGGCCCTGCAAAAAGGGGAAGCGCTGGCCGCCCATTTCGGCCTGGAAAATGCGACCGCCGGGCAGCTGCGCGCCATTCCGCCCGAGGCGTTCTGGCCGCTCACCGCGCCGCTGAACGTCGCCCCGGCGCCTATCGCTGGAGACTGTGTTCTGCCGGAAGCCATGCTGGACGTCTTTTTCGCCGCCCGTCAGCATCCGGTGCCGGTTATGATTGGCTCCAACAGCGATGAGGCCAGCGTGATGGCGGTGTTTGGCATCGATCTCGCCGGACAAATTCAGAAGCTTCGGCGCGAACGCCGCTTCGGGCTCGGGCTGATTAAACTGCTCTATCCGGGCGTGAAAGGCGATGAAGAGCTGGGCAGGCAGGTGTGCCGCGACATGGCTTTTACCACCATGGGCTACGTGGTGATGCAGGCCCAGCAGCGCGTCGGCGGATTGTGCTGGCGCTACTGGTTTGACTATGTCGCTGAGGCGGAACATGCCACGTACATCAACGGTGCCTGGCACGGCAACGAAGTTCCCTACGTCTTCGATACGCTCGGTCAGGTGGAGCCTTCACGTCAGTACGTCAATGAGCGAGATCTGCAGTTTGCTGCCCACGTGGCGGATTACTGGGTGAGCTTTGCGCGTGACGCGGGTCCTCGCGACATCCTGCCCGGGCCGACGCACTGGCCCGCGTGCCGCAAAGGTCGGGACGTTCTGTTACGCATTGGCGTGAATAAACATGCAGCGTTCAGGCTTGAAAACCGCTTTATGCGCGCCCGCATGAGCCTCTTCAAGCGGGTAATGAAGCACCACGTCAGCCTCGATTAAGCAAACAGGCGCGAAACGCCGCGAGACCATTTTCCTCGTCTGGCGTTTCGCGCAGCACCAGCCGGTAGCTTGCGCCAGTTTTTATGCTTGTCTCATAGGGCCGTACCAGCCTTCCAGCGTGAATATCTTCTGCCACCAGCGTTTCGTCGGCGATGGCGACGCCCAGCCCCTGAATAGCGGCCGTAATGGCGAGATCCATCGTGTCGAAGTGTTGATTTTTGTGCATGGCAAAGCCCGGGCCTTCCTGTTTCGTCAGCCACAGCGACCAGTCCGTCTTATCCCTTGTGGGGTGAAGGAATGTTAACGAACCCAGCGCAGCCCCCGCCCGCACCGGGCTTATCACCGGGGTGAGCGCCTCTTCGAACAGCAGATCGCCTGCGCTCATGTGCGTGCCGAACACGATGGCCGCGTCGTAAGATTCGGTTTTGAAATTGACGTTGTGATCGGTGGTGGTGGTCAGCGCGATCTGCAGATCAGGATGCTCACGCTCCACCTCCAGCAGGCGCGGCACCAGCCAGCGCATGGCGCAGGTGGGGGCCTTCAGCCGGATCACCGTGTGCTGGCTGCGGGCCTGGTCGGCCACAGACAGCAGCTGCTCGAAAGCGGACTGCAGCTCCGGAAGCAGGGCGCTACCCTGCGGTGAGAGGCGCAGCCCGCGCGCGTGGCGTTCAAAAAGCGGAAAGCCAAACCACGCCTCAAGGGAGGCAATCTTGCGGCTCACAGCCCCCTGCGTCAGACACAGTTCGGCGGCGGCATGGGTAAGATTGAGGTGACGCGCAGTGACTAAAAATGCGTCGATGGCATTAAGGGGGAGCGAACGGCGTGACATAAAAATCACCTCAGCTATGCATTTTTCTCATGGCTATTATGACAACAATTCGATTGTCCCGACAGCACAGATGTTGTTTGAATAGTTATGCAATGTCCATGAGAAGGGAAAGAGGATGACTTTACGAACGCCTGTGCAAACGCGCTCCAAACTGCCGGATGTGGGAACCACCATTTTTACCGTTATCGGCCAGCTCTCGGCGCAGCATAACGCGATTAACCTTTCTCAGGGCGCACCGAATTTTTCCTGCGACCCGAAGCTGATTGCGGGCGTCACCCGCGCAATGGAGGCGGGGCATAACCAGTACGCGTCGATGACCGGTCTACAGCCGCTCAAAGAACGTATTGCCGATAAAATTGCCACGCTCTACGGCACGCAGTACGACCCGGCCAGCGAGGTGCTGGTGACTGCCAGCGCCAGCGAAGGGCTCTATTCGGCGATTAGCGTGCTGGTGCACCCGGGCGATGAGGTGATCTACTTTGAGCCGTCCTTTGACAGCTACGCGCCGATTGTCCGTCTTCAGGGGGCAACCCCGATTGCCATCAAGCTCACCGTGCCGGATTTTGCCGTCAACTGGGATGAGGTTCGCGCCGCGATCACGCCGCGCACGCGCATGATCATCATTAATACGCCGCACAATCCGAGCGGTCAGGTCTTCTCCGCCAGTGACCTGCAGCAGCTGGCGGCGCTGACGCGCAATACCGACATCATTATTTTGTCTGACGAAGTGTACGAACACGTCGTTTTTGACGGCGAGCCACACCACGGGATGGCCACGCACCCGCAGCTGGCGGAGCGCAGCGTGATTATTTCCTCTTTCGGAAAAACCTATCACGTCACCGGGTGGCGCGTGGGTTACTGTGTTGCACCGGCGGTACTGATGGACGAGATTTGTAAAGTGCATCAATTTTTAATGTTTTCTGCCGATACGCCAATGCAGCACGCGTTTGCTGAGCATATGGTCGACCCGCAAACCTGGCTGTCGCTGTCGGCGTTTTACCAGCGCAAGCGCGATCTGCTGCACAGTCTGCTGGCCGATTCGCCGTTTACGCTGCTGCCGAGCGCCGGATCGTTCTTCATGCTGGCGGACTACAGCCAGTTCAGCGACGAGCGCGACAGTGAGCTGGTGAAACGGCTGATCGTTGAGTACGGCGTTGCCACCATTCCGCTGTCGGCGTTTTATGCGGACGGTACGGATAATAAATTGATTCGTCTCTCTTTTGCGAAAGATGAGGCGACGTTACGGGCAGGTGCCCAGGCCCTGTGTCGGGTTAAACCACGCTAAGATAGGCTCTGAGGAGTTGTAGATGAAATTACGCGCGTTAGTTGTCGGCATGGGATTGCTGTGTACTTTTTCTTCCTTCGCGGCTACCGAGCTGCGTTACGGGCTGGAAGCGGAATATCCGCCGTTTGAGAGCCGCAATGCGGCGGGCGAACTGGAAGGGTTTGACGTTGAACTGGGGAATGCCATCTGCGAAGCGGCAGCGCTGAAGTGCAGCTGGGTGGAAACCTCCTTTGATGCGCTGATCCCGGGCCTGGTGGCGAAGAAATTTGACGCCATCAACTCGGCGATGAACATCACCGAGCAGCGCCGCAAGAGCATTGATTTTACCCAGCCGATCTACCGTATTCCGTCGCAGCTGGTCGGCAAGGCAGGTACGGCGGTTGAGGCAACGCCTGAGGGGCTGAAGGGCAAAACCATCGGCGTGCTGCAGGGATCCATCCAGGAAACCTATGCCAAAGAGCACTGGGAAAAGCAGGGTGTCACCGTGGTGTCTTATAAAGATCAGAATATGGCCTGGGGCGATCTGCTGAATGGCCGTATCGACGCCTCGCTGGTCATGTCCGCGGCCGGGCAGGCAGGTTTCCTCAGCAAGCCGCAGGGGAAAGGGTTTGGCTTCATCGGCAAACCGGTGTCTGACGACACTATCCTTGGCAGTGGGATCGGTTTTGGGTTGCGTAAGGGTGACGAGGCCACCAAAAAGCAGCTTGATGCCGCGATCGATAAAGTACGTGCCGACGGCACGATCGCTAAACTCGCTGATAAGTACTTCCCGGGTATCGATGTCAGCGTAAAATAACCGCCTCATTAGCCCCGTCAGCTGATGTCCTGACGGGGCATTTTTAATACACTTCATCCTTCAAGCTGCCTCTGCGTTGGCTACGTCTGTTCACCCCAGTCACTTACTTAAGTAAGCTCCCGGGAATTCTCAGACTTGCCGCCTTGATCCAGCATGAATGATTTTGTGTATTTACTGTTTTTTACACCACTTTCGGGCCGTTCTGGTCGACAGAAAATATTTCACACTTTGTTCATATAATCACCGGCCAACAATTGGATTCTTAACCATTTTTGTTTAGGCTGTGCGTTCTTTCTTGCCGTCATTTCGCCGAGCGCGAAACACATTCACACGACCATAAGGACGTTTTTCCAGGCATGAATCGCAGACGTTTTCTAAAAGGCTCGCTGGCAGTGGCAGCCCTGAGCGGCACATCTGGCCTTGCTTCCCTGTTTTCCAAAGCGGCATACGCTGCCGACTCTGACATTGCTGACGGCCAGAGCCGTCGTTTCGACTTCTCCGTACTGCAATCCATGGCGCATGACCTGGCAAAAACCCCGTGGGGTGGCGCGCCGCGCCCGCTGCCGGAGACGCTGGCCACCATGACGCCGCAGGCGTACAACGCCATCCGCTACGATGAAAAACAGTCACTGTGGAACAACATTGAAGGGCGTCAGCTGGACGTGCAGTTCTTCCATATGGGGATGGGGTTCCGCCGCCGCGTGCGGATGTTCTCGCTGGACCAGTCGACCTCTATGGCGCGCGAGATCCACTTCCGTCCGGAGCTGTTCAGCTACGGCGAAACGGGTGTGGATACCAAGCAGCTGGAAGGGCAAAGCGATCTCGGCTTTGCGGGCTTCCGCGCCTTTAAGGCACCTGAGCTGGCGCGTCGCGATATCGTCTCTTTCCTGGGCGCGAGCTATTTCCGCGCGGTGGATGACACCTACCAGTACGGCCTTTCCGCGCGCGGTCTGGCGGTAGACACCTTTACCGACACGCCGGAAGAGTTCCCGGACTTTACCTCCTTCTGGTTTGAAACCGTCAAGCCAGGCGATACGACCTTTACCGTTTATACGCTGCTCGACAGCCCGAGCATCACCGGCGCCTATAAATTCGTGATCCACTGCGAGAAGAGCCAGGTGATCATGGAGGTGGAAAACCACCTCTACGCGCGGAAGGACATCAAGCAGCTCGGCATTGCGCCGATGACCAGTATGTTCAGCTGTGGCAATAACGAACGCCGCATGTGTGACACCATTCACCCGCAAATTCATGACTCCGACCGCCTGGCGATGTGGCGCGGCAACGGGGAGTGGATCTGTCGTCCGCTGAACAACCCGCAGAAGCTGCAGTTTAATGCCTATATGGACAAAAACCCGAAAGGGTTCGGCCTGCTGCAGCTCGACCGCGATTTCTCGCACTATCAGGACGTGATGGGCTGGTATAACAAACGTCCGAGCCTGTGGGTTGAACCGCGTAACGACTGGGGTAAAGGCGCGGTTGGCCTGATGGAGATCCCGACCACCGGCGAAACGCTGGATAATGTGGTCTGCTTCTGGCAGCCGGAAAAAGCGGTGAAAGCGGGCGACGAGCTGGACTTTAAATATCGTCTGTACTGGAGCGCCATGCCGCCGGTGCGCTCTCCGCTGGCCAACGTCTTCGCCACCCGTACCGGCATGGGCGGCTTCCCGGAAGGCTGGGCACCGGGGGAAAATTACCCGAAAGTGTGGGCCCGTCGCTTTGCTATCGACTTCGTCGGTGGCGACCTGAAGGCCGCTGCGCCAAAAGGCATCGAGCCGGTGATTACGCTCTCCAGCGGAGAAGCGAAGCAGGTTGAGATCCTCTACGTTGAGCCGTTTGACGGCTATCGCATCCTGTTTGACTGGTACCCAACCTCGGATTCGACGGAGCCTGTGGATATGCGTCTGTTCCTGCGCTGCCAGGGCGACGCCATCAGTGAAACCTGGCTGTACCAGTATTTCCCACCGGCGCCGGATAAACGTAACTACGTTGACGACCGGATAATGCGTTAACGATCGATTCCCTCTCCCTCCGGGAGAGGGTTAGGGTGAGGGGCAATGACCGCAGCAAAATCCGAAATTATCCCGGTATCTGACGCTCTCGAGCTTCGCGCCGTCGAAGAGCGCTACGCCGCCGATCTGCATAATCTCGTCGTCAAAAACAAAACCTTTCTGCAAACCGCCTTTGACTGGGCGCAGCACGTGGGCAGCGAGGATGATACCCGCCGCAACGTGCAGAGTAACCAGATGCTGCACCAGCGCGGCTACGCCAAAATGTTTCTGATCTTCAAGGATGATGCGCTGGTTGGCGTGCTGTCGTTCAACACGATTGAACCGATGAACAAGACCGGGTACATCGGCTACTGGCTGGATGAAGGCCACCAGGGGCAGGGGATCCTCTCCCGCTCACTGCAGGCGTTTATGAGCTACTACGCTGAACGCGGGGAGATCCGCCGTTTTGTGATCAAGTGTCGGGTGGCGAATCAGCACAGCAACGGCGTTGCCGTACGCAACGGTTTTACGCTGGAAGGGTGCCTGCGGGAAGCGGAATACCTGAACGGTCGCTTTGACGATGTGAACATCTACGGGAAGATCTACGCCCTATAACGCCCCCAGCAGCGGGGTGCGGGTGATGCGCTGGTCGCCGTTAATCACCTTTTCGCCGCGCAGGTGAATGCTCTCCCCGGCAAAGGCTTCGATGACCGCATCATCGGTGATTTCAACCCGGTGCTCGATGAGCACATCCCCGCTGATCCGCGCGCGTCCCTGGATCACCACCTTATCGTCCAGCATGATCGGCCCGCCGCGCAGCCAGGCCTGACCGCCAATCAGAACGTGGTGCTTGATGACGCAGTTTCCCTCGACCACGGCATTCTCCGCAATCTGCGAGCTGTAGCGCACCGTTGGGATGGCATCTTCATCAAAGCCGGCAATCACGCGGGCGTTACCATAGACCTTTGCGCAGTCGCACACCCACACGTTGTTGAGTTCGTTTCCCTCGAGGATCGCGTTGTCGAAGACTTCGGCGCGGTGCTCGACAAAGGCAAAATTCACCATCGCCTCGCCGTAGATTTGCGCCTGGTGCACAATGCGCGACTGGCTGACGGTCGCCTTATCGTAGATTTGCAGGATCTGGTCACGGTCCGGCGTCAGCCCTTTGGCGGCAATGATAACGCTATTGTGCAAAATGCGGGCGTCGCCGTAGAGATGGCACTCGCCCCTTACGCAGGATTGCTGAATGGTGACGTTGTCACTTATTCGCGCCCCGTGGCTGACCTCTGCGCCGTCCAGCCAGCAGCTGTCACCGATACGGGCATCATGGCTCACGACGCACGGCAGGGTAAGACGCGCGTTGCCGGACACGGTCGCTCCGGCGAACACCACGCTGTTTTCGTCGTAGATCCAACAGTCGCCGTCCTGCGCGAGGGCGCGTTCATCGTCAATCCAGCCGCCTCTCGTCCCGACAGTCACGTCGTTAAAGTCCGCCGTGGCGATAATCTGCCGCAGCGTGACGGAGCGGGTAGTGTCGCCGTTTTTCCATTGCCAGATGCGGGTTTCGTCGCTGAGGCGATATTTGTTCATCTTTATTTCTCTGATAAGCGTCTTCACTAAACGTAGCAAATTTTTCGATTTTCGAGCGGCTGGCAACCAGACGGTAAACGCCTTAAAATAGCATCCAGGATGCACTTTCACTTTATGAGAACGCAGGAAAACAATGACTGTCGATGAGAATTACTTCACAGAGAAATATGGCTTAACCCGTACCCATTCAGAAGTGCTGTACAGCGCGGAGATTGTGAAACCCGGTAAAACGCTGGATCTGGGCTGCGGCAACGGCCGCAACAGCCTTTATCTTGCAGCTAACGGCCACGATGTCACCGCATGGGATAAGAACCCGATGAGCATCGATAATATCGAGCGCATTAAGGCGGAAGAAGGGATCGATAACCTCCACACGGCGATTAAAGATCTCAACAACCTGAGTTTTGACGACGAGTACGATTTCATTCTCTCCACCGTGGTGCTGATGTTCCTGGAGTCAAAAACCATCCCGGGACTTATCGCCAACATGCAGCGCTGCACCAGGCCCGGCGGCTACAACCTGATTGTTGCCGCGATGGACACGGCAGATTACCCGTGCACTGTTGGCTTCCCGTTTGCGTTCAAAAGCGGTGAGCTGAGCAACTACTACGAAGGCTGGGAGTTGCTCAAATACAACGAAGACGTTGGCGAACTGCACCGCACCGACGAAAACGGCAACCGCATCAAGCTGCGCTTTGCCACGATGCTGGCGCGCAAGCCCGCTTAACGGGCGGCCAGCAGGCAGATCTGCAGGGCCGTGTTGTAAGACGCTTCGAACGACGACAGCGGCAGGAATTCAAACTTCGAGTGGAAGTTATGCGCGCCGGTGAAGAAGTTCGGCGTGAGCAGCCCTTTTGCCGAGAGCGCCGCGCCGTCGGTGCCGCCGCGCATGGGCGTCGGCTTCGGCGTGATGCCGAGCGATTCCATCGCTTCGAACATCAGATCGATAGCGCGCCGGTCTTCATCAATCGCATTGCTGATATTGCTGTAGGTATCTTCAATGCGATAGTCCACCCTGGCCGTTGGATACCGGGCGGCAACCAGCGCGGCTACGTCGGCAATCTGCTGCTTGCGGGCGGCAAAGCTGTCCTTGTCAAAGTCGCGGATATTGGCCTTAAGAATGGCCTCGTTTTGCCCGGCCTGAATGCCGTTAAACCAGATATAGCCCTCACGCCCCTCGGTGCACTCTGGCGTTTGCTGGCGGTCAAAATGGTTGATGTAGTCAGTCGCCATCAGCAGGGGGTTCACCAGCACGCCTTTGGCGGACATCGGGTGCGCCGTTACGCCGGTAAAGCGGATTTCAGCCGCCGCCGCATTAAAATTTTCGTAGACAATTTCCCCCAGCTCGCAGCAGTCGATGGTCCAGGCGAAGTCGACGTCAAAGCGCTTAAGGTCCAGCGCTTTTGCACCGTTCAGGCCGATCTCTTCGTCAGGCACAAATGCCACGACGATATCCCCGTGCTGATGCTCTGCCGTCAGGTTTTCCAGCACCGTCATGACCACCGTAACCGCCGATTTATTATCCGCGCCCAATACGCTGGTTCCGTCGCTGAAAATAATTTCCTCATTCGGATACGCCAGAATTTCAGGGTGCTCTTTAACCCGCAGCCAGATGTCTTTCTCTTTATTCAGACAGAGATCTTCACCGGTAAAGGTTAATATTTGTGGATGAATATCCGGTGATAATCCCACGTCCACGGTATCAATATGGGTTATAAAGCCGATGCGCGGCGCGCCGGGCACGTTGCCTTTTTTTACCGCCGTTACCGTGGCGAATTCATCAATCACAATATCGTCTAACCCCAGCTGTGCCAGCTCCTGCGCCAGCTCCCGCGCCATGTCGTGCTGGCCCGGCGTTGAGGGCAGGGTTTTGACTTTGGGATCGCTCTGGCTGGTGATGGCGAGATAGCGGAAAAAACGGTGCGTTAATTGTCTGGAAAGCGGCGAGCCCATAGTGATTTGTTCCTTATTTATTTTTCGGGTGTTTGCCACATCACTTTAATGTTATTTATGAAATGGCAAAAGAATTAATTAGCCGTCGAATTAAAAAGACAGGAATAAATGATGAAAAGCAAACTCACAACTATAACGCTGGCGCTTGCTGCACTCACGGTCAGTTCCACCGTCGCCGCGAAAACGCTGGTGTATTGCTCCGAGGGATCGCCGGAAAATTTTAATCCTCAGCTATACACCTCGGGAACCAGCGTGGACGCCAGCGCCGTACCGGTCTATAACAGGCTGGTCGATTTTAAACCCGGCACCACGGAGCTGGTGCCGAGCCTGGCGGAGCACTGGGAGGTGAGCGAGGACGGCAAGGTTTACACCTTCCATCTGCGTAAGGGCGTTAAGTTCCAGAGCAATAAATCCTTCACGCCGACCCGCGACTTTAACGCCGATGACGTGATCTTCTCGTTTATGCGGCAAAAAGACGTGAATCATCGCTATCACAACGTCTCTAACGGCAGCTACTCCAACTTCGAAAGCCTGGAGTTCGGCAGCCTGATTACCGCCATTGATAAAGTCGATGACCACACCGTGCGTTTTACCCTGGCGCACCCGGAAGCGCCGTTTGTCGCCGATCTGGCATGGTATTTTGCCTCGATCCTGTCCGCGGAGTATGCCGACGCGATGCTCAAAGCGGGCACGCCGGAAAAGGTGGATATGGAGCCTATAGGCACCGGGCCGTTTAAGCTGGCGCAGTATCAGAAGGATTCGCGGATCCTGTTTACGGCGTTTGCCGACTACTGGCAGGGGAAATCGAAGCTGGATCGGCTGGTGTTTAGCATCACCCCGGATGCCTCCGTGCGGTTTGCCAAAATCGAGAAGAACGAGTGTCAGGTGATGCCGTTCCCGAACCCGGCGGACCTGCCGCGCATGAAGGCGAACAAGGACATCAACCTGATGAGCAAAGCCGGACTGAATACCGGCTTTCTGGCGTTCAATACCCAAAAGCCGCCGCTGGATAACGTAAAAGTCCGTCAGGCGCTGGCGATGGCCATCAATAAGCCGGCCATTATTGATGCGGTTTTCCACGGCACCGGCACTGCGGCGAAGAACCTGCTGCCGCCGGGCGTCTGGAGCGCAGACAGCGAGCTTAAGGATTACGATTACGATCCTGAAAAGGCGAAAGCGCTGCTGAAAGAGGCCGGTTTTGCCAGCGGCGTGAGCGTCGACCTGTGGGCGATGCCGGTGCAGCGTCCGTACAATCCGAATGCGAAACGCATGGCTGAGATGATTCAGGCCGACTGGGCGAAAATCGGCGTACAGACCAAAATCGTCACCTACGAGTGGGGCGAATACCTTAAGCGCGTGAAGGGCGGGGAACACCAGGCCGCGCTGATGGGCTGGACGACCGCAACGGGCGATCCCGACAACTTCTTTGGTCCGCTATTTACCTGTACCTCGGCAAACGGTGGCTCAAATTCGGCGAAATGGTGCTACAAGCCCTTCGATAAAATTATTGCGGAAGCAAAATCAACCACCGATCGCGATAAACGCGTGGCGCTGTATAAAGAGGCTCAGCAAATGATGCATGATCAAATGCCGGCGGTGATGATTGCGCATTCAACCATTTTCGAACCGGTGCGCAAGGAGGTGACGGGCTATGAAATTGACCCGTTTGGCAAACATCTGTTCTGGCAACTGGATATAAATCAGTAATTTTTCACTGCCCGGCACGCCTCCGGGCAGTCTTTTCGCAATTTGTGCTCTCCGCATCATTTTTTGTCACAACAAACCCATCGGTCTTTTGCTATAACTTCAAATGCATACTTGCAGATAACATGGAAAACTATCATGCGTACTCAAACTTTTTTTAAAGTTGCAGTGCTTACTGGTCTGTTGGCGTTGGCGGGCTGTTCTTCAAAAGTTGCGGCTCCCGAACAATATTCTGGCTTTTTAAAAGACTATTCCGGCTTGCAGCAGACGACGTCTGCGACGGGTAAACCAACGCTGCGTTGGGTTGATCCTTCTTATAACGAAGCTAATTACGACAGTATTCTCTGGACGCCGATTACTTATTATCCTGCGCCTAAACCGACCACACAAATTGGTCAAAAAACGCTTGATGAGCTGTTGAATTACACCAATAACAAAATGAAAACCGCTATTGGTACCCGTAAGCCAATTGTGACCACGCCGGGTAAACACAGCCTGATTTTCCGCGGTGCAATTACCGGGGTGAGTTCGCAGAAAGAGGGTCTGCAGTTCTATGAAGTGGTGCCGGTCGCGCTGGTAGTAGCGGGTACGCAGATGGCAACCGGGCATCGCACCATGGATACGCATCTCTTCTTTGAAGGAGAACTGATCGATGCGGCCACCAACAAACCGGTCATGAAGGTGGTGCGTAAAGGCGAAGGTAAAGATCTGAACAACGAAAGTACGCCGATGACCTTTGCGACGCTGAAGCAGGTAGTTGATGACATGGCGACGGACGCCACCATGTTTGATGTGAAAAAGACCGCGAAATAAAATAAAACGGCCTGCGTAATGCAGGCCTTTTTATTTACGCCATTCGTAAGCGTCTGAACCAGGTTTCTGGTTTGGTAAACATCACCATATTTCCCCCCAGAATCAGCACTAATCCCACGATACCGTTGATATGCCAGACGTAGCCTTCATACACCGTGGAGATGGTCAGCGCCACCAGCGGGAAGAGCAGCGTACTGTAGGCCGCTTTGCCCGGACCGATGCGTCCCACCAGCGTGAAATAGGCGCCAAACGCAATCACCGAACCAAATACAGCCAGATAGAGCAGCGCGCCAACGTAGCTGACGGTCCACTCTGGCGCGAAGCTGTCGCCTCTGAACAGGGCAATGCAGCCCATCACCAGCGTGCCGTAGAGCATCGCCCAGGCGTTGGTGGTCATGGTTTCAAGTCCTCTGCGCTGGTGACGCATGCTGATCATATTGCCCAGCGAGAAGCCGTAGGTGCCGAGCGCGGAGAGACCAATCCCGGTCAGGAGCGACGCGCTCCAGCCGCTGGCCAGCAGATCGTCCCAGAAGAGGGTGACGATCCCAGTCAGGCCCAGCGCCGCCGCCGTCCAGAAACGCGCGGGCGGGCGCTGCCCGAAGAAAATAAAGCTGTTAATGGCGTTATAGAGCACGGCCATGGAGAAGATCACCGATTCCAGCCCGGTGTTGATGTGCGAGGCTGCGGCGTAAAAACACCAGAAGTTAAAGCAGAAAACGCAGCATCCCTGGAGGATACAAAAAAGGTGATCCCGCAGCGCCAGCTTGCGCAGACGGCGCAGGGCGATTAACACCACCATCATCGTGAGGCTGGCGACGGCGAAACGCCAGAAAATCGAGACGGGCGCCGCTACGGGACCCTGCTGCAGGAAAATCGCAATCCAGGTGGTTCCCCAGATGACCACCACCAGTCCGTATAATAATGCGTTCATACTTTTTCTCTTCTCAAACCACGGAAGCCCGCAGTATGGCGCCGAGATCGGTCAGGGGCTTTCACCGGCTTGCGGTCGACTTGCAAAATCTTGCGCTTTTTTCTTTCCCGGGGGCTGGCAACGAGAGACAACTCTTCTTAGACTGATATTCCAGTCAATCACGCGCTTACGGTCATGTCTCACGCTTACGATACCTTTGAAACGCTTTGCCAACAGAATGCGGTCCTGCGGGAAACCGTCTCGCTGAATTCGGGCATTCAGCTGGCAGCGTGGTACAACAAGCAAGATACGATAACGGTAAAAAGTAACCACCATACCCTGAGCCTGTACGTAGCGGATGGCTACGAAAGCTATCAAAAAACGCCGGGCGGCTGGAAGAACGGTGGGGGGCCGGACCGCTTCTGTTTGATGCCAAAAGAGAGCGAATCGACGTGGGATATCCGTGATGACCTGTCGTTTGTGCATCTGTACTGCACCGATGAACACCTGCGCGACGTGGGGGAAAAGATCTGGGACAAGCGCCCGCTTTCGCTGACGCTGGACGAGCGCATTTTTGGTAGCGATCCGAAGATCACCGCGCTGTATCGCCAGTTTTTACTCGGCTGCGACTGGCAGCAGCACGCCAACCAGCTCACCCTGAGCACGGCCTCTACGCTGCTCCTGACCCATCTGCTGCAAAACTACTCTAACGTTCAGTGGAAGCTGCCGGTCGTCACCGGCGGGCTATCGCCATTCGTGCTGCGCAACGTGCTGGCCTTTATTGAAGAGAACCTCGGGCAACCCCTGACGCTGGCTGAACTGGCGGCGCAGGCCGCCCTCAGCGAATACCATTTTGCCCGCATGTTCCGCCAGTCGACGGGGCTGGCGCCGCATCAGTACGTGATGCAGAGAAGAATGGAAAAAGCGAAGGCGCTGGTGCAGAACACGGCGACGCCGCTAACGGACATCGCCCTTGCCTGCGGGTTTAACTCCGCCAGCCACTTCAGCAACCGCTTTCGCAGCGCGACGGGCATGACGCCTTCGCAGCTACGCGCGGCGAGCGCGTGAAAACAGGGCATAGCACACGCCGCCCAGCACCAGCCCCCAGAATGCCGAACCGATGCCCAGGATCGTGACGCCGCTCGCGGTCATCAGGAACGTGACGATGGCCGCGTCGCGCTCCGCCTCGTGGCTCAGTGCCTGATATAAACTCCCGCTGATGGTGCCCAGCAGCGCCAGACCGGCGAGCGTCTGGATCCAGCTGAGCGGCAGAGCGGCCATCAGCCCGGTAATCGAGCCGCCGAAAATCCCCGCCAGCAGATAAAATCCTCCGGCTGCGATGGCCGCCAGCCAGCGTTTTGCGGGATCCGGGTGCGCATCGGGGCTTTGACAAATGGCGGCAGTAATGGCTGCGATACAGATAGAAAAGACGCCAAAAGGGGAAAACAGCAGCGCCAGCGCTCCCGTAACGATGATGAGCGGCGAGACCGCCAGCGGGTAACCGGAGGCCTTCATCGTGGCGAACCCCGGTGCGTTTTGCGATGCCATGGTGACCAGGAAGAAGGGCACGCCAATACTCACCAGGCTGGTGAAGGTGAACGTGGGCGCAATAAACTCGGGCATCACTAGGGAGAACGCGAGCTTATCGGTGACAACGTCACCTCCCGCCCATGCCACGATACCGCCGACCAGCAGCGTGACCACGATGGCATAGCGCGGCGCCAGCGCTTTTGCTATTAGCCACGCCGCAATCATGCTGCCGCACAGCAGAAAGTGACCCTCCAGGTGCGCAAACGCGTGCAGGCCAAACTGCAGCAACACGCCTGCCAGCATGGCGGCGGCAAGCGAATGGGGGATCAGCCTCATCAGACGGGCGAAGAGCCCGGTGATGCCGCAAAGTAAAATGAGCGCATTAGCAAAGATGAACACGCCGATCGTTTCCGGCAGCGTCACGCCGTGCAGGCTGGTGGCGAGAAGCGCCGCGCCGGGCGTTGACCAGGCGGTCAGCACCGGCGCTTTGTACCACCAGGAAAGCGCCAGCGTGCTGACGCCCATTCCAATCCCCAGCGCGGTCATCCAGCCTGCGATCTGCTGTGCACTGGCACCAGCCGCCGCGGCGGCCTGCCAGATGATGGCGGCCGAGCTGGCGTAACCGACCAGCACGGCGACAAATCCAGCCAGTGCGACTGGAACAAGGTGAGAGGAAGGGCGCATAAAAACTCCGTTGTGCGTTATAACGTCCGATATAAGGTAACACTGTGCGCTATAGCGTACAAGTGGTATGCTGATCGCCATCAGGAGGGACCATGGACATCACACTACACCTTGCAACAACGCTGAAAACGCTGCGCCAGGCGCGCGGCTGGAGTTTGTCGAAGCTCGCGGACGAGACCGGCGTGTCAAAAGCGATGCTGGGGCAAATCGAGCGCAATGAATCCAGCCCGACGGTGTCGACGCTGTGGAAAATAACCACCGGGCTGAACGTGCCGTTTTCCGCGTTCATCACGCCAGAGGCGGACCGGCAGGCGGTGTTTGACCCGCAGCAGCAGGCGATGGTGGTCAAACCGCTCTTTCCGTGGGACGAGACGCTCGGGTTTGATTATTTCTCCATTACCCTGGCACCCGGCGCGCTCAGTGAATCCACGCCGCATGAGGCCGGGGTGATTGAACATGTGGTGGTGGTCAGCGGCGAGCTGGAGATGAAGCTTGACGGCACGTGGCAGACGATTTCTGCCGATTCGGGCGTCCGTTTCGCCGGCGATAAACCGCACGCCTACCGCAACAGCAGCGACCGGACGGTGCATTTTCACTCCCTGATTCATTATCCCCGCTGACGCTACGCAAAACTGTTTCGCTGACGCATACTTCTGACTACAATAGCCGCCATTTTGACCATAACGGATAACGACGAAGTATGCGCCTGCAATCCCATCATCTTGAACTTTTAAGCCCGGCCCGCGACGCCGCCATTGCCCGTGAAGCGATCCTTCACGGCGCTGACGCCGTCTACATTGGCGGCCCTGGCTTCGGTGCCCGCCATAACGCCAGCAACAGCCTGAGCGATATAGCTGAACTGGTGCCGTTCGCCCACCGTTTCGGGGCGAAAGTGTTCGTGACCCTGAACACCATTCTGCATGATGATGAGCTGGAGCCTGCGCAACGTCTGATTACCGATCTCTACCAGGCCGGGGTGGATGCCCTGATCGTTCAGGACATGGGCGTTCTGGAGCTGGATATTCCGCCCATTGAACTGCATGCCAGTACCCAGTGCGATATCCGCACGGTCGAGAAGGCTAAGTTTCTCTCCGACGTCGGCTTTTCGCAGATCGTTCTGGCGCGAGAGCTGAACCTGAATCAGATCCGCGATATTCACCAGGCGACAGACGCGACGATTGAATTCTTCATCCACGGTGCGCTGTGCGTGGCTTACTCCGGTCAGTGCAACATTTCCCACGCGCAGACGGGCCGCAGCGCCAACCGCGGCGACTGTTCTCAGGCCTGCCGTCTGCCGTATACTCTGAAAGACGATCGGGGCCGCGTTGTGGCGTTCGAAAAACACCTGCTTTCCATGAAGGATAACGATCAGACGGCCAACCTGGGCGCGCTGATCGACGCGGGCGTGCGTTCCTTTAAGATTGAAGGGCGCTACAAAGATATGAGCTACGTGAAAAACATCACCGCGCACTATCGCCAGATGCTGGACGCCATTATCGAAGATCGCGGCGACCTGGCGCGCGCGTCGGCCGGCCGCACCGAGCATTTCTTTATTCCGTCGACGGACAAAACGTTCCACCGTGGCAGCACGGACTATTTTGTGAATGCCCGTAAAGGGGATATCGGCGCGTTCGACTCACCGAAGTTTATCGGTTTACCGGTGGGCGAAGTGCTGAAAGTGGCGAAAGATCACCTTGATGTCGAAGTGACGGAACCGCTGGCGAACGGCGATGGCCTTAACGTGATGATTAAGCGTGAGGTCGTGGGCTTCCGTGCCAATACGGTCGAGAAAACCGGCGAGAACCGCTACCGCATCTGGCCGAATGAAATGCCCGCCGATCTCTACAAGGCGCGGCCGAACGCGGCGCTTAACCGTAACCTCGATCATAACTGGCAGCAGGCGCTGCTGAAAACCTCCAGCGAACGTCGTATCGCCGTGGATATTGAGCTGGGCGGCTGGGAAGAGCAGCTGATTCTGACCATGACTTGTGAAGACGGCATCAGCGTGACGCATACTCTCGACGGCCTTTTCGAGGTGGCAAACAACGCGGAAAAAGCGCTCAACAACCTGAAGGATGGGGTGGCGAAGCTGGGCCAGACGATTTACTACGCGCGCGCTATCGAAGTGAATCTGCCGGACGCGCTGTTTGTGCCGAACAGCCTGCTTAACCAGTTCCGCCGTGAAACGGCAGAGATGCTGGATGCCGCGCGCCTGGCGCAGTATCCGCGCGCTTGCCGAAAAGCGGAAGCCGTTCCTGCACCCGTATACCCGGAGACACATTTATCCTTCCTGGCCAACGTTTATAACCATAAAGCGCGTGAATTCTATCATCGCCACGGCGTGCAGCTGATCGACGCAGCCTATGAAGCGCATGAAGAGAAGGGCGATGTGCCGGTGATGATCACCAAGCACTGCCTGCGCTTTGCGTTTAACCTGTGTCCTAAGCAGGCAAAAGGGAATATTAAGAGCTGGAAGGCAACCCCCATGCAGCTGGTAAACGGCGATGAAGTTCTGACTCTCAAGTTCGACTGCCGTCCTTGCGAAATGCATGTGATTGGCAAGATGAAAAACCACATCTTCAAAATGCCGCAGCCCGGCAGTATTGTGGCGTCCGTCAGTCCGGACGATCTGATGAAAACCCTGCCAAAACGCAAGGGCAGCTAATTACCGAACGTGCGTGTCCGGTTTGCGCGACTTCTGCCACAGGTGGTGTTCGCGCAAACCCTCCGCCGACTCTTCTGCAGCGCTTCGCAACTCATCGCTGTCGGCTTCATGACGAAGCTGATGCCCTACATTCTTGACCCATAAATATTCGTGTCCTTTGTGTCCGGCCATAAGCTGGCCTGAAAACAGCGCACAAATAAGCATGACGAAAGATAACCCTTTTTTTATCATGGTTTCACCGCTGAAAAACAATGCGGAATAATCATGTCGATTATTTCTTAGGGTTATTATTCAAAAATTAAAATTAGCGCAAAGAAAATGTCAAATAATGTTCGTTCGAAATAGCGGTTAGGACAGTTCCTAAAAACATCTGAATCTTTGTAAACTACCATTTCTGGTCCACAATTGGAGGTATGCATTACGGATTAATCTTATATAATAGTAATCTTAGGCTAAGGAACAGGTCATTTATAAATGAAAAAAATAATAGCGCTTGCGCTTCTGGCAGTGGCTGTTGGAGCCGCTGCAGGGGTTCGTTATGCAGGTAATGACGAACCAGAATATATTCAATCTGCAGAAATTCGCGTGGGTTCTTATTTAACCAGCGATTATGGTAGAGTTGCCTGCGCCAGCAAAAAAGTGAACGATCAGCGTTGGGAATTAGACTGCACTCATCAGGCGAGAGGAAAAACATTCCAGTTTGCGGTGTATCCCTCTGAAAAAGCACCTTATGGTGTCGCTCGCTCCTTTTATCTGGAAGCCATTAATGACGATGCAAAACAGAGCGCTGAGCAGGGCCTTATGCGTTATTTGCAGATCAATACCCATACTGGTTAATAAGGTTGTTTAGCGTTCGTTAAGACAACAGGTGTTAGATTGTGTGAGATCCGCTGCCCGGCCATGGAGTGTCGGGACGTAGAGACCAAAACACAAATCTATCCATGCAAGCATTTACCGCCATTTTTTGGCGGTTTTTTTTGCGCAGACCGTCGCGATAGGGTTATAGCGTCAGGCGATAATGCGACTGCACCAGGCCCGAAGGGAAGCTGCGGCTTGATACCAGGGTCAAATCAATATCCCGGGACAACGTTCCGAACAGCGGTTTTCCCTCCCCGAGCAGTACAGGTACGGTCGTGATCACCATATCGGCTACCAGTCCTTCGCGCAGGAACGACTGTATCACCTGTCCGCCATCAAGATAGACGCGATGTACGTCCTGCGCAGCGAGATCGTCCAGCACCTCCTTTGGCGTCCGGGATGAAAACTGCACTTTGCCCCTCAGCGCCTCCGGCACGGGCGTATCGGCCAGTCGTCGCGAGAGCACCAGCACGGGACGATCGTAAGGCCATGCGTCAAAGGTCAGTACCTTCTCATAACTCCCTCGTCCCATCACGATGCAGTCTTTGTCCGCGATGAACGCCTCATAGCCATGATCTTCCGCCGGATCGTCGCGCTGCAGCAGCCAGTCGATATCGTCATTCTGTCGGGCGATGTAACCATCAAGACTGACCGCAATAAAAACGTGTGTAGTGACCATCAGGTGCTCCGTGTGCCAGTGTAACCCTTAAACTGACGCCTCAGCGTGCAGTAACCCGGACGTGAAAATTGTTTACGATACTGAGCCGGGGAAAGTGCGAACTGCTGGCGAAAATGATGACGCAGTGTCGACGCCTGACCAAACCCGGTCTGTTCAGCGATGCTGTCGATGCTTAACCGGCTGCTTTCCAGATAATCTTTTGCTCTCAGCAGGCGCTCATTGATTAACCAGCGTGCGGGCGTCGTCCCCGTTGCCGCTTCGAAGCGACGAAGGAAGGTGCGCTGGCTCATTCCGACCCGACGCGCGAGGGAGTCGACGCTGTGCGCCTCGATAAGATGCGTGTGCAGAAAATCAAACAGCTGGCCGAGACGCTGGCTTTCCCGCAGCTGCGCCACCGGGCGGGTCAGCTGCTGTGGCTGTGAACCATCCCGGTGAGGGGGAATGACCAGCCGACGCGCCACGCTGTTTGCTGTTTCCATGCCATAATCCCGCCGCACAACGTGCAGACAGAGATCGATTCCCGCCGCGCTGCCAGCGGACGTCAGAATATCGCCTTCGTCCTGGTAGAGTACATCCTCAACCACGTCGATGTCAGGGTAGCGGACTTTCAGCGCGTCAATGTAGCGCCAGTGCGTCGTGGCTTTGCGGCCGTTCAATAGCCCCGTTGCGGCCAGCACAAACACTCCCGAGCAGATGGAGAACAGCTGGCATCCTCGCGCGCTGGCCTGGCGTAGTGCCTCGCAGAGCGCATCCGGAACCGGTGAATCTATCCCCCGCCAGCCGGGAACCACAATCAGGTCCGCAGACGCAAGCAGGCTTAAATCACCATCGGTAACGATGCGGATCCCGCCTGTTGCCCGAAGTTCACCGCTGTCCACGCTCGCCACGGCAAAACGATACCATTCATCGCCCAGCTCGGGACGCGGCAGGCCGAAGATCTCCACCGCCACGCCAAACTCAAAGGTACACAGACCGTCATATGCCAGCACCACCACCTGCGGGCGGGCAATTTGTCTTAAGTTTGTCATCTTTTTGCTGTTTTCTGGCATAAGCGAACGCATTCACGGGCTGAATTTGTGGATAGAGTAGTGTTAACACAAACGCCAAAGATGAGGAAGGATCATGAGCTATGTTACTGAATTTCCGGCTGCCGAGCCGCAGGAAGCCGTTACCCATTTTCTGCGCCGCCTGAGCGTTGAAACCGACTGCGCGGATGTGCATCATGCCATCGCCAATAATGAGCAGGACTTCGTGCTGCTGCACGTGGTGGGGAGCCCGGAGCAGTTTGCCCGCCGTCACGTGCCGGGCGCTCTGCATATGCCGCGGAACCAGATGACCGCTGAGCGCATGGCCGAATGGCCTGAAGGTACGCTGTTCGTTGTTTACTGCGCAGGGCCGCACTGTAACGGCGCGGACAGAGCCGCGCTCAAGCTGGCGCGCCTCGGGCTGCCGGTCAAAATCATGCTCGGGGGGATCACCGGATGGGAGGATGAAAAGTTCGCCTTTGCCAGCAGTGAAACCGCCGTCACGCTGTGAAGATGAATTTTTTTCAACACCCGTGAAATTTTCTCGTTTGCCGGCACCAGTGAGGTATGACATTGTTTTTGGACATTTAGACATCCAGAAGTCTAAAGCTTCAAATGATGAATTATCACTGCTGGCAATTATCGCCGGCAGACTGAGGAGATTTTCATGCAACGACACCATGCCCCGTACCGCGCCGATGTAGTCGGCAGTTTCTTACGCCCGGATGCCATCAAACAGGCTCGCCTGAAGTTCGCCAGCGGCGAAATTGACGCCGGACAGCTTCGCGCGGTAGAGGATGATGCCATCCGCCACGTCGTTGAGCAGCAGTGTGCGTGCGGCCTGCATGTGGTCACCGACGGTGAATTTCGTCGTGCCTGGTGGCACTTCGACTTCTTCGACGGTCTGCAGGGCGTTGAGCGTTACGATTCGCAGCAGGGCATTCAGTTCAACGGGGTACAAACTAAAGCCCACGGCGTGCGCGTGACCGGCAAGCTGGGCTTTGGCGTCCATCCGATGCTTGAAGATTTCCGCTACCTGAAAAGCATCAGCGGCGATGCTCAGCCGAAGATGACCATTCCCAGCCCAAGCGTGCTCCATTTCCGCGGCGGGCGCAAAGACATCGATGCGACGGTGTACCCGGATCTAAATGACTATTTCGACGATCTGGCGACCACCTGGCGCGACGCCATCCGCACATTTTACGACGCGGGCTGCCGTTACCTGCAGCTGGACGACACCGTCTGGGCCTATCTGTGTTCGGACGACCAGCGCCGTCAGATCCGCGAGCGCGGCGATGATGCCAATGAGCTGGCACGCATCTATGCCCGCGTCCTGAACAAGGCGCTGGAAGGCAAGCCGGAAGATCTGACCATCGGCCTGCACGTATGCCGCGGTAACTTCCGTTCAACCTGGATTTCCGAAGGCGGCTATGAGCCCGTGGCGGAAGTGCTGTTCGGGACGGTCAACGTTGACGCGTTCTTCCTTGAATACGATAACGACCGCAGCGGTGATTTCGCGCCATTGCGCTTCATTCGCCCGGGCAAGCAGCAGGTGGTGCTCGGCCTTATCACCACGAAAAACGGTGAGCTGGAGAACCCGGAGGGGATTAAAGCCCGTCTGGAAGAGGCGGCGAAATACGTGGCAAAAGAGCAAATATGCCTCAGCCCGCAGTGCGGCTTTGCCTCTACCGAAGAGGGCAACAGCCTGAGTGAATCCCAGCAGTGGGACAAAGTCCGTCTGGTCACGCAGATCGCCAGCGAAGTCTGGTAAAGCCTCTTCCACAGCGCTGCATTATAAAAGTGCAGCGCTGTGCCATTCTGAGGCGTTCTCTTTACATCCTGCGTTCCCCCTCCTGAAATAGCGCTTCCTTCATTCTGGCATCCTTTTTGCTCCTGCTTCGCTGACACATTTTTTTCCGCGTCCACGCCGTAACGGACGTTTTCGCACAGCGTTCTTTTTCAGGAGTGAAAATATGCAGCGTCGTACCTTATTAAAAGCCTTTGCGTTATCTGCGTCCGTCGTGGCGATGGGAATGAGTTTTGGCGTGCAGGCGGCCGATACCATCAAAGTGGGGATCATGCATTCTCTTTCCGGCACCATGGCCATCTCCGAAACGCCGCTGAAAGACGTCGCGCTGATGACCATCGACGAGATCAACGCGAAAGGCGGCGTGCTGGGTAAAAAACTGGAGCCGGTGGTGGTGGATCCCGCCTCAAACTGGCCGCTGTTTGCCGAGAAGGCGCGCCAGCTGTTAAGTCAGGATAAAGTGGCGGTGGTATTTGGCTGCTGGACGTCGGTATCGCGCAAATCCGTGCTACCGGTCTTCGAGGAGCTGAACGGTCTGCTGTTCTATCCGGTGCAGTATGAAGGCGAAGAGATGTCGCCAAACGTCTTCTATACCGGCGCGGCGCCGAACCAGCAGGCCATCCCGGCGGTGGAATACCTGATGAGCGAAGACGGCGGCGCGGCGAAGCGCTTCTTCCTGCTGGGAACCGATTACGTCTACCCGCGCACCACCAACAAGATCCTGCGCGCGTTCCTGCATTCGAAAGGGGTGGAGGATAAGGACATCGAGGAGGTTTACACCCCATTTGGTCACAGCGACTACCAGACCATCGTCGCCAACATCAAGAAATTCTCTGCGGGGGGTAAAACCGCCGTGGTGTCGACCATCAACGGCGATTCCAACGTTCCGTTCTACAAAGAGCTGGCTAACCAGGGTCTGAAGGCGACCGACGTGCCGGTGGTGGCGTTCTCCGTGGGAGAAGAAGAGCTGCGCGGGATCGACACCAAACCGCTGGTTGGCAACCTCGCGGCGTGGAACTACTTTGAATCCGTGGATAACCCGACCAACCAGGCCTTCGTGGCGGATTACAAAGCCTATGCCAAAGCGCACAAGCTACCGAATGCCGATACCGTGGTGACCAACGACCCGATGGAAGCTACCTACGTGGGGATCCATATGTGGGCGCAGGCGGTGGAAAAAGCGGGTACTACCGACGTGGATAAAGTGCGTGCGGCGATGGCCGGCCAGTCCTTTAAGGCGCCGTCAGGCTTCACGCTCACCATGGATGCCACCAACCACCATCTGCATAAGCCGGTCATGATCGGCGAAATCGAAGGCAACGGTCAGTTCAACGTGGTGTGGCAGACGGAACAGCCGGTGCGCGCCCAGCCGTGGAGCCCGTTCATCGCCGGAAACGATAAAAAGCCCGACCAGCCGATGAAAACCGCCAGCAACTAAGCCATCACCAGGGAGAAACGTCATGAACGCCATGCGCATGTTCATCGCTCTTGTATGGCTTTCCGGACTGCTGCCAGGGATGGCGCAGGCATCGGATGCCGATCGTTTTGTTGCCGCCAGCCGCAGCCAGCAGGCGGAGTTGCTGACGCAGTGGGCCGCCGCGCCGGACGCCGCGAGGCTGCCGCTGCTGCAGGCACTGCAAAAAGAAAATCTCTATACCGACAGTCAAAAGCACGCCTTTGCGCAGCGCAGCGGTCAAATGGTGTCGCTCGGTGACGCTAAGTCGATCGAAGGGGCAGCCAAAGCCGTTCGTTTGACCAACCGGCTGCGCGTGCTGGCCGCCACGGCCATCGCTACGCATCAGCTTGTGAGTGACAGTGTCACCGAAAGGCGGGCGGCAGCTCGTCAGCTTCAGCGGGATGCCCAGCCCGGAATGCTCGCTTTTCTGGAAAAGCGGGTAAACGATGAAACGGACGCGGTGGCACGTCAGGCGCTAATACTGGCCGTGGCGAATCTCCAGCTCTCCAGCCCGCAGGCAGAGGTGCGCCGCAAGGCCGTCGAATTATTAGGGCAGTCCGACGATCCGGACGTTGAGTCCAGACTTACCCCGTTTACCCAGGCACAGACAGAGCCGGATGCCGGGGTGCGCGCCGCCGCACAGGAGAGTCTTAGCCAGATCCAGCATCGACTGATGTGGGGCGATCTGCTGGGCCAGGCGTTTATGGGGCTCTCCCTGGGGTCGGTGCTGCTGCTGGCGGCGCTGGGGCTTGCTATCACCTACGGCCTGCTGGGCGTCATCAATATGGCGCACGGCGAGATGCTGATGCTGGGGGCGTATGCCACCTGGATGGTGCAGCAGGCAATGGCCGGGCTTGCGCCACAGTGGCTGGCGCTCTATCCCGTTATCGCGCTTCCGGTCGCGTTCTGCCTGACGGCGGGCATCGGAATGGTGCTGGAGCGCACCGTGATCCGCCATTTGTACGGTCGCCCGCTGGAAACGCTGCTGGCAACGTGGGGGATCAGCCTGATGCTCATCCAGTTGGTGCGCATGACGTTTGGCGCCCAGAACCTGGAGGTGGCCAACCCGGCATGGCTGTCCGGCGGGGTGCAGGTTTTTGCCAACCTGACGCTGCCGTGGAACCGCATCGTGGTGCTGGGCTTCGTGCTGCTGGTGCTGTTCTTTACCTGGCTCATTCTGAATAAAACCCGTCTGGGGCTGAACGTGCGCGCGGTGACGCAGAACCGCAGCATGGCCGCCTGCTGCGGGGTACCGACAGGTCGCATCGATATGCTGGCGTTTGGGCTTGGATCAGGGATTGCCGGGTTAGGCGGCGTGGCGCTATCGCAGCTCGGTAACGTCGGGCCGGAGCTGGGTCAGGGCTACATTATTGATTCCTTCCTCGTGGTCGTTCTCGGTGGCGTAGGGCAGCTGGCAGGCAGCGTGGCCGCGGCGTTTGGTCTGGGTATTTTCAATAAAATTCTTGAACCGCAGATGGGGGCGGTCCTGGGCAAGATCGTGATTCTGGTGGCGATCGTGCTGTTTATTCAGAAACGCCCTCAGGGGCTGTTTGCGCTGAAAGGGAGGGTGATTGACTGATGAGCCAGCCGCTGACCTTAACGCTGGCGCGCAAAGCGCCGCGCACAACGCAACTTGCAGGCAGCCTGCTGGTGGTGTGTCTGCTGATATTACCGTTTTTCGCCTTACTGCCTGCGACGCATCCGCTGGCGCTGTCAACCTGGATGCTGACGCTGATTGGCAAGATCCTCTGCTATGCCATCGTTGCGGTGGCGCTGGATCTGGTGTGGGGCTACGCCGGGATGCTCTCTCTCGGGCACGGTATCTTCTTCGCCCTGGGCGGCTACGCGATGGGCATGTACCTGATGCGCCAGGCCGCGGGTGAAGGTCTTCCCGCGTTTATGTCGTTTCTCTCCTGGAGCGAACTGCCGTGGTTCTGGTGGGGAACCCAGCATTTTGCCTGGGCGCTGGTGCTGATTGTGATGGTACCGGGCCTGCTGGCGCTGGTGTTCGGCTGGTTCGCCTTCCGCTCAAAGATCAAAGGGGTCTATTTCTCGATTATGACCCAGGCGCTGACCTATGCCGGCATGCTGCTGTTCTTTCGCAACGAAACCGGTTTTGGCGGCAATAACGGCTTTACCGGCTTCACCACGCTGCTTGGGTTTTCGGTGACGGAAACGACCACCCGTATCGCGCTGTTTCTGGCGACCGTGCTGTTGCTGATTCTGGCGTTGGGCACCGGATTTGCCCTGGCGAAGAGCAAGTTTGGGCGCATCCTGACCGCCGTTCGCGACGCCGAAAACCGCCTGACGTTTTGCGGCTACGATCCGCGCGGGTTCAAGCTGCTGGTATGGACGCTTTCTGCCGTGCTGTGCGGCCTGGCGGGGGCGCTGTATGTCCCGCAGGTGGGCATTATCAACCCTGGCGAAATGTCGCCGACCAACTCGATTGAAGCCGCGATCTGGGTGGCGCTGGGCGGGCGCGGCACGCTGGTCGGGCCGGTGATTGGCGCGGCGCTGGTAAACGGCGCCAAGAGTTTCTTCACCGTCGCGATGCCGGAATACTGGCAGCTGTTCCTGGGGCTGATTTTCATCGCCGTCACGCTGTTTTTACCGCGCGGCGTCTACGGTCTGTTTCGAAAGGGAGAGAAATAATGCAGCCAGCCGAAGGGTTATTTACCCGCCAGTTGCCGGGCGATCGTTACCGTGAACAGACCGACCCGGTGCTGCAGCTTGAGGCCATTAACGTCAATTTTGATGGATTTCAGGCCCTGACCGATCTCTCGCTGAATATCGGCGTGGGCGAGCTGCGCTGCGTGATTGGCCCTAACGGCGCTGGTAAAACCACGCTGATGGACGTCATCACCGGCAAAACGCGGCCAAAGAGCGGCAGGGCGATTTACGATCAGTCCATCGACCTGACCGCGCTGGAGCCTGCGGCCATTGCCCGCCAGGGGATCGGGCGTAAATTCCAGAAGCCCACGGTTTTTGAAGCGCTGACGGTGTGGGAAAACCTGGAGATCGCCATGAAAACCGATAAATCCGTCTGGGCGAGCCTGTGGGCAAAACTCAACGGTGAACAGCGCGACCGAATCGATGAGATGCTGGTTTTGCTGCGCCTTAGCAGCGAGCGCGACCGCCGCGCCGGGCTGCTTTCGCACGGGCAAAAACAGTTTCTGGAGATCGGTATGCTGCTGGTTCAGGACCCGCACCTGCTGCTGCTGGATGAACCGGCCGCCGGGATGACCGACGCGGAAACCGAATACACCGCCGAGCTGTTCAAAACGCTGGCGGGTAAGCATTCCCTGATGGTGGTGGAGCACGACATGGGCTTTGTTGAGACTATCGCCGACCACGTCACGGTGCTGCATCAGGGACGCGTGCTGGCGGAAGGTTCGCTTCGCGAGGTGCAGGCCAACGAGCAGGTGATTGAGGTCTATCTGGGGCGCTAAGGAGCGATGATGTTACAGGTTAACGAACTGAATCAGTATTACGGCGGCAGCCATATCCTGCGCGGCGTGAGTTTTGAGGCCGTCACCGGAGAAGTCACCTGCCTGCTGGGGCGCAACGGCGTCGGGAAAACCACGCTGCTGAAGTGTCTGATGGGGCTGATCCCGGCGAAAACCGGGGAGGTCATCTGGCAGGGTAAAAAGATCACCCACAGCAGGCCGCACCAGCGGGTGCAGTCTGGCGTGGCTTACGTCCCGCAGGGCCGCGAGATTTTCCCGCGCCTGACCGTGGAGGAGAACCTCCTGCTGGGGCTATCACGATTTTCCGCCCGCGAGGCGAAGCAGGTCCCGGATGAGATCTGGCAGCTGTTTCCGGTGCTTAAAGAGATGAAGCATCGCCGCGGGGGCGATCTCTCCGGTGGACAGCAGCAGCAGCTGGCGATTGGCCGCGCCCTGGCGAGCCGTCCGCAGCTGCTGATTCTGGACGAACCGACCGAAGGCATACAGCCGTCGGTGATTAAAGAGATTGGACAGGTGATCCGCACCCTGGCGAACCGAGGCGACATGGCGATCCTGCTTGTCGAACAGTTTTACGACTTTGCCGCCGAGCTGGCCGACAGCTACCTGCTGATGTCCCGCGGCACCATTATCCAGCGCGGGCGAGGCGAAAACATGGAGCAGGAGGGCGTGCGCGGCCTGGTTGCGATTTGAAATGTTATATTATAACATTCTCATTCTTATAAAACGGAATGAGGGCGTTACTTTGGCTGCACATATTGGAAAATTTGCCATGACTCTGGGGGCGCTGCTGGTCAGCGGCCAGCTGTTTGCTCACTCGCACGGCCATCAGATGACCGAAGCGGAACAGCGGGCGGCAAACGGCGTGTTTGAGGATAAGGACGTCAAGGACAGAGCGCTGTCAGACTGGGACGGGACCTGGCAGTCGGTCTATCCATTCCTGCTGGACGGTTCGCTGGATCCGGTGTTTAAACAGAAAGCGCAGAAGGACAAAAGCAAAACCTATGACGAGGTGAAAGCGTACTACCGTAAGGGATATGCAACGGACGTGGATGCCATCGGCATCGAAAATAACGTGATGGAATTTCATAAAGGCAAAGCGGTCAGCCGCTGTCAGTATGATTACAGCGGCTACAAAATACTGACCTACGCATCGGGCAAAAAAGGCGTTCGCTATCTGTTTGAATGTAAGGACGCCGGCAGCAAGGCGCCGAAGTTTGTTCAGTTCAGCGACCACACCATCGCGCCGAAGGCCTCTTCCCATTTCCACATTTTCATGGGCAACACCTCCCACGAGGCGCTGCTGAAAGAGATGGATAACTGGCCGACCTATTATCCGAATGAGATGTACAAAGAGCAGGTGGTAGAAGAAATGCTGCACCACTGATGCTTTATTGCCGGGTGGCGGCTACGCCTCACCCGGCCTGGAAGCGCTACGCCACCTTCGGTGACTCGCACCACGCCTTCACGCTCATCCCACGCAAAATCATCAGCCACGCAATGACGATGGCGACCATCATGATGACAAATAACGACCAGTGCGGCAGGTTGGTCAGAATAATACCGGTGATCATCGGGTTTGCCGCCGCGCCGAGCCAGCCCAGCGCCTGAGCGGAGAAATAGCTTGCCTTCATTCCCGGCGGGGCAATGTTGTCGATCAGCATATATTCGCCCGGTGCATAGATAATCTCACCCAGGGTAAATATGGCGGCAGCGATGCCCCAGTAAACCAGGTTTTCTCCAGAGACCATAAATCCCCCCAGCCCCACGATAAAAAACAGGGTGGCGAGGGTCATCAGCGGGCGAATATTGCTGGCAGAGATCTTGCGGCCCAGCGCATATTGCAGCGTCACCACCACGGCGGCGTTGACGGGCAGTACCACGGCAACGACCTTCTGCGCAAAATCGCTATCGGCGTGGGCGGCCAGAACATACTGCGAAATGCAGCTGGCGAACGATCCGCCCACGTAAGAGGCGAGCAGGCCAGAGAGCGTATACCAGAACAGCGCGCGGTCTTTCAGCAGCACCGACGGCTGCCAGGGCATCTTCTCCTCGGCGGTATCCAGCGCAACGCTTTTCTGCACGAAGAAATGGATGAATCCGAGCGGCAGCGCGGCGCAGAAGGCCGCCAGCCAGAACGGCAGCTGCAGGCTGTACATCACCAGCAGGGTGCCAATCGGCGGCCCGATCGTCCAGCCAATGTTCAGGAAGCTGTAGTTAAGCGAGAAGACGCGCGCTTTCTGGCTCGTGGTGAGCACGTCGGAGAACCAGGCCTTCAGCACCGTCGAAAAGACGGAATAGGCGCAGTTGATCAGCGCAAAGAACAGCACCACCAGCGTGACGTTATCGACCAGCGGGATCGCGACAAATCCGGCGATGAAGGCCACGATCGCGATCAGCATGTAGCGCTTTTTATCAAACTTATCGGCAAGAATGCCAAATCCCAGGCTGAACACTACGCCGATGGTCAGCGCAATCGTCAGGGCATAACCAATATTCTCAACGCTCATGCTGTAGACGCGCGTGAGATAAATGGTCATAAACGGCAGCGTTGCCCCCCGACCAATGGTTAATAACAATGACGATGCCAGCAGCGCTGCGGTTGAGCGCCTGAGAGATGGTTTCATATTCCTGCCCGACAGTTGCTTATGCTTTTTATGTTGTGTCCTAAAAGGAGTATCACGACATAAGGGGCTTGTATAGCACCTGATTTATCCCTAAGTGCTTCAGCTGCCTGCCAGAATTAATGATCTTCTCGCCGCCCGCTTTTTTCTGTTACCTTGAACTGTTAACAAATAATTAATAATTCAGGGGCAGGGTATGACGCGTAAAGACGGACTGCTGGCGTTGCTGGTGGTCGTAGTATGGGGGCTGAATTTTGTGGTCATCAAGCTGGGGTTACACAACATGCCGCCGCTGATGCTGGCCGGTTTGCGTTTTCTGCTGGTCGCATTCCCGGCCATCTTCTTTGTGGCGCGTCCAAAGATCCCCTTTAATCTGCTGCTGGGCTACGGTCTGACCATCAGCTTCGGCCAGTTCGCGTTTCTCTTCTGCGCCATCAAGTTCGGTATGCCGGCCGGTCTGGCCTCGCTGGTCTTACAGGCGCAGGCGTTCTTTACCATTATTCTCGGCGCCTTCGTATTTGGTGAACGTCTGCAGGGCAAACAGCTGGCGGGCATTACGCTGGCGGTATTCGGCGTGCTGGTGCTCATTGAAGCCAGCCTGAATGGTCAGCATGTGGCGCTGATCGGCTTTATGCTGACGCTGGCGGCGGGGCTGAGCTGGGCCTGCGGGAATATCTTCAACAAGCTGATTATGCAGCACGAGGCGCGTCCGGCGGTGATGTCTCTGGTGGTCTGGAGCGCGCTGATCCCGATAATCCCGTTTCTGGCGGCGTCGTTTATTCTGGATGGTCCGGATGTGATGCTGAACAGTCTGGTTGAAATCGATCTGACCACAATCCTTTCTCTTGTCTATCTGGCCTTTGTCGCCACCATTGTGGGCTACGGGATCTGGGGATCGCTGCTGGGGCGCTATGAAACCTGGCGTGTTGCACCGTTATCCCTGCTGGTGCCGGTGGTGGGACTGGCCAGCGCAGCGATTTTGCTGGGTGAAACGCTAAGCGCGCTGCAGCTGTTTGGCGCCGTGCTGATCATGGCCGGGCTGTATATCAACGTGTTTGGTCTGCGGGTTCGTTGGGCGACGCGGGTAAGAAAGGCATAAAAAAAGCCCCGCGTCTGCGGGGCAAAAACGAATCAGAGGCCGTGCTGATTATAATAAGGCACGCCTAATTCGTCGGATTTGTCGCTACCAGCACCCATATGATTGAAATCATAAGGCGACTGGTCATGTGCGGACGGCAAAATTATCGTATCAGGATTATTTTGCTGCGTTGCACGAGGGGTTTGCTCCGCGAAGGTCTGGCTGGAGAACAGCACCAGCAAGGCGAGGGCGGCGGAGGCGGTAACTTTCATGATTTCCTCGGTTACGTCTTTACAGGCGATGATTAACTACAGTGTTTTAACGGATACAGGTAGCGGGATTCGCCCGGCACGCTGGTGATTCGGTACTTATGAGGCGGCACGTCAAAATAGTTCTTGAACGTACGCGTCAGGGTTTGCTGCGATTCAAATCCGTAACGCTCCGCCAGATAAAGGATCGGCTCATTGCTTTCTTTCAGTTTCTGGGCAATTTCCGTCAGCTTGCGGCTGCGAATGTATTGACCTAATGAATGACCGGTCTCTTTTTTGAACATCCGTTGCAGGTGCCATTTGGAGTAACCTGAACGCTCTGACACTTTTTCAAGGGAGAGCGGCGATTCCAGGTTATCTTCGATCCAGTCCAAAATGCTATGAATGGTGATAGCGTCAGTATTGCGTCTGGACATCGTCATACCTCTTTTTCTGTTTACGGCAGTATTTTCTTGAGCAAAAGCTCAAGGGTTGCCACTTCATCTGCCGTTAAGTTTTTTGTTAGTTCCTGATGCAGTGTTTGTCCTACTAATTGATGACATTGCTCGCACATGGCCGCGCCATCGCTGGTTAGCTTCACCAGTACGCCGCGTTTGTCATTCGGGTTAGGGCTTCGTTCTATCCATCCTTTGCAGACGAGACGATCGAGCATGCGGGTTAACGCGCCCAGATCGACAGAGAGCACCTTTTTCAGCTCAACCGGTGTAATACACACTTCGCAGCGAATGGAACACAGCACTTTGAACTGTGTTGCGGTGATATCCAGCGGTGACAGATAGTCATTGAGCAGGCGATCTTTTTTCTGATTTACCATATGAATAAGACGACCCAGCGGAACAACGTCGTTAAAGATATCACTGGTGCTTTTCACAATGGTTGCCCTGGCAAGTAGTTAGTCACGGCAGATATTATTGCTCAGGCAAGTATAAGTCAACTGAATGAGTCATCCGATGCCACGAATTGCTAAAACGTTTCATGAACTTTTTTTGAGGTCTTTCAAATCATATAGATAACTGTGAGTTATCTTTCCAGGACGGAAATAATCGTTGCGTTGCGCCCATGGCTCAATGTCACACTTTCACCCTATAATTGCTGTGTTAAATATGGATAAGGACGACAACGCACTATGTTGGATTTAATAAAAGCAATCAGCCTTGGGCTGGTGGTCTTGCTGCCGTTGGCTAACCCGTTAACGACGGTGGCGCTGTTCCTCGGGCTGGCAGGGAATATGAACAGCGCCGAGCGCAACCATCAGTCGATGATGGCCTCGGTGTATGTGTTTGCCATCATGATGGTGGCTTACTATGCCGGACAGGTGGTGATGAACACCTTCGGGATTTCCATCCCTGGCCTGCGTATCGCCGGGGGGCTGATTGTGGCCTTTATCGGTTTCCGCATGCTGTTCCCGGCGCAAAAAGCGCATGAGTCGCCGGAAGCGGCCAGCAAATCGGAAGAGCTGGAAACCGAACCGAGTGCGAATATCGCCTTTGTGCCGATTGCCATGCCGAGCACGGCGGGGCCGGGTACCATCGCGATGATCATCAGCTCCGCCTCGACGGTGCGTGACAGCGCAACCTTCCCGGACTGGGTGCTGACGGTTGCGCCACCGCTGATTTTTGCGATTATCGGGGTTATCGTGTGGGCGTCGCTGCGCAGTTCTGGCGCCATTATGCGCTGGGTAGGCAAGGGTGGTATCGAGGCGATTTCCCGGCTGATGGGCTTCTTACTGGTCTGTATGGGCGTGCAGTTTATTATTAACGGCGTGCTGGAAATTATTAAGACCTATCATTGATGTGATTGCCGGGTAAGGCGAAGCCGCCACCCGGCAAGAAGGCTCACCCGTGCTGACCCTGCTCTTCCAGCGCCACCGGCCATTTACGGAAGATGAGCACCGACCATATCAGCGCCACCAGAGCCGGAATGGCGCCAAGATAGCCAATCGCCGACATTGATACGTGCAGTATTACCTGATTTCCCACCAGCGCGCCCGCGCCAATCCCCAGATTGAAAATCCCTGAGAACAGCGACATGGCGACGTCCGTTGCATCCGGTGCCAGGGCCAGGACCTTCACCTGCATGCCCAGACCAATAATCATGATCGCCACGCCCCAGAACAGGCTGAGGATCGCCAGATGGCTTTCACTGCCTGCGGCAGGCATCAGCAGCAGCAGGCAGGCCAGCAGCAGACCGATAGCGCAGCTCACCAGCGTCGACGCATGCCGGTTACCCAGCTTACCGAACAGCACGCTGCCAATAATGCCCGCTCCGCCGAGGATCAACAGCAGGACGGTGGCAAAGCTGGCGCTAAAGCCCGCTACCACCTGCACAAAAGGTTCAATGTAGCTGTACGCCGTGTAATGGGCCGTCACCACAATGACGGTAAGCAGGTAGATACCCAGCAGCGCCGGGCGACGCATCAGCAGCGGCAGGCTTTTCAGCGAGCCGGAATGCTCGCTGGGCAGCGCGGGCAGCAGCTTAATCAGGCATACCAGCGTAACCAGTGCGCCCATACCGATGGCGAAGAACGTCGTACGCCAGCCGAAGTATTGCCCCACGATGCGGCCAATCGGCAGACCCAGGACCATCGCCAGTGCGGTACCGGTGGCAATCAGGCTCAGCGCCTGGGCGCGTTTCCCTGCCGGAGCGAGACGAATAGCCAGCGACGCGGTGATCGACCAGAACACCGCATGGGCAAAGGCAATGCCGATGCGGCTAATGACCAGCACCGTAAAATTCCACGCCATAAACGACAGGACATGGCTGGCGATGAACAGCACAAACAGACCGATCAGCAGCCTGCGCCGCTCCATCTGGCTGGTCAGCAGCATAAACGGCAGGGACATCAGCGCCACTACCCAGGCGTAGATGGTCAACATAATGCCCACCTGCGCCGTCTCCATCTGGAAACTTTCAGCGATGTCAGACAACAGCCCAACCGGAACAAATTCTGTGGTATTAAAAATAAACGCGGCAATAGCCAGCGTGACCACGCGTAGCCACGCAACCCTGCGGGAAACTGTGTTCGTTGTCATAGGGATGTCGGAGATTCGTTGCTGAAAAGAAGAGGAGACGATCTTAAAACGTTGAACGGCGAAAACTCAACCATTATGTGACGCAGATCTCAATATTTACCTTATGAAAGCGGTAGCCGGGAACGCCGTTTTCATTGAATATAAAAGAACAACACAATAAAAACAGGCGGTAAGACAATGCAGGAGATTGATTTTTATCTGGTAGATGCGTTCAGCGATACCTCATTTGGCGGCAATCCGGCCGCCGTTTGCCCGCTCAAGGAATGGTTACCCGATGAGACCTTGCTGAAAATGGCGCAGCAGCATAATCAGTCGGAGACGGCTTTTTTCGTCTGCAGTAAAGGGGGCATTGAGCTACGCTGGTTTACCACGCTTACCGAAGTCAATCTCTGCGGCCACGCTACGCTTGCGGCCGCGCACGTGCTGTTTACCGAGCTGGATTACCCGGATTCGCGGATCCACTTTGATACCGCCTCTGGCCGCCTGACGGTCAGCCGGGAGGGGGAGTGGATGACGCTGGATTTCCCGGCATGTCCAACCCATCAGGAGACACCCCCGCCGGAGATGCTCTCGGCGCTGGGTATCAGCCGCTACGTTGAAGCCCGTAAAGGGCGCGCCTGGCTGATCGTTCTGGAGAATCGCCAGCAGGTTGAAGCGCTTGCGCCACGCTTCTCGGCGATGACGCCAGGCGAGCATAAGGTGAGCGTTACGGCGCGCGGTGAGGGGGAATATGATTTTGTCAGCCGATTTTTCTCACCGGGCGTTTCCGTCCCGGAAGATCCGGTCACCGGCTCCGCGCACACCATGCTGATCCCTTACTGGAGCGAAAAGCTGGGCAAAACCACGATGTTTGCCCGTCAGGTTTCAGCGCGCGGCGGCGACGTACGCTGCGAGCTGAAAGGTTCGCGCGTGCTGATGAGCGGGCAGGCCACGCTTTATCTGAAAGGCACAGTTTTTCTGCGCTAAAAACCCATAACAAGAGAGGAAGAGACAATGCAGGAAATTGATTTTTATCTGGTGGATGCCTTCAGCGATAAAACCTTTGGCGGCAACGCCGCAGCGGTATGTCCTCTGGAAGAGTGGCTGCCGGACGAGACGCTGCTCAAAATGGCACAGCAGCATAACCAGTCTGAGACCGCCTTTTTCGTGCGCACCGACGGTGGGTTTGAGCTGCGCTGGTTTACCACGCTGGATGAAATTAACCTCTGCGGTCACGCTACGCTTGCCGCATCGCACGTCATTTTCGAATACCTTGATTACCCGCATACCGAAATCATCTTCACCACGCGCTTTGTCGGCGAGCTGACCGTCAAACGCAGCGGCGACTGGCTGACGCTGAACTTCCCCGCGTGGTCGACGGAGGTTGTCGAGAACCCACCTGCGCTGCTGTTTAGCGCGCTGGGCATCACCGCGGCAAAAGAGGTGCGCGTCGGACGCGATTACATGGTGGTGCTGGAGAGCCAGCAGCAGGTTGAAGCGTTAACGCCGGATATTGGGGCCATGCTTCCGCTGGATAAAATGGTCTGCGTGACGGCCCCGGGAGAAGAGTATGACTTCGTCAGCCGCTTCTTCTGTCCGGGCGAAGGGGTGCCGGAAGATCCGGTCACCGGATCCGCCCACAGCATGCTGATCCCTTACTGGAGCGAAAAGCTGGGCAAAACGTCACTCAATGCCCGCCAGGTGTCATACCGTGGCGGGGATCTGCGCTGCGAGCTGAAGGGCGACCGCGTGCTGATTGGCGGCCAGGCTACCCTGTATCTGAAAGGGCGAATCTTCCTGCGCTAGCCGAGTGACGCGCTATAAGTTAATACTATGAACCACCCCGGCAGGCCTGAGCTATGTTGATATAAAAACAGCAAGGAGCCTGCCATGTATTCCATTACCTCTGAATCTGCACGTCATCCGGACATTCTCAACCTGATCGCGGCGCTTGACCGCTACCAGAGCGAGCTCTATCCCGCCGAAAGCAATCATCTTCTCGACCTGTCCGCGCTGCCGGAAGCCTCGCTGATCCTGATGGTCATTCGTGACCAGCAGCTGCACGCCGTGGGCTGCGGCGCCATCGTGCTCAACGGCGACGGAACGGGGGAGATGAAGCGGGTCTATATCGATCCGGCCCATCGCGGGCAGCATCTGGGTGAAACGCTGCTGGCCGCCCTGGAAGATGAGGCCCTGAGCCGTCATTGCCACACGGTAAGGCTGGAGACGGGCATCAAACAGCGCGCCGCGGTTCGCCTGTACGAGCAGTGCGGGTATGATTTGCGGCCGGCGTTTGCCCCGTACGCTGACGATCCGCTCAGCCTGTTTATGGAGAAGGCGCTGGTTGAAGACGTTCGTTTAGCAGCGCTATAAACGCTTCCAGCTGGCGGGTCATCGCCCCGCGCCGCCACACCAGCCAGGTTGTAAGCCAGCGCCAGTTTTCCGCCAGCGGCCAGGCTTCAACCTGATGATGTCCCGGCATACTCTCCAGCATCGAGCGCGGCATCAGCGCGATGCCCGCGCCCGCAATGACGCAGGCGAGCATGCCGTGGTAGGACTCCATCTCATGAATGCGGCCGGGGGTCGCTCTGTCCGCATGAAACCAGCTTTCCAGATGTCGACGGTACGAGCAGTTCGCGCGAAAGGCGTAAACGTCGTTACCGCTGACCTGCGTAGCGCGGGCGACCTCCGCGTGCCCGGCAGGCGTGACCAGCATCATCTCTTCCCGGTAGACCGGCATGCCCTCCAGCTCCGGGTGCGACAGCGGCCCGTCGACAAAGGCGGCGCTTAAGGTGCCCTCCAGTACGCCATCAATCATCGTCCCGGAAGGCCCGGTAGAAAGGGCAAACTGAATGCGCGGATAGCGCTGGTTAAACTGCGCCAGCGTTTCGGGAATGCGTACGGCGGCGGTGCTTTCCAGCGCGCCGAGGGCAAATAACCCCTGCGGCTCATCACCCGCGACGACCATGCGCGCTTCATCCACCAGGGCGAGGATCTGCCTGCTGTAGCGCAGGAAGTTATGCCCGGCGGGGGATAAGCGCAAACGCTGGTTCTCACGAATAAACAGCTCAACGCCAAGATCGGCTTCCAGCTGGCGGATGCGGGTGGTCAGGTTAGACGGCACGCGATGCACCTTCTGCGCCGCTTGGGTGATGCTGCCCGTCAGCGCGACGGCGTTAAACATTTCAAGCTGGGTTAAGTCCATAGCATTCTCGTTTCGTGAATAAGGTGGTTAGTATTATTCATTTTTAAGAAATAGCAGAGTGAGCCACAATCAATCAACCGAAATGCGTGGAGAACATCATGAAATATTCATCTGCTACACATGCCCTGTCCGTTAACCCGGCAACGGGGGAAACCCTCGGTGCCTTCGCCTGGGCGACGCCGGAAGAGGTTGAACGCGCGATTTATCAGTCAGACGCGGGGTATCGCCAGTGGCGACGCGAAAGCGTGTCCCATCGGGCGCAGAAGCTGCGGGATCTCGGCGCCGCGCTGCGAAATCGCGCGGAAGAGATGGCGCAGACCATCTCCCGTGAAATGGGGAAACCCATCCTGCAGGCGCGGGCTGAAGTGGCAAAATCCGCCGGTCTGTGCGACTGGTATGCCGAGCATGGCCCGGCGATGCTGCGTGCGGAACCCACGCTGGTGGAAAACCACAACGCTGTTATTGAATACCGTCCGCTGGGGCCGATTCTCGCGGTAATGCCCTGGAACTTCCCGCTCTGGCAGGTGCTGCGCGGCGCGGTGCCGATCCTGCTGGCAGGTAACAGCTATCTGCTTAAGCATGCGCCAAACGTGCTCGGCTCTGCGGATCTTATTGGGCAGATCTTTGCGGATGCCGGTTTCCCTGAAGGCGTATTCGGCTGGGTGAACGCCACCAATGACGGCGTAAGCCAGGCGATTAACGATCGCCGTATTGCGGCGGTGACCGTCACCGGCAGCGTGCGTGCCGGTGCGGCCATTGGCGCGCAGGCAGGAGCCGCGCTGAAAAAATGCGTTCTTGAGCTGGGTGGCTCCGACCCGTTTATCGTTCTCAACGATGCCGATCTGGATCTAGCTGTGAAGGCGGCGGTGGCGGGTCGCTATCAGAATACCGGACAGGTGTGCGCGGCGGCCAAACGCTTCATTGTGGAAGCGGGGATTGCAGACACCTTTACCCGCCGCTTCGTCGACGCCGTCGCCGCGTTAAAGATGGGCGCGCCGGAAGAAGAAGAGAACTACCTGGGCCCGATGGCGCGTTTTGACCTGCGCGATGAGCTGCATCAGCAGGTGCAGGCCACCCTGGCCGAAGGGGCAACGCTGCTGCTGGGCGGAGAGAAAATCAGCGGAGAGGGCAATTACTACGCGCCAACCGTGCTGACCAACGTCACCCCGTCGATGACGGCGTTCCGCCAGGAACTGTTTGGTCCGGTCGCGACCGTTACGGTAGCAAAAGACGCGGAGCACGCCCTGACGCTTGCCAACGACAGCGACTTTGGCCTGTCCGCTACCGTCTTCACCGCTGACGCAGCGCTGGCGGATAAATTCTCCCGCGAACTGGAGTGCGGCGGGGTGTTTATCAACGGCTTTAGCGCCAGCGACGCGCGCGTGGCCTTCGGCGGCGTGAAGAAAAGCGGCTTTGGCCGCGAGCTTTCCCACTTTGGGCTGCACGAGTTCTGCAACGTTCAGACGGTCTGGAAGGATCGCGTGTAATTTATCGCCCGCCTGTGATTTCGGCCCTCATCAGGAGGGCCGTTGTCATTTATCTGCAATGGTTCTGTCATTTTCATTTCGTAGACTCGCACGCGTCTAACGCCTTGTTAATGAAGATAATTATGAACATAACGCAAATTTTTCGCCGTATTGCGCAGCGTCTCACCCCTCGTCACTTTGGCCTGCTGACGGGTATCTTTTGCATTATTGGCCTTTTCTCCGCGCTGCAGCTCTCCTCCTCATTCCTGCTTAACGCTTCCCTGAACGACGCCCAGCGCAACGAGCAGCAAAACCTTCTCGCCTGGCAGCAGCAGAGCAAGCTGGATCTGGCCCGTGTTTCCCTGCTGGCGGCAAGCGACCTGCTCAACCGGTCCGGCGTCTGGTTTATGCAGGATAAAGAGACCGGCTCCGACGGAAGCTGGCACAGCCTGATGGATGATGCGCAAAAGGCGCTGGCGGTTTCTCAGCAGGCGTGGAAGGCCTGGCTGGCGCTGAATCCGCCGAAAGACGACGCCCTGGTGAACAGCTATCAGCTTTTTTACGGCGCGATCAACGAGCAGGCTGAAGGTTTGATTAAGACCAACACCATCGACGCGTTTTTTGCCGTACCGGCTCAGGCGTTTCAGTCTGATTTTAACGACAACTATGCGCGCTATCAGCAGGCAAGCGAGAAGCAGGCCATGCAGGGGCGTCAGAGCTTAATGGCGCAGCTCACCGGCCTGCAAACGTTGTTCCTGTTTGCGCCGGTGCTGTTGCTTGCCATCGCGGCTGTCGTCTGGTTCGGCATGTCCAGATGGGTGATTACGCCGCTACGTCGGTTGATAGCGCATATTAACCGGCTGGCGGCAGGGGATCTCTCCGGCACCCCGCCGAACGTCATGCGCTTTAACCGGGAGATAGGTCAGCTTAGCGACAGCATTGCGACTATGCAGCACGGTCTGCAGCAGCTGGTGACGCAGGTCAGCCATGCCACCGCAACGATGGTGGAGAACATTGACTCCCTTGCGCAGGGTAACCAGAAGCTGTATCAGCAGTCAGCGCGCCAGGCAAAAGAGCTTGAGGATGTGACGGCGCATATTGCGGCGCTGGAAAGCCATGTGGAAGGGAATACCGGCTATGCCAGGCTCGCCAGCTCGCGGGCCGATGAGGCGCGTCAGGCGGCCGTGGGCGGCGACCGAATGATGTCTACCGTGAATGCGTCTATGCAGGCGATCGTCGACCGATCTTCTGAGATGCGCGGGATCGTGGCGATGATCGACAGCGTGGCGTTTCAGACCAACATCCTGGCGCTGAATGCCGCCATCGAGGCGGCCCATGCCGGAAACCAGGGGCGCGGCTTTGCCGTCGTCGCCAGGGAAGTCGGGCTTTTGGCCAGAAAAAGCAGCCACTCGACGCAGACCATTCAGGAGCTGATCAACCGTTCGCTGCGGGGCATTGAAGACGGTTCCCGTGCCGTTAACCTGATGGAAGAGAATCTGCAGCAGGTCACCGGTCTGGTGGGGAATTTAAGCAGTTTGCTTAATGAGATCTCAACCGCCACGCTCAGCCAGGGAGACAGTATTCACCAGATGACGCGCCAGCTTCAGGCGTTGAATCAGGTCTCCCGTCAGACGGACCTGCTGGTCTCAGACGCCTCGGATGCCTCTGAGCGGCTGCAAAAGCAATCCGATCTTTTATTGCAGGCCGTTTCGCGTTTTCGTCTTAGCGCCTGACGCAATACATAAGCCTCTGTTATACTCGCAGCCCGTTTTAGCCTGAGGGCAAGGAGCAAAGTGTGGCTGCGGTCATCCATAATGAGATGTTGGACGAGATTCTGGCGCAGGTTCGTCCGTTAATTGGAAAGGGGAAGGTTGCCGACTATATTCCGGCCCTTGCCTCGGTGAGCGGGAATAAGCTGGGGATTGCTATCTGTACCATCGACGGACAGCGATACCAGGCAGGCGATGCGACTGAGCGTTTTTCCATTCAGTCCATTTCGAAAGTGCTGAGTCTGGTTGCGGCGATGCGCCAGTATGAAGAAGAAGAGATCTGGCAGCGTGTCGGTAAAGATCCTTCCGGCCAGCCTTTTAACTCGCTGCTTCAGCTCGAGATTGAACAGGGTAAACCGCGAAATCCCTTTATCAATGCCGGGGCGCTGGTGGTCTGCGATATGCTGCAAAGCCGCCTCAGCGCACCGCGTCAGCGAATGCTGGAGATTGTTCGCCAGCTCTCTGGCGTTGACGATATTGCCTATGATGCGGTGGTGGCACGCTCGGAGTTTGAACACTCCGCCCGTAACGCGGCTATCGCGTGGCTGATGAAATCCTTCGGTAATTTCCACAACGACGTGGCGACCGTGCTGCAAAACTACTTCCATTACTGCGCCCTGAAAATGAGCTGCGTTGAGCTGGCCCAGACGTTCCTGTTCCTTGCGCACCAGGGGCACGCGCCGCATCTCGATCAGGAGGTGGTTTCTCCGCTTCAGGCCCGGCAGGTTAACGCGCTGATGGCCACCAGCGGGATGTATCAAAACGCCGGTGAGTTTGCCTGGCGCGTTGGGCTTCCTGCTAAATCGGGCGTCGGCGGCGGGGTCGTGGCGATTGTGCCGCATGAAATGGCGATAGCCGTCTGGAGCCCGGAACTGGATGAAACGGGAAATTCCCTTGCCGGCGTGGCGGTTCTGGAGAAACTGACCCAGCGTCTGGGACGTTCCGTATACTGATGTCCGATCTGGATCCTCTCTTTTCCCGCCTGGCGCGATCGACATTTCGCTCGCGCTTTCGCTTAGGCGATAAGGAAAGACAGTACTGCTGGGACAAAGGCCCTGAAACCATTGATCGGCACGCCGGGGATTTTGTCGAAAAGCGCCTTGCGCCCGCGCACCCCGCCAACGACGGTAAACAGACGCCCATGCGCGGTCACCCGGTATTTATCGCCCAGCATGCCACCGCAACCTGTTGCCGGGGCTGTCTGGCAAAATGGCATAACATTCCACAGGGCGTAACGCTCACGGCGCAGCAACAAAATTATATCGTCAGCGTCATCCACCACTGGCTGGTGCTGCAGATGAACGCCTAAATTTGACGAGTTATACTCCCGTGGTATTTGTGTTATAGATGCATCCCAAGTTAGTCCCGATCATGCTGACGACCGCAATAATTGCCATAAGCTTTCATATGGAATGATATTTAATGCGTTCTGCTCTTACCGCTTTCAGGCCGTTCCAGGTTGACACGCCGCTGCGAAATGCAGCGACGATCTTCATCCTTACAACCTTATTCTATTTTGTGGGCGCGGAATTACGGCTCGTTGAGGCCCTGTCGCTGTTCTGGCCGCTGAACGGCGTCATGGCAGGGATTTTCGCCCGCTATGTTTACCTGAATCGCCTGCATTACTATGCGGTATGTTATGTCGCGATGCTGTTGTACGACGCGGTGACGACCAACTGGGGTATGGCCTCCGTGGTGATCAACCTGTCAAACATGATCTTTATCGTCGTCGTCGCCGTGCTGGTTCAGCGCGACAAGCGGCTGATGAAGAAAACCCCCGATCCGCTTAACGCATTACGCCTGTTTAACTACTGTCTGATTGCCGCGCTGCTTTGCGCCTTGCTCGGCGCTGTAGGGTCGGTCGGGATTGACAGTCATACCTTCTGGCCGCTGTTTGCCGACTGGTTTAGCGAGCAGTTCTCAACCGGCGTGCTTGTTGTGCCCTGTATGCTCACGTTACGCATGCCCGGGCGTGAGCTCAGGCTACGTCTGGAGCAGCTGCTGCCGGTGATTGCGCTGATCGTCTCGGTGATCGCGTCGGTGGTGATTGGCGGAGCGGGGAGCCTCTCGTTTCCTCTGCCTGCGCTTATCTGGTGTGCGGTTCGTTACTCGTTGCCTGCGACCTGTCTGCTGACGTTTATCACGGGCGCCACTGAAATTATTCTGGTCGCCAACTCGATTATTAATATTGCCGTGGCGACGCCGTTTACGACGCCAATGATGTTTTCAGCCCGGCTGGGGATCGCCACGATGGCGATCTGTCCGGTGATGGTTTCCGTCAGCATGGCGGCGATTAATTCCCTGATCCGCCAGGTTTCACTGAGGGCGGATTATGACTTTTTAACGCACGTCTACTCGCGTTCCGGGCTTTATGAGGCGTTAAAGCATGAAGAGACGCACCGGCATACGCGTTTTCTGACCGTCATGCTGCTGGATATTGATTATTTCAAGAGCATTAATGATAACTACGGCCACGAGTGCGGAGATCGCGTGCTGGCGTCGTTTGCCCGACAGGTTCAGCAGGTCGTCGGTGAAGACGGCATGGTGGCGCGCATGGGCGGGGAAGAGTTCGCCGTGGTGGTCAATTCAGGCGACGCGCAGCATGGTTTTGAACTGGCTGAACGTATCCGATCCACCGTTGCCAGTCATCCTTTTACATGGTGTCACCAGACGCTCTATCTGACGGTCAGCATTGGCCTCGGCAGCGGAAAGGCTGAGTCCTGGCAGCTGACCGAGGTCTTCAACAAGCTCATGGCCGAAGCGGACGATCATCTCTATCGTTCCAAAAAAGCGGGTCGAAACCGTACCAGCGCCCGGGTGGCGGACGAGCAGATTGCCGCGCCCTCCGGGAGTGAAACATAGCTGCGTTAATCGTCATAAGGCATTGACGTGAATAGTAAGCGGCTTAACAGGACGTCAGAACACTGACAATGTCTCTGTTTAAGCTACGCTTTTAGTAACGCTTTACGTCAGGAGACATTATGAAAGCACCTGCAACCCCTGAAAATGAAACAGACAGACTCAACTCGCTACGAGAATCAGGTCTGCTTGAGATCGACAGCTCCCCGGCGTTTGACCGCTTAACGCGTCTGGCAAAACGCTTCTTCCAGGTGCCGCTGGCGATGGTCAATCTCATTGATGAGCATTCGCTGATCGTTAAGTCGGCCGACGGTCAGGCACCCGGAAGCGTTCCGCGTAATATCTCATTTTGCGGGCATACGATCCTCACCGAAGCGCCGCTGGTGGTGGGGGATATGCTTCAGGACGATCGCTTTGCGGATAACCCGCTGGTGGCCGGTGAGCCTCGCGTGCGGTTTTACGCGGGCTTCCCGCTGCGCCTGCGCGACGGCGCAAGCGTTGGCTCGCTGTGCCTGATTGATTACGCTCCACGCGAGTTTTCTGCCGCCGACCTCGCCGTGCTGGGGGACCTTGGCGCGCTGGCAGAGGATGAATTTGCTGCCATCAGCGCGGCGACCACGGATGAATTAACCGGGTTATTCAACCGTCGGGGCTTTAATCAGCTCGTGCGGTTCACGCTTTCCGTTGCCCGACGTCGCGCTGAGCCGCTCACGCTCGGCTGGCTGGATTTGGATCGCTTTAAGGAAATTAACGATCGCTTCGGGCATGAAGAGGGGGATAAGGCGCTGAAAGCGATGGCGCAGCTGATGCGCGCCTCTTTCCGTGAGGCGGATCTGCTGGTGCGTTTTGGCGGGGACGAGTTCGCCGTGCTGTTCGCGGATACGGATGAGCAGGGCGCCTGGATTGCCATGCAGTATCTTGCCGAGCAGGTAGAAAACTATAACGCCCGCAAGCTACATCCCTGGTCTCTCCATTTCTCGTGGGGGCTCAGTGAATTCGATCATAACGGCAACGACCTGCAGCAGTGGTTAAAAGATGCCGATGAAAAGATGTATGCCATGAAACAGCAGCGCCAGCGCGCCCGGTAACATAACAAAAGCGTATGTCCGATCCGTTTGCGTTAAGAAGATGTTAAATGCACAGTGACGGTATTCAACGTAAGGAAAAACAATGAATACCTCACTGCAAATTAAAAACCTCACCCGAGACGACATTCTCACCCATCTTGATGCGCTGGCCGCGATCCTCGAAAACTGTGTGAGCGGCGGGGCATCCGTCAGCTTTATACTTCCCTTTAGTCTGGATAAGGCTCGTTCGTTCTGGCGCGGCATCGCTGAAAGCGTAGGGCGCAACGAGCGCCTCGTGCTGGCCAGTATCGACCCGCAGGACGGCGTCATCGGAACGGTGCAGCTGATCGTCGACCAGCCGGAAAACCAGCCGCATCGCGCCGATGTGGCGAAGCTGCTGGTTCACGAGAAAGCGCGCCGGAAAGGTGCCGCGATGGCCTTGATGGAAGCGCTTGAAGCGGAGGCGCGGGCCAGAGATATTTCGGTTCTGGTGCTCGATACCTCCACCGGCAGCGGCGCCGAGACGTTCTACCAGCGCGCCGGCTGGCAAAAGGTGGGGGAGATCCCGCGCTATGCCCTGATGCCGGACGGCGCCATGACGGCCACCTCCGTGTTCTATAAGTTCTTATGATTATTTTGTACAACTACACCGTGGATTGATCAAAACAGGGTTTTTGGTCGTTAAGTTTTGATAAGTTATCGTACCAATCTTATCAGGCTGTATGACTAATCATAAAAGGAACCCTCTTGTGAACACGCTCAACCGTCGTGATTTTCCCGGTGCTCAATACCCGGAACGCATTATTCAGTTTGGTGAAGGCAACTTCCTGCGTGCGTTTGTCGACTGGCAAATTGACCTGCTAAATGAACATACCGATCTTAACGCCGGAGTGGTTATCGTTCGTCCTATTCAGAGCGACTTCCCGCCGTCGCTGAACACTCAGGATGGTCTCTATACCACAATCATTCGCGGCCTGAACGGGCAGGGCGAAGCGGTGAGCGAGAGCCGTCTAATCCGCTCGGTTAACCGGGAGATCGACGTCTACGGCCAGTATGATGCGTTCCTGAAACTGGCGCACAATCCGGACATGCGCTTTGTTTTCTCGAACACCACCGAAGCGGGTATCAGCTACCACGCGGGGGACAGATTCGACGATGCCCCTGCGGTGAGCTACCCGGCGAAGCTAACTCGACTGCTGTTTGAGCGTTATAGCCACTTCAACGGTGCAGCGGATAAAGGCTTGATCATCATTCCGTGCGAGCTGATTGATTACAACGGTGACGCATTGCGCGAACTCGTCCTGCGCTATGCCCGGGAGTGGGCCCTGCCTGCGGCCTTTATTCAGTGGCTAAATGACGCCAACAGCTTCTGCTCTACGCTGGTCGACCGTATCGTGACCGGTTACCCGCGCGACGAAGCGGCCACGCTGGAGGCTGAACTGGGTTATCACGATGGGTTCCTGGATACGGCTGAACATTTCTATCTGTTCGTTATCCAGGGGCCGGCATCCCTTGCTCAGGAACTCCGTCTGGATAAGTACCCGTTAAACGTGCTGATTGTCGACGACATCAGGCCCTACAAAGAGCGCAAAGTCGCTATCCTGAACGGCGCGCATACGGCGCTGGTGCCGGTGGCATTCCAGGCCGGGCTGGATACGGTGGGCGAGGCGATGAATGATGCAGAGATCTGCGCGTTTGTCGAAAAAGCGATTTATCAGGAGATTATTCCTGTCCTCGATCTGCCGCGTGACGAGCTGGAATCTTTCGCCAGCGCGGTAACTGGGCGTTTTCGCAACCCTTACATCAGACACCAGCTGCTCTCCATCGCGCTCAACGGCATGACAAAATACCGTACCCGCATCCTGCCGCAGCTGCTGGCAGGGCAGAAGGCAAGCGGACAATTGCCAGCGCGTCTGACGTTTGCGCTGGCTGGATTGATAGCGTTTTATCACGGGGAGCGTAACGGGGAAAACTACCCGGTACAGGATGATGCATTCTGGCTGGAACGTTATCAGCAGCTGTGGGCACAGCATCGCGACCAGCAGTTGAGCACCCGTGAGCTGGTGCAATCTGTGCTGAGCGTGAGCGAGCACTGGGAACAGGATCTCACGCAGGTCTCCGGACTTGTCGACCAGGTCACACTGGATCTTGACGCCATTCTCCTGAAGGGAATGCGCGCAGCGGTGAAACCCCTGTGCTAATGACGTCACCCGGCTTCGGCCGGGTTTAATTACATCTTAATTTAGTTACAACATACTATTTGCTCTTTTTTTAAAACCACATGCAGCACCGTGCGGTTATCGCTAAACAGGTCATAAAATTCAATGTTCCGTTAACATGCTTGCAACCGTGAGGGGGATCACGTTTAATAGTCACGCTCTTTTCCTGCTTGAAACTCACTATGATTGTTCGTCCTAAACAGCACTGGCTACAACTGATTTTTGTCTGGCACGGTTCGGTACTGCCTAAGATCTATACCCGATTGCTGCTCAACTTCCTGCTTTCTATCGCCGTTATCCTGATGCTGCCGTGGTATACCTCGCTGGGCATCAAATTTACCGTGGCGCCATTTAGCATTCTCGGCGTGGCGATCGCTATCTTTCTCGGTTTCAGAAACAACGCCTGTTATTCACGCTACGTTGAGGCTCGCCTGCTGTGGGGGCAGCTGATGATAGCGGCACGCTCGCTGTTTCGCGAGGTAAAAAACACCTTGCCTGACGATAAGCATCTGGGGGAATTTGTTCGCCTGCAGATAGCTTTTGCCAACTGTCTGCGTATGACCCTGCGCCGGGAGCTGAACGCCGAAAAGCTCTCTCGCTATCTTGCTTCGGATGATTTACGCCACGTGATGAGCGCCAACTCGCCGGCGAACCGTATTTTACTGATCATGGGGGAGTGGCTGGCCGTGCGGCGGCGAAACGGCCAGCTTTCAGACATCCTGTTCCACAGCCTGAACAACCGTCTGAACGATATGTCCATCGTCCTTTCCGGATGCGAGCGTATTGCGACAACGCCGGTACCGTTTGCCTATACGCTGATTTTGCACCGCACGGTATATCTGTTCTGCATCATGCTGCCGTTCGCGCTGGTTGTGGATCTGCACTACATGACGCCCTTTGTCTCGGCGCTGATCTCCTACACCTTTATCTCGCTGGACACCCTGGCGGAAGAGCTGGAAGACCCGTTCGGCACAGAAGATAACGATCTGCCCCTGGACGCCATCTGCAACATGATGGAACGCGATCTGCTGCAGATGAACGATGAAGAGAACATTCCGGAAAGGCTGATGCCGGATAAGCATTATCAGCTGACCTGACGGGCGTTCCACTCGTCGCGGGTGATTTCCCACAGTTCAGAATCCAGCATGCCGCTGACGTAGGCTTTTTGTTCCGTTCTGATAAGCCGCATGCCGCTACTGTCTGAAATACGCCGGGAGCGGCTGTTGGCGGCGGCTTTCGGCGCGCGCAATACGGGTTTGTTTAGGGTATTAAACCAGAAATCAGTCGCGACAATGCTGGCCTCGCGCATGTATCCCTGGCCCTGAAACTCCGGGGCCAACCAGAATCCACGGTTGTTATCTTCGACGTCATACAAACAGATAATACCCATCAACTCATCCGGAACCTCGCGACGACGGATGCTCCAGAACCAGGCGATCCCTTTTGCCATATCCGGCAGCGCCACGTTGTTGACATAGTTCTCTGCGCCGTTGTCCGGGTAGGGCCAGGGCACAGAAGAGACCATATAGCGGACAATCTCCCAGCGCGGATAAAGCTTTTGTATCTGGGCCGCATCTTCAGCAACCAGAGGTTTTAGCAGTAAGCGTTCTGTCGTGAGCGTCGGTATCGTCATCCGCTGATCTCCATATTTAAGCGTTATGCTTTTGTTTGTGTTCTGGTATTTTCATCTCTATCACATTCAGTTGAGGCGCGCTGGGTTTATTACCTACCAGAAATGGACATCATTTCTTTAATGGCGAAATATTGATGAGTTTTGTGTCTCTTTTAACCGGACAGGTTTTCCAGGATCTCCTGCAGCATGGCAAAGAGATAGAGGAGGCTATTGCTCATCGTGATACCCGTCTCTTTAATCATTCCACGCCAGAGCTGGAACGGTATTTTTCGCGTCCTCTCAGCGAGCTTCCGCGTCAAAATCCTTATCCGGTAGCGGTGCTGTTACCTCTTTTTTTAGTGGCGTTTGCGTTAAACCTTCTGCCTTTTCTCAGCGCATTGCAGGGGTTGTCACCTTTACATCATGCATTGAGCTTTTTCGTACCATCATTGACGATGACAGGCGCACTCATTGTGATAAGCGTACTCCTGGCTCGAGGTAAGACGTCTGGATTGTTGAGCTTTATGGCATTGTTCATCATTCTATTGATAGCGACCCTTATTCAGGGGCTATATCTCCTGTTTTCTCATGACGGAGGTCTTTGGCCACTGGTCATCGCATCATCCGCGCTGTTACTTTGTCGGATGGTTATGAACAGCAGAGGCTTTGTGCTGTTTACGCTCTATTGTCGTACTCAGCGTCTTGCCAGACTGGCACGGGAAATGCGACTAAAAAGCCGTTAAAGGGGGGGTATGACTTTACGAAAAGCTAACCCGCAGGAAGCCGAAATACTCTGGAATATTCGCAATCAGGCGATTCGTCACGGCTGTAAAACCAGCTACGGCGCCGACGTCATTGCGCGCTGGACACCGGATCTTATGCCAGAACGCTATCGGCAGATGGTCATTGAATACCCTTTTTACGTGGTGGAAGATGAAAAGGGTGATATTGCGGCAACCGGCTATCTGGATCTGGATACCCACTGTCTGGAGGCGATATTCACCTTGCCCGCTGCATCCGGTAAAGGCATGGCGACCCGGATTATCGAGGCGCTAAAAAATGAGGCCCGCAGCCGGGGGATAGCCCGCCTGAGGCTGGATGCAACGCCTAACGCCCAGTCGTTTTATCAGAAACTGGGGTTTGTGACGCTGAGCGAAACCTATCATCACTCGCGTATGGCGGGGGCTGATTTACGCTGTTTCGAAATGGCGATCGATTTGTAATGTGAGGAACACATGGCTGTCACGGTAAGACCTCTATGCGAAGACGATTACTCCCAATGGCGACCGCTTTGGGATGGCTATACCCATTTTTATGATTGCTACCTCGAGGAATCCGTCACCGCATCGACATGGGAAAGGGCGCTCTCAGCGCATTCCCGGATGTTCTGCCGGGTGGTCGAGAAGGACCAAAAGGTCATCGGTTTCGCGATGTGCATTCTGCATGAAGGAACCTGGTCAACGGCCCCCGTCTGCTACCTGGAAGATCTGTTTGTTGATGCCGAAGAACGCGGGGCGGGAGCCGGTAAGGCGCTCATTGATGCTCTGATTGAGGAAGGCAAGCGCGAAGGGTGGTCAAAACTGTACTGGGTCACCCGTGAGAATAACCCGGCGCGTAAACTCTATGACAAATACGGTCAAGCTGACGATTACGTCCGCTATCGCCTCTCCCTTTAAGGCGACAACGCCTGTGTTTGTATCACACTGTATCTGCGTCCCGGATACATACACAGGCTTGCAATAAACCCGCTTTCGCACATATCCGCTATACATTGCCGTGTTGTTATATCCCCGTGAATTGTACTCAACCGGAGATACCAACATGTTTAGCAAATTCGCATACTCAACTCTCGCACTGACCGTTTCTCTTGGCACCGTGATGTCCTGTCAGGCTGAAGTCACCGGTACAAATTTCGCGGCAGCCTTTGATCATCCACAGCAAATTAACGCCGGCGATCTGAATGTCGGTTATGTCGACATCGGCCCGAAAAATGGCCAGCCGGTTATTTTACTGCACGGCTGGCCGTACGATATTCACAGCTACGCCGACGTTGCGCCCGCGCTGGCGGCAAAAGGCTATCGGGTGATTGTGCCTTCTCTGCGCGGCTACGGCACCACGCGCTTCCTGTCAGCCAAAACGCCGCGCAACGGCCAGCCTTCAGCCATGGCGAAAGATATTGTGAACCTGATGGATGCCCTGAATATTAAGCAGGCGGTATTTGCAGGATATGACTGGGGCGCTCGTACGGCGGATATCGTTGCGGCGCTGTGGCCAGAGCGCGTTAAGTCACTGGTGTCGGTGAGCGGGTATCTCATCAGCAGCCAGCAGATTGGCAAACAGCCGCTGCCGCCAAAAGCGGAGCAGCAGTGGTGGTATCAGTTCTATTTCGCCACCGCGCGCGGTGCTGAGGGCTATGCCAAAAACACGCATGACTTCGCGCGCTTAATCTGGTCTCAGGCCTCGCCTGACTGGAAATTTAGCGATGCTGTTTTTAACGCCAGCGCCAAATCCCTCGATAACCCGGATCACGTCGCCGTGACGCTCAGCAACTATCGCTGGCGTTTAGGGCTGGAAAAAGGCGAGCGTAAATACGACAGCTACGAGCAGAAACTGGCCACGCTGCCGAATATCACCGTTCCAACGATCACCATCGAAGGTGGGAACAACGGCGCGCCGCATCCGGCACCGCAGGCCTACGCGGGTAAATTTACCGGTAAATATGAGCACCGCACCTTCGGGGCAAACGTGGGGCACAATCCGCCTCAGGAAGATCCGCAGGATTTCGTCAAGGCCGTCGTTGACGCGGACAAGCTCTGAAATGTGCTATTTTCAGTACGTTAACCTTCGGTCTGGAGATTTCGGTGGAGCATATTGATCATATCCTTGTCGTCGATGACGACAGGGATATTCGTGAACTGATTGTCGATTATCTCGGTAAGTCTGGCTATCGCGCGACGGGCGCGGCCAACGGTAAAGAGATGCGCGTCGTGCTGGATAAACAGCATATCGACCTGGTGGTGCTGGATGTCATGATGCCCGGCGACGACGGCCTTACGCTGTGTCGAGAGCTACGCGTCGGGAAATATAAAGATCTGCCCATCCTGATGCTGACGGCCCGCAATGAGGAGACGGACAGGATCCTGGGTCTGGAGATGGGCGCGGATGACTACGTGGTGAAGCCGTTTGTCGCCCGCGAACTGCTGGCGCGTATCAAAGCGATTTTACGACGTTTTCGCACGATGCCGCCCAATCTGCAGGTGACAGAAGCCGGGCGGCTGGTGATGTTCGGTGAATGGCAGCTCGATACCGTTGCACGTCACTTAATCGATCCGGAAGGGGTGATCGTCGCGCTCAGCGGGGCGGAGTATCGCCTGCTGCGCGTTTTCCTTGACCATCCTCAGCGGGTGCTGACCCGCGATCAGCTGCTCAACCTCACGCAGGGGCGCGACGCCGAGCTGTTTGAACGTTCTATCGACCTGCTGGTTAGCCGGGTCCGTCAGCGCCTGAACGAAGATGCCCGCACGCCCGCCTATATCAAGACCGTGCGCAGCGAAGGCTACGTTTTTACGATGCCGGTCAGCATCAAAGAGGCTAACGAATGAGGTTCTGGCCACGCTCGCTGCTTGCCCGCTTGCTGCTCGTCGTGCTGTCCGGCATGCTGCTGGCCAACGCCCTGAGCCTGACGCTGGTCATGATTGAACGAATGCACAGCGCCAGAACGGTGATGCTCGGTAATCTGGAAAACGACGTCGCAACCAGCGTCGCCATTTTAGACCGCTTACCGGCCAGCGAACGCGCGGCCTGGCTTCCGCGCCTCGAACGGGGTAACTATCGCTATATTCTGGGGCCGGGAGAGCCCGGCAACGCGCCGACGGATAGGCGTTCGCAGGACGCCATCCGAACCTTAAAAGCGACGCTCGCGACACAGTACCCGCTCAGCTTCACCGCCGTCCCTGGTGCCGTTTCACACATCCAGGCGCATCTGACGCTGCGCGACGGCGCGCCGCTGACCATTGACCTGATCCCGCGCATGCCGCCGGTCGCCAGCTGGTTGCCCGTTGTGCTGATTCTGCAGCTGCTGCTGCTGGCTGCGTGCGCCTGGATTGCCGTGCGGCAGGTGGTGCGGCCTTTTTCACAATTTACCCGCGCGGTGGATTCGCTGGATCCGGCGGCCAGCACGCCAATGACGGAGAAAGGTCCGCTTGAGGTGCAGCGGGCAGCGCATGCCTTCAACGCAATGCAGGCACGCATTCAGTCTTATCTCAGGGAGCGCGCGCAGATCCTGGCCTCCATTTCTCACGATCTCCAGACCCCGATTACCCGCATGAAGCTCCGTGTCGAAATGGCAGGGGAACCAGAACTTCGCGACAAGCTTCTGAACGACCTTGATAACATGACGCGTCTGGTGCGGGAGGGGATTGCGTATGCCCGGTCATCAGAATCGCTGGAAGAGACCCCGCTGAAGCTGGAGCTAAACGCCTGGGTCAACAGCATCGCCTGCGATTATCAGGACATCGGTAAAAACGTGCAGTTTCAGGCAAGCGATGCCCGGCTGCCAATCGTTACGCGTCCCCAGGCGCTCCGCCGGGTGATGACTAACCTGCTGGATAACGCGCTCAAATTCGGCGAACGCGCTGTAATAGCCATCGATGATTCGTCTGACCGGGAGGGGGTTATCCACATCACGGACGACGGGCCGGGGATCCCTGAAGCCGAGCTTGAGGCGGTTTTACAGCCGTTCTACCGGGTGGAAACATCGCGCAACCGCGATACCGGCGGAACAGGACTCGGACTGGCGATTGCCGCGCAGCTCACCGCTCAGCTTGAAGGAAAGCTCAACCTGACGAACCGGGCCGGAGGCGGACTGGATGTCTCCATTACGCTACCGCGCCGTTAATTGTACGGCTTTGTATCTCCCGGCCTGGGTGATACAGAGTCAGACAAAACCTGCTTTTTTACACATATCCTGAACACATCCGCACGATGAAATAGCCTCACTGCAGCGTCGCAGGACTTGTATTGTGAGGTGTCTATGTTTCTGGTAATCGCTTTTCTGGGCGGGGTGATAAGCCTGCTCAGCCCATGTACTCTCCCGGTTATTCCGCTCCTGTTCGCCGGTTTTCAGGGACAGCGACGACATATTCTGGCCCTGCTCGCGGGGATGATCGTGATGTTCACCCTGGTGGCGATGGCCGTCACCGTCGCCAGCGAGTGGATCGCAGAGGCAACCATCGTCGGGCGCTGGATCGCTCTAGTCATTCTGGCCACGGCCGCGCTGGCCTTAATTTTTCCGTCATTCGCCCAGCGTATTGCGGGTCCGGCCGTCAGCGCGGGAAATGTCCTGAACACCCGAAGCGGGCAAACGCGCGGTATGGCATCGGCTTTTCTGGCCGGGCTCGCGGTGGGGCTGCTCTGGTCTCCCTGCGCCGGTCCCATACTGGGCGCCATTTTCAGCATTAATATCGCGGGCCATTCGGCCATTACGACGGGCGCGCTGCTGGCGGCCTACGGCAGCGGATGCGCGCTGATGCTGAGCCTGCTCGTTTTCGGCGGCCGCACGCTGATTGCGCCGTTAAGAGCAAAATCGGCGCTGATGGAAAGGCTGCGGCAGGGGGCTGGCGTGGCGATGCTGGCGGCAGTCGTATTTAACGCGACAGGAATGACTTCGCTTCTGAAAGGAGCAAACGGCGTTGCGGATCGTCTGGAGACAACACTTTTGACGATGGCGAAACCCACAGCCGCGCCGGTGAAGCTCCGGCCGGTCGTGATGACAGAGCCCAGCAGCCAGCTGCCTTCGTTAAGCGGGGGAACAGGGTGGATAAACGGTGACCCTGTCACGTCTGAATCTCTGCGAGGGAAGGTGGTATTAATTGATTTCTGGACGTGGGATTGCATTAACTGCCAGCATACGCTTCCCCATGTGAAAGACTGGGCCACGAAGTATCAGTCTCAGGGGCTGGTCGTGATTGGGGTTCACACGCCGGAATATCCCTGGGAAAAGCCGCTTTCGTCGGTAAAAACCGCGGTGGAGAAATGGCAGCTGCCGTATCGGGTGGTGACGGATAACAACTATCAAATCTGGAACGCTTTCGGGAACCAGTACTGGCCAGCGCATTACTATTTCGATGCCAAAGGCCAGCTACGCTATACCGCCTTTGGCGAAGGAGATTATGCGCAGCAGGAAAAGATCATTCAGCAGCTGCTGAAAGAAGCCAGGTCATAACCCGTCAGGGCTGGCGTTGCGCTACGAGAAATAGCCGCGGAAAAGCGAGCAGTATCTGCCCATTTTCCTGGAGCGGATACTGCTCTTCCAGCAGTTCATGGTAGCGTTTCAGGAAACGTTTCTGCTCACTCTCGTTCAGTTCCTGCAGCCACGGACGCAAGCCGGTGGCACTTACCCAGTCAATAATGGCCTGGTGCGAGCTCATTTTATGGAAATAGGTTGTCCGCCAGATATCCACGTCACAGCCCGCCTCCGACAAGATGTCGTAATAGGCATGCACACCCGGGAGAGGTTCACGGCCGCGGTCAGGGTAGTCTTGCTCCAGCGCCACTTCACGCATCGCTACGTGAGTGGGTTCAAGCCAGTTGTCAGGCATCTGGATCGCTAATACGCCGTTAAGCGTGAGCAAAGAAACGAGATGAGGAAGGAGATCGTAGTGGTCAGGAACCCACTGCAGCGAAGCGTTGGCATAAATCAGGCTCAGCGGCTGGCCAGGCTTGTACTGGCGGATATCGGCCTCAACAAAATGGCAGCCAGGCAATGCGGCTCTTGCTTCCTCGAGCATTGCAGGGGATTTGTCGACCCCGGTAATGTGCGCCGAAGGCCAGCGATGCTTCAACAGCGCGGTGCTGTTTCCCGGCCCGCAGCCTAAATCAGCGATGGTGGAGACCTCATCCAGAGGAATTCTGGCGAGCAGTTCTGCGGCAGGACGCGTTCTTTCCGCGCCGTATTGCAGGTAAAGAGAAGGATTCCAGTCGGCCATTTTGGTACTCCGTTTAGCATGCTTCTGCAAGAGTAGCACAGCAGTAAGAACAGAGATAATAGGGGAAAAATAAGAAAAAGGGAATATTACCCCTTAAATTCTTAAGGGGCAATACTTTAATTGTAATTATTTTATAATTATCGTTTTTTAATATTTTATCGGCTAAGTGCTTCTTACGCTCTGTACCCGAAACTATAAATATTAGATAATCATGAATGGATATATCCCTGGTGTTTCGTAGGTCTTTGACCTCCTGGCCACTGAGTTTCACGAGGACTTAGTGGCCGGGTACTTTTCAAGTATAAGGAATACCATGCACAATGAAAGCTGTCCTAAAAGACAGGGGATAATAGTTTCAGGTGTTATTATCAGGAATAAGAGCAATGAATTCTGTTATTGAGTTTTTTTTGCATGATTACGATGATTTACCGTCAGCATTAGCCCGCGAACTCTTCCGACTCAGGAGAAAAACCTTTCGGGACCGACTCGACTGGAAAGTTGAATGCGTTGAAGATATGGAAAAGGATCAATTTGACAACCCAAACACGACATACTTGTTGGGTATGTATGAGGGAGAGTTGTTATGCGGCGCGCGATTCATTAATTCGACGCATCCGACAATGATAAGTGAAATTTTTCACAATTATTTTGCCGAAACCATTATTTTACCGACAGATGTTCCCTGCTGTGAAATTAGCCGTTTATTTTTAGATAAAGAAAGACGAGACTCCTCAAGTCTGCAGGGCGTGCCCGCCAGTAAGGCATTGTTTCTTGCGATGAATATTTATTGCATTAAGAATAAATATCATGGAATGTATGCAGTAGTCAGTCGTGGTATGTATGCCATTTTTCGCCATGCAAACTGGAAAGTTGAAGTTATTCAACGCGGCTTGTCTGAAAAAGGAGAGGTTATTTACTATATATTTATGCCTGCCAGTATCAACATTATTGAAGACATTATTAGAAAAGATAAATCCAGTCACTGGCTTCGCGAAATGCTGGAGCATTTACGCCACTTATAACCAGTGGCTGAGGCTCAGTCGTCCAGTAATCGTAGTTCTGTTCCAAGTTTAATTGCGTGTCTGGCATTATTCACACCGAGTTTTTTCATTACATTCCCCATATGGAATTTTACGGTGCGTTCAGCAATAGACAAAATAACAGAAATTTCTGCGTAGGTTTTCCCGGCGCTGACCCATTTAAGGATTTGTCTCTCACGTGGCGACAGAAAAACATTCTTTTTCTGTTGATGCTGGCTATAGAGATTGAGTGTCTTCTGATGCAGTTGAACAAGGAAGCTTAGAAATTGTGGCCGATATTTTTCTATATCAATACCAGAATGCTTAGGACTGATGACGGATAAGACGACAAGATTATTAAGATAGTCATGCAGAGGGAACGTCTGCCCCTGGTAGATATCATACTGGACGCTTTCGTTGAAAATGCGCGTCAGGTTATAACCATCAGACAGGATGACATCACTTTCCCAGAAAAAATCTTCAACACAGCGCAAAGCCCGAATGATAACAGGGTCAATGAACTGGTATTTTCTGTCGAGGTAGATATCAAACCACTCGGGGCTGTTATTGATTATCCGCATCTGTGAAGGATCTTTCTTGTTCATAATGGCGTAGGCGAAGACGATCCCATTGAAATCCTCAAAAAACGCGTCCAGCTCACTCTGAATTAGCGTATTGATCGTTATGTCGCTGTAATATGTATCCTTCACGTGAGTTGCTGCCTCCTGTTCGAATGGAGGAGCAAGTATAATATGCTTCGTTATCTGTAGCGAGTCGCATTTTAATCCAGCCAACAGATAAGACAGGCTACCTCAACTGGTAGCCTGGCGAACGTGTGGCATTTCTAATGGAAAATGCAGATGACTCAGTGAATTTTTGAAGATTTTGTCAAATCCCGAGATCGTTAACTAAATATAGTAGGCTGCAAAATTTAGGAGGTTTTCCGCTTTGCATTTGAGTATTGCACAAGCGTACCGACCCAGATTCAAATCAGGATTTTAACCCGCAGGCTACATAATGCCTTTCAGAGCAATATGATAAAGCAGCATGATGGTTTTACCGTCGACAATCTTGCCTGTTTCAATGCCGCATAATGCCTCTTCAAGCGTCATTTCCAGCACGTCGATATCTTCTCCCTCAGCCTTGATCCCGCCGCCTGCGCCGGTTCTGTCTTTTGGCTGATACTCGGCAAGATAAAAATAGAGTTTTTCCGTGACGGAGCCTGGACTCATATAGGCTTCAAAGATTTTCTGCACGCTCGAAACCTGAAATCCTGTCTCTTCTTCCGCTTCTGCTTTGATGCGGCTCTCGGGATCCATGTTGTCCAGCAACCCCGCAGCGGCTTCGATTAGATTGTCCTCATGGCCGTTGATAAAGACAGGGAAGCGGAACTGGCGCGTCAGGATCACCGTCTTTTTCTCACGGTTGTAGAGAAGAATAGTCGCGCCGTTGCCACGGTCGTAGACCTCTCGTTGCTGTCGTTGCCATTCGCCGTCACGGCGCTGCAGGTCGAAGGTGTACTTTTTAAGGTTGTACCAGTTATCTGACAGGGTTTCACTGTCAATGATGCGCACATCTGCACGTTTTGATTGCACGTTTGTTTCTCCTTACGTAGAGTAATTATCATAAACAGCATTATCGTGCATCTTCAAGATAAAACATGCAATATCAGGAATTCATGATGCTCACCAGTCAGCGAAAACAATTGATCCTCGAAAAGCTCGGCACCGAAGGCCAGGTCCAGTCAAAAGTGCTCAGCATGTTCTTTGATGTCTCTGAAGACACCATCAGGCGTGATTTGCGCGAGCTGGCGGCAGAAGGGCGTTTGCAGCGCGTTCACGGCGGCGCGCTGCCGTCATCTTCTGCTATTGCTCCCTTTGCCGAACGGCAATCCGTGAAAATGGATGCGAAAAAACGGGTCGCCCGCAAAGGCGCGCAGCTGATTTCATCAGGCCAGGTGGTGATCGTTGACGGTGGCACGACTACTTCGGAGCTGATTACTCTTTTCCCTCCAGATCTGCGCATCACGGTGGTTACGCACAGTCCGAGCATCGCCCTGGGGCTTGTGGATCATCCGTCCATCGAGGTGATTCTGATCGGCGGTCGCTTGTATAAGCACTCCATTGTTGCGGTCGGCGCTGCGGCCATCGAAGGCATCGAAAATATTCATGCAGATCTGTTCTTTATGGGCGTGACCGGGATCCATCCTGAGGCGGGGCTGACAACCGGCGATTTCGAAGAAGCGTGCATCAAACGTGCATTTTCCGGCAGAGCCGCGGAGACGGTTGTGCTGGCTTCTCCTGAAAAGATCAACACAGCGTCTTCGTTTGTGATTGGCGATGTGTCATCGGTGAATACCATCGTCGTGGAAGACAATACCGATAAGGAGTGGATCCGCGCGGTATCGGAAAAGGGAGTATCCGTCGTGTTGACCTCAGAGAGTGTCACTCTCTGATAGCCAGCCTGTGAGCACAGGCTGGCTGGCGGACTGCCTTAAGCCTCAGGAATGTTCTCAAGTGCGGTATAAACCTTCAGGCCATATTTGCGGGCAACCTCAATGTCCATATCGGCACCTTTAGACGGACCGGCAATACGATAAATGGCATCACATTTAGCTATTAGCCGGTGAGCAACGGGGTACAGCATCGCTTCACTGATTTCATCACCAACCGCTTTCGATCCTGCGGCTTTTGCCAACGGCAAAGCCAGCCATTCACCAATGACCGGGATGTGACCCCGCTGGTAAACGGCTAGTGCTGCGCTTTCGAGACGCGCCAGATTCTCATCAATACGTGCCTGAACGCCTTCGGTTCCGCTGCGATAGGGGCCGGCAATTAAAATTAGCTGTTGTGTCATAGGTACCTCTGTCAGTGTTATTGCATGAAGTTGCACGTTTACTACCGATACCATACGGGATTGAGGCCGCGTTATGAAACTCTTTCGTGCATTATCGTGCAAAAAGATGCATAACAGATCATTTAATCGCTTCTGAGAGAAGGGCTGAGCTACAGACTTTCCGGCGCATGGCACACCGCCTCGATATTATGGCCATCAGGCGAAATGACAAACGCGGCATAGTAATTTTCACCGTATGACCTCAACCCCGGCCCGCCGTTATCACGTCCGCCGGCGCGCAGGGCGGCATGGTAAAATGCATCGACCTGCTGGCGCGTGTCGGCCACAAACGCCAGATGCAGAGGAGCAGGTTTATCATTTGTCTGAAAAAGACAAAGCGAAACGTCGCCTGAACTCATTTCGACACCGTAGTCTGGCGTGCCTTCATCAATGAGTTCTACACCAAGCGGCTTAAGCGCATGGAGGAAGAAGGTTTTACTTTTTTCATAATCACTGACGCCGAATTTCACATGATCGAACATGGTTTCTTCCTTTATGAGATGGAGAGATAACCAGTATAGAAGGAGAGTGGGGCGAACATACGAAAGAACGTGTCAATGTGACAGTCATCAATTTATGCAGTCTTTTCCGATGCCGAAGCGGACAAATGGCATATTTAAAACGGCAGGGTTTGAGCTGGAAAAATAGACCAATCCTGTTCTGTTGTCCCGCGGGTTGTATTTTTTCAACATCTCAAGCTCAATGCCGGTGCTCATAAATGTTTTTCCGTTTTTATCAAACAGGAAGAAACACATCTTATTATCTTTGCCCGGTTCAATACTTTTACCCGACGCGTTATCAAGCGTAACTTTATAGCTGACCATATATTTTGCTTCGCCCGTTGTACTGTCCCATTGGCTTCCCTGAGACTCTTTTTGAGCGAAAATGGTTATCCCGTTGAGCTTGTCGTCATGGCTCTCTTTCTGAGCGGCCAGCGCCGTCCCGGCGGCGGACAACGCTAACGCAAGACAAATTCCTTTAGCCAGGAGACTTCGCATTTTTCTTCCTCTTCATTTTTTACATTGATCTACTATAGCTATAACGCCGTACGTTTCCGTCTAACGAACGTCCAGCGCAGGTAGTCGTAAAGCCAGTTAAACAGCATCGTATAGGGCAGGAAAAACAGCACCAGACCAATCTCAACAAAAAATGCCTCAGCCACGGTCAGGTTCAGCATAACCATTGCCACAGGGATTAAGGAGATGATAAGTCCCGTTTCAAAACCAACCGCATGGATTGCGCGAACGAGAAATGTGCGCTGAAACTGATGTTTTTTCTGCAGGGAGTCAAAGAGCTTATTAAAAATAAAATTCCAGACCGTGGCGGTAAGGGCGGATATCACGGACAATGAGCCTGACTGGAGTACCGACACGTTCATCAGCCTGGCGAGAGACAGCGCGATGACAACGTTGGCCGTCACTTCAAAAATGACAGCATGGAAAACTCTCTCTTTAACACTCTTATTTAATTCAATTTCCATTTGCTTACGGCAGCGTTTTTCAAAAGCTGAAGTATATCAGATGTCTTTCAACCTTTTCTAAACGTGCAGGTTATGTTAAATACACCCCAGGCCTGCTAATGTAGAACGCACGGCCTCGGTAAGGGGGGTCTGCGGTTCATGACCTAAAAAGGCGATCAGTTTTGAATTATCCATCTCTATTGTCTGCTCCCAGAGATAGCGCATCTCCCGCATTTCACGCAGCGTGGTGTTAAACGGACTCATTGCAGAAACCAGCCACCATGGAAATGACTTCACCTTCGCCTTAATACCGGCATGCTCCGCGACGTGCTTTATAGCTGTGGTCATCGTTGTACCATCAGGATCCCAGTGTCCACGCATAATTCCTGATTACTTTGCGTTTCATCTGGACACCTGGCTGGTGATGCATGAGGATTTACGCCAAAGCCGGGCCTGTAAAACGGTGTTTGATTTTCTTGCTGAGGGTTTACAGGCTTATATCAACAGGGCAAAACGGTAAGCCATGCACTGTGAGACGATCAGCGTGATGATAGCAGCACTTGAGAAGACACACTCAGAGGTCATTAGCATTCAGGCCAACGCCAACGATGCCCATAAGATGCCAGATTTCTTCTGATCTCATATTTGTCAAGGCTCAATTGAAATGTCCGTTATCCAGCTCAATTAAAATGACCACTTTGATCTCTCATTCTCTTTACTGATAGACTTTCCTCCGACTGAAACA